>JAMFSL010000016.1 GCA_026225275.1 Puia dinghuensis
CCCGGTTAAAACAACCCATACAACTGCGAGTCGATCCTCGTAATAATCTCCCCCAGATGTTCCTCATTTTCCGGAAACTTATTCTTATCAATATCCACAATCAACAGTGGCCCCTCCTTATATCCTTCGATCCATTTGTTATAAAAGTCGTTCAGTCGTTTCAGATAATCCAGGCGGATATTTTCCTCGTACTCCCGCCCCCGTTTCTGGATCTGCGCCACCAGTGTCGGCACACTGGCCTGTAAATAGATCAGCAGATCCGGCGGCTCTACCATCCGCTTCAGCGTCTGAAAAAACTGGAAATAGTTATTGTAATCCCTTTTGCTCATCAGCCCCATTTCATGCAGGTTAGGGGCGAAGATGTGCGCATCCTCATAGATCGTACGGTCCTGGATCACCGTTTCGGTGCCGGAATGGATCTCCAGCAGCTGGTTGAGGCGGCTGTTGAGAAAATATATCTGCAGGTTGAAACTCCAACGAGGCATATCCTCATAGAAATCATTCAGATAAGGGTTGTGATCGACATCCTCGAACTGCGGGATCCAGCGGTAGTGCTTGCTCAACATCTCCGTTAACGTTGTCTTGCCGGCGCCGATATTCCCGGCCACCGCGATGTGTTTTGCCTTTTTGTTCTTTAGCATGGTATTTTCCAAGTAGCGTTAAGTTAATAATAATTGAGCCCGATCGCCTCCCTGGCCACTTGCAGCGTAGCCTGAGCGCTGGTTCTGGCCTTCGCAGCCCCCTGCTCCATCACCCGCCGCAGATAGCGTTCATCATGACGGATCGCCTCTGCCTTTTCACGGATCGGTGCAATAAAAGCGACCATCGCCTCGCCCAGCTCCTTTTTCATGTCTCCATAACGGATGGTGCCCGCCTCGTAGTCTTTTTCGAATTTTTGTACGACCTCCGGTATACTCACCAATCGCAGCAGCTGGAAGAGATTGGCGACAGACTCCGGCATCGCCGTCACGATCTGCTCCGATCCGCCCCCATCCCCTACATTCGCTCCCCCACTTCCACTCCCCGTCTTCGCCTTTTTTATCTTGGCCCGGATGGTTTCGTCATCATCCGACAGGTACAGCGTGGCATTCTGATTCTCGCTCTTGCTCATCTTCCCCGCGCCATCCAGGCTCGGCACCTTGGCCAGCTGCTCCCCGAAATTGTAGGCATAGGGCTCGGGAAAGACCTCGCCATATCGCTGGTTGAACCGGTTGGAATAATTCCGCGTCATTTCCAGGTGCTGTTCCTGGTCTTTGCCGACCGGCACCAGCGTAGCCCGGTGCAGCAGGATATCTGCCGCCTGAAGCACAGGATAAGTCAGCAATCCTGCGTTGACATTCTGCGGCTGTAGCCGGACTTTATCTTTGAAGGTAGGTGTCTTTTCCAATTCACCGACATACGCCAGCATATTTAAAAGAAGGTAGAGCTCGGCCGTCTCCGGTACATGGCTCTGGCAATAAAAAGCCACCTTCTCGGGATCGAGGCCACAGGCAATATTCTCCGCCATCATCCGGCTGACATGCCCCCGAAGATCTTTGGTTTCCTGCAATGTTGTCAGGGCGTGCCAGTCGGCCATCATAAAGTAACAGGTATACGCATCCTGCATCTTGACATAATTGCTTACCGCACCGAAATAATTGCCCAGGTGCAGCCTTCCGGTAGGCCGGATACCACTCATGACGATTTCTTTCTTTTTTTCCATAGTGTGTAATGCCGTCCCCCAATTGCCTCCGGCGATTTTGACGGAAGCGCGAAGATAGCTATTTTTGTCCCAAAGCACTTGCATGGAAGTCAATGATGCATTGATCGATAATCTGTCCAATCTGGCCCGCCTCGAGTTTAACGCTGTCGAGAAAGAAGAGATCCGCAAAGACCTCGAGCGGATGATCCTTTTCGTGGAAAAACTAGGTGAGCTGGATACGACCGGCGTCGAGCCTTTATTGCATATGAGCTCCGAAACCAATGTGTTGCGTGAGGATATCCTACAGGGGTCCGTCAGCCGTGAAGCGGCTCTGGCGTCTGCCCCGGCAACAGACGGAACCTATTTTAAGGTACCCAAAGTCATCCGAAAAGCATGACTTCAACTCCCCCGCCCCACATGACGCAACCCCCTCCCCCCGGCCAGCCGGCCGTTCCTATTATCCAGTTGGTGGATATCCGTAAGAGCTATTTTATGGGCAAACAGGAGCTTCCCGTGTTGAAAGGGGTGTCACTCGACATTTTTAAAAATGAATATGTAGCGCTCATGGGCCCTTCCGGTTCAGGAAAGAGCACCTTGATGAACATACTCGGCTGCCTCGATACACCCAGCGCAGGCGCTTATATCCTCAATGGGCAGGACGTCAGCAAAATGGCCGACGACAACCTGGCCGATGTCCGCAATGTGGAGATAGGGTTTGTGTTCCAGCAGTTCAATCTGTTACCTCGCCTGACCGCAGCGGAGAACGTTGCCTTGCCACTTGTCTATGCCGGCATTCCGCGTAAGATACGTATGGAACGGGCCATGGCTGTCCTGGAGAAGGTCAGCCTCACGGACAGAAGTCATCATAAGCCTAACGAGCTGTCCGGCGGTCAATGCCAGCGCGTGGCCATCGCCAGGGCCCTTATCAATAACCCCTCTCTGATCCTCGCAGATGAGCCTACCGGTAATCTCGATTCTAAGACCTCTATCGAAATCATGGATATCTTTACCAGCATCCAGGCATCGGGTAATACCGTTGTACTGGTGACCCATGAGGAAGATATCGCCAACTATGCCCACCGGATCGTCCGGCTCCGGGACGGGGTGATAGAGAGCGATCGCCGACACGCCGCAGCCCCCCAACTCGTTTAAATAATGTCGACAAAAATATATACTAAAACCGGCGATAAAGGCATGACTGCCCTGATAGGCGGGACTAAAGTCCCTAAAAGCAGTATTCGGATCGAAGCCTATGGCACAGTCGACGAGCTCAACTCCTTTATCGGACTGTTGACCGATCAGTTAATCCTAGCCTCCGCCCCCCTGAGCGCGGAATCAACCCCATTTCTCCGGGAAATCCAGGACCGCCTCTTTACCATCGGCTCATCTCTTGCCTGCGATCCTGAAAAAGAACCCCGACTGAAAATCCCCGATTTGAGGGAAGAAGACATTGAAAAATTGGAAGCGGAGATCGACCGGATGACCGCCGCCCTGCCACCCATGAAATCATTTTTGTTACCGGGAGGCCATATAGCCGTTTCGACCGCCCATGTCGCCCGTTGCGTTTGCCGCCGCGCTGAAAGAGGTTGCGTCCGCCTCCAGGAAGAGCAACTTTTTGTCGAACCGCTGGTTCTCCGCTATCTCAACCGGCTGAGCGATTATCTGTTCGTACTGGCCCGGTACGCTGCACACCTGCTGCAGGTCGCCGAAATTCCTTGGCTAGCCAAGCGAAGCGAAGGCTAAGAACGAGGAGGACCGTGGCGAAGCAGGTCCGACGAAGTTCGGATCTGACCGGCTGTGGGAATCTTGTGCCGTCGGGAATGAGCGAATTACTTAATTTGCCTTTTTATGATACAGCGGATCCATATACAGAATTATGCCATCATCGATGAACTGAGCATTGATTTTTCGGCACGACTGAATGCCATTACAGGAGAGACAGGCGCCGGTAAATCTATTCTGATGGGAGCATTGTCCCTGATCCTGGGAGATCGGGCCGATACTGCCGTATTACTCCAACGCGAAAAGAAATGTGTCGTGGAAGGCACCTTTACAATGGGCGGAAAAAAAGCGGCATTAGCTTTTTTCAAGGCCAATGACCTGGATGTCGAAGAAGAGATCGTGATCCGCCGGGAAATAGCTCCTAATGGAAAATCCCGGGCTTTTATCAATGACACACCGGTGAATCTGGAGCAATTAAGGAAATTAAGCACCATGCTGGTAGACCTCCATCGCCAGTTCGACACACTGGAATTGGGCGAGTCGGATTTTCAACGCGAGGTGTTGGATGCCCTGGCAGGTCAGGCGTCAGCCCTGGAAGAATACCGGGCTATGTATCGGTCATGGCAGGCCGCAACGAGGGAACTCGCGACGCTGCAGGTACAGAAGGCTCAGTTCGATAAGGAACTGGACTATAATAAATTCCTTTTTGACGAGCTTAGCTCAGCCGGATTTCAGGAACAGGAGCTGGAAGAATTGGACCAGCAGCTTACTTTGTTGAATCACTCCGAAGGCATCAAAACGGCTTTATCACGGGTATACCATGACCTGAAGGAAGGTGAGCACCCTCTCGTACAGCAATTGAAATCCCTGCAACATTCCCTACAGCAATATTCAGCCTATCATCCGGCGCTGCCAAGTCTGACCGAGCGTATTGCCTCGACACTGATCGAATTGCAGGATATCGCCGGGGAAGTGGAGAGCATCAATGACGGTGTAAATTATGATCCCCGCAGGATCGAAGAGATCAATGAAAGACTTTCTATCGGTTATAAACTGATGAAGAAACACGGCGTTGCCAATACCGGAGAGTTGCTGACGCTCCAACGCCAGCTGGAAGGAAAATTGCAGGACCGGCTCCAGGCAGAGGAAAGCATTGCCGCCGGAGAAAAAGAGGTTGCGCGGTTGTTGCAGGAGATGAAGAAGAAAGGGGCTGCTTTATCGAAGGGACGTATGGAACAGACGGGGCCATTGGAAGAGCAGGTGAATCGGTTGTTGAAACAGGTAGGGATGCCCAATGCCCGGCTGAAAGTACAATTGCAGGCAGCGGAACCCGGCCTTTCCGGAATGGATGCTATTGAATTTCTGTTCGATGCGAATAAGAGCAACCGGTATGAACCTGTCCGGAAAGTGGCTTCAGGTGGCGAACTGAGCCGTCTGATGTTATGTATCAAATCTCTGGTCGCCGAATCGATGGATCTGGCTACGCTGATATTTGATGAGATCGATACGGGAATTTCCGGCGAGGCTGCCCGACAGGTGGGGATCATCCTGAAGAGCCTGTCGAAGAAACGGCAGGTCATTTGTATCACTCACCAACCACAGATCGCCGGAAAAGCCGATGCTCATTATTTCGTTTATAAGGAAGTCAAAGGAGAGGCCATCAAGACCAGGATACGCCTGTTGGACCAGGATGAACGGATCACTACTATCGCGAGAATGCTAAGCGGGGAAAAGCCTACGGCGGCAGCACTCGAGAATGCCAGGGAAATGGTGACATCGTGAAATTTCGTAGTCTGCTGCTATTGCTGATCATTGCACTGGCGCTGATTCCGGTGTATTACTTCAACCGGAGGTTGCAGCGTGTGCTGCGGCCAAAGGATTCGGCCGGCCGGTTTTTTCTTTTCCTCTTTGTGAATTTTTTGATGATCATCATTTACACTGTTCTTATAGTGGGAGTAGTTATAAGGGTCATTCCGCATTGATTATTCACATATATTTGGCATCAATTTCAGATCATATAAAATTCAATCTATGGCATACAACCTTTTAAAAGGGAAGAAAGGAATCATTTTCGGCGCGCTGGATGAGAGATCGCTCGGGTGGAAGACGGCATTGAAATGTCATGAGGAGGGCGCACAGCTGGTACTAACGAATGCGCCAGTAGCTTTGCGGATGGGGGAGATCAATAAGCTGGCAGAGGCTGTTAATGCCCCGGTGATCGGCGCGGACGTCACGAATATGGATGATTTGAAGAATCTATTCGAAGGGGCCATGAAACATTTTGGCGGCGGGATAGATTTTATCCTGCATTCCATCGGAATGAGCCTGAATATGCGCAAAGGCAAGAGCTATACCGAGATCGACTACGAATGGAATAAGAAGACCCTGGATATTTCGGCTATGTCGCTGCACCGGGTGTTGCGGACAGCCTGGGATCTCGATGCGCTGAATGAAGGGGCCAGCGTTGTTGCTCTGACCTATATAGCCGCTCAACGTGTCTTTCCCGATTACAATGAAATGGCGGACGCAAAGGCACTCCTGGAAAATGTAACACGGAGCTTTGGCTATTATTATGGGCTGAAGAAAAAGGTCCGTGTCAATACGGTGTCACAGTCTCCAACGCGAACGACAGCCGGCAGTGGAGTAAAAGGATTTGATGGATTCATTACTTATGCGGAGAAAATGAGCCCGCTGGGCAATGCCTCGGCGGATGAATGTGCTGGCTATTGCGCCACCTTATTCAGCGACCTGACGAAAATGGTGACGATGCAAAATCTGTTTCATGACGGTGGATTCTCTTTTACCGGGGTTACCGAGGCAGTGATCGAGCAAATGGAGAAATAAATGAGGTAAATAACCAGTCGGGCCGACTACGCTTTCGCATTAGCCGGCCCGATTTCAGTTTTGTTTAATGTGTAAATCGTTGATCAATACTCATCTTCATTGAAAAAGAAGTCCTCCTGGCTCGGGTAGTCGGGCCAGATGTCGTCGATCCCCTCATAGATTTCCCCCTCGTCCTCCAATTCCTGCAGGTTTTCCACCACCTCGATAGGCGCACCGGAACGAATAGCGTAATCTATCAATTCATCCTTGGTAGCCGGCCAGGGGGCATCTTCCAAATAACTGGCTAATTCGAGTGTCCAGAACATCGGTACAATTTTCCGCAAAAGTAATTTTTAAAACGAAACCACCAAATAACAGTTAAAATTTAACTTAGCCGAATATTCAATTATGCTAACAGCCAAAGGAATACAGAAATATTACGACAGCAACCTATGGGTGCTGAAAGGAGTGGATGTGGACATTGCCAAAGGGGAGATCGTCAGCATTGTCGGTCCTTCCGGGTCAGGAAAGAGCACTTTACTGCATATTTTGGGCACTTTGGACGAGCCGGCTGCGGGAGAGATCTTTTTAAAGAATAAGAAGATCCATGAATTAAAGGGGAAACCGCTGGCAGCCTTCCGTAATCGTCATATCGGTTTTGTATTCCAGTTTCACCATCTTTTGCCCGAGTTCAGCGCCCTGGAGAATGTGTGCATCCCAGGGTGGATTGCAGGGCGCAGGAAGCGGGAAGTGGAAGAAGAGGCTCTCCGGCTGCTAAATATCCTCGGGGTCGGCCATCGGACGGAGAATAAGCCTGGGGCCCTGTCTGGCGGCGAACAGCAGCGGGTAGCGGTGGCCAGGGCGCTGATCAATAATCCCGACATCGTATTCGCGGACGAGCCTACGGGTAATCTGGACACAGCCAATGCGAAAGAACTGCACCAGCTATTTTTCGATCTGCGGAGTCAGTTTCAGCAGACCTTCCTGATCGTCACCCATAATGAAGAATTGGCCCAAATGAGCGATCGGGTCCTTCACATGAAAGATGGACTCATTATCGGGCACTAAGCTATTCCCTCTTGCAACGGGCTACCCCCGCCTTTGCCCGCTGATCCAGGGAGTTCTTATATTCGTGGTCCTTCAGCGAAAGGCATTTTTGAAAATAGGCCACTGCCTGACCACAATCGCCCCGCTGCTCATAGATATACCCTACCTGCAACGCCGCTCTTGCCGCATAATACTCCCTGAGGTGTTCCCCCGTCTTGATGGTGGTTAGATAGGCACTGATAGCCTCATCTCCCCGGCCCAGCCCGTCATAAATTCGCCCAAGACGGTAGGCCAGTTCACACTTCTCTTCAGGTTGGGTAAAACTAGATGTGCTGACACCCTTCAGGGCCGTCAATGCCTCTTCAAAATAACCGCCGTCACTCAGCAGCCGCGATTCCAGCAAGGTTTTATCAGGCCATTTCCCACTACGGGCATCTTTCAGCGCCTGCCTGTCGGCGTCAGCCTCCGCCGTTCCCCTTTGCAGCACCAGCATCCTCAGAGAATCTGCTCTCTCTCGATCACCCTTCAGATAATAATACCAACTTAGCTTCTCTAAGGCATCTTTTACGTAGAACTGGCCTTTGAACCGATGGAGAAATCTTTCAAGGTAAAGCCCCGTGCCCGGCTCCAGGTGATTCAGGCTGGCATAGCCCATTTCCAGGTCCCACACCGGCATATCCAGGTAACCGGGCGAATGACTGCGTCCCATAATGACCCGCTCCGCAAGGGATGACTGCTGATCGTTGATGCAAAGATTGGCATACAGGTAGGCATAGAGAAAATTGTTCCTGACATCAAGCTTATGCTGCCTGATATAGGCAAAAACTTCTTCCCGTTTGTTTTGAATGTAGAATTGCAAATAAAGGTAATAGAAGATGGTTTCATCCCGGAAGAGTTGCGCCCAGGGATCGTTCGAAGCCAGGAATTGATCCAGCACCTGCATACCACCGCTGACGCTGCCCTTGATACCCAACAAATTGGTTAGCCATTTATAACCATCAGGGATAGTGCCTGACACTACCTGCATCGTCCCGCTCAGCATAGTGGCCGGACCGAAAGCGGGGAACTTTTTCGCGCATTCCTTACTTTGGAGGAACGAACGGCGGAAGTTCCATCCGGCATCCCAGTTATCGCCAAATTTGATTTGGATGGCGGCCCATTGGAAATGAATGACGGAGCGGGTGAACAGGTTCAATGGAGATGAGTCCGGCCCCTCAGCCATACTCGCGATACGCTGCTCCAACCGGCCCTTGCAGACCTGGTATTCGGCAGGATCTTCATTAAAGAAAAGCTGAAAAAAATCGATATAATTATCCAAAAAGATGGGTATCAGATTATCCGGATCCCTCTTCTTTTCGGCTGCCAGTAAACTGCTTCCCTCATCCAGGCGCAACTGAATGATCTCGCGGTAAGCCTGGCGGCAATTATCGTTAAAATCAAAATGTTTTTGCCCGAAAACCGGGACAGCAAACAAAAGACAGGCCGCTAAAATAGCACGCACTGACATGAGTGGCTACTTCACTTCGATGGCATCGTTCAGCTCATTGTCGACCAGGATCCGGCCGCAGTTCTCACACACGATGATCTTTTTGCGCTGACGGATCTCGCTCTGCCGCTGAGGAGGAATGGCATTGAAACAACCGCCGCAGGCATCCCGTAAGACCGGCACTACCGACAGCCCATTGCGATAATTACCGCGGATCCGATCGTAAGAATTTAATAACCGGGGTTCAACCTTTTCCCGTGCATCGGAAGATAATTTATTGAAATGCTTTTCTTCTTTTTCTGTCGTGGCAATGATCTTGTCCAGTTCGTCCTTCTTATTCTTCAACACAGATTCCTTAGCCGCAATATTCTTCTTTGCCTTTTCCAGCAGTTGCACTTTTTCTGCAATCTCTTCATTGGCATCCTTGATATGCTTTTCCGCCAATTTCACCTCCAGCTGCTGCATCTCGATCTCCTTATTGATGGCTTCGAACTCGCGGCTGTTCTTTACATTCTGACTTTGCTTGTCATATTTCTTGACCAGCGCATCGGCTTCCTTAATGACTTCCTTCTTCTGATTGATGAATTCCTGTATCCCGTTGATTTCCTCTTCCACACGGGTCTGACGGGAATGCAGGCCATGGATCTCATCCTCCAGGTCACTTACTTCCATCGGCAACTCGCCTTTCAGAATTTTATATTCGTCTAACTTCGATTCGATTTTTTGGAGGGTCACTAAAGATGTGAGCTTTTCCTCAACAGAGAATTCTTTTACGTTTGACATAATTTAATTTAACGTTTTAAAGTCTACCTTCTGCCGGGCCGCTTTCTATAGCACCGGTATAGTAATGAACCGGATTCGTTTTGACATCCGATTTAAGGACCGCAAAATTACGAAATTTTTCCCGCAAATTGTCAAACAGCAGGTCAGTAGTGAATTGCTCACTCTCAAAATGGCCAATATCGGCTATAACCAGCCTGTCATTTGCGTCGAAAAACTCATGATATTTAACATCCGAAGTGATATAAATGTTTGCTCCGGAGGCTAAAGCGTTGGAAATGAGGAAACTACCTGCTCCTCCGCAAACAGCTACTCTTTTGACCGGCTGACCGGTCAGCCTGGTGTGACGAACCACAGATAACCCGAATATTTCGCAGAGCATCCTCAAAAAGGCCTTTTCTTCCATCGCAGCCGCCAGTTCGCCCACCAAACCGGCTCCTACACCAGAATGGGTGTTGGCCAGCGGCACGAGGTCATAGGCGACCTCCTCATAGGGATGGGCAGCTATCATCGCCTGAACTACGGACCGGCTAAGATGAGCCGGCAGAAGCACTTCCAAACGGGCTTCCTTTTCGGTATGCCGAACGCCTGGCCGGCCTACAAAGGGTTGAGCCCCCTCCCCACCCTTGAACGTCCCGAAGCCTTCCACACTGTAACTACATTCACTGTAGCCACCGATATGGCCGGCCCCGGCAGCAAAAATAGCCGACCGGATAGCTTCCAGATGATCAACGGGAACAAAACAATGCAGTTTCTGCAAAGTTGACTCCCTGGCCAGCAACACCTGCCGCGCTTTCAACCCCAATTTGTCGGCTATCCGCCCATTCACCCCATCCTCAATCATATTGTCCAGGTTGGTATGGATGGCATAAATGGCCACATCATTTTTGATGGCCGCAATGACCGCCCGTTCGACATAATTTTTGCCGGTGATCTTTTTAAGGCCTCCGAAGACGATGGGGTGGTGCGCTACAATTAGATTACACTGCCGGGCAACCGCCTCCCTCACCACCTCTTCCGTAGTATCCAATGTAGTCAGCACACCCGTACATTCCCAGCCACCATTACCGGTCAACAGACCGGCATTGTCATATGACTCCTGGTAAGCCAAAGGAGCAAGGAATTCTAGATGACCGACGATGTCTGAAATTTGCATGACAAAGCCCCGCAGGGTATTTCTACTGAATGATCTGTTCGATATGCGTCAGTTTACCGTCCTCATTGAACCCTTCCAGCACGATTCGCAATTTTTTCGAAATATCGTTGTTGAAAAAGTCGACGTTCACCCGCCTGCTGTCTTTATCGGTCAGCACATAAGGCTTCCAGTACAAGGTTGTCCTCAAATCTTCGGCTTCGTTCGATGCCGAGTTTTCCAGGTAATTGGGCGTATAAAATTCCTTAGGCGCTGCATAACCTATCAAAAGGGCGCGGGGCAGTCCCTTGAAACTAGGGTCTGTTGTATTATTATCACCACCTTTCTTCGTGTAAATAGCGATAGTCCCACCAGCTCCGCCGCCAAAGCCTATGCCCGACCCCGGCCGGAATACCTTGACCATCGCAATGTCCGTCACCGGAGTGCTCTGCAGCTGCTGTGCATCGACCTGCATTTCATTCAGGTACAATTGCGGCGAACCACCCCGCCAGGACAGACTCGGAGTGCCGCCCGGTCCGCTGCCCGGCGTAATCTGTAAGCCTGCCACTTTGCCTTGCAGATACTGGAAGATATCCATCATCGCGGATGCCAGAGGGTCGTCGACAAGATCGAAAGTATAGGCATCGCCACCGCTGAACATTCCCGAAGCATAACGCTCATCCAGCTTTTGCGTTGCCGTCTTCTCCTTGTGCGTCACCGTTGCCTCCGCCAGCAACTTTACCTTCTGGTCATCCACCGGCTGCACCCGGACAATCTCCTGGGAAATGAACCGGTTCCGTCGTAGGTAGAGAGAATCTTCTGCAGTCCAACCCTCGAACGCATTGCGTAAAGGTTGAGCCGTCCTGGCGCCTTTCAACAGCCCCGTATTAAAGGTCACAGCAGCCTGGTCTGCCAGGCCATGGTTGACATTGAACATATAAAAAGCCCTGGCCGTGTCGAAGAACACCAACCCCGTTACACCAAACTTCGACCCGCTTATATGGGGAATCGACAGCATCTGTGTACTGGAATCCTTCTTACGCAGGATCACGTTCAGCGATTCATCCTGGGCGATCTTATATTGATCCACCCCCAGTACATCTATTTTCAGGGAAAGGAAATTCTGCTCGGGGTTTTTAATGGTCGGTACCTGTCCGCGGACAAGCGCATCCCATTTGATCCGGCGCCAGCCATGCGTCAGCATGACCAGGTCCAGCATATTGATCAGGCTGTCAGCCTTGCTCGCAAAATAAAAATAAGGATTATGTACATACCCGCGCACCTCTCCCGTCAGCAATAACCGGGATACTATATTGTCATCGTTGGGAAATTCCCCGTCAGTAGTCGCATCTGTCACAGCCAGGGATAAATTAGACCGCAGAGTGTCGGGCACATCGATGACCAGGCTGTTTTTTCCTCTTTTGCTTACACCTTTGATCTGCACTGCTATTTCCGGATTGAACAGGTAGTCATGATTGTTGACAAAGACGACCCGCTCGGCCACTGGCATCATATCTCCGTTGAAGACCGTAAGTTCCAGCACACCACTGGGCAACTGGGCGGTAGGGATGGTGCCCCCACTCATAAAATTTTCGTCGAGGTTGATCCTTGCCTTGTACACCAGGTGCTGATGCATGTGCGCTATGATGGTGAGCCGCTTAAGCTCCGGACCCCCATCCGTGGATCGCGCCACGGAGAACAATACCTTTTGATTGCCGGGTATCGCCCGTAGCACTACGCCGATCCGTTTCGCTGCAGGCAGGCCGGTCCGATGCTCGATTCCCCCTTCATCCTTCCATACCGCCACCAATGAATCTCCTGCCTCCGGGGTCAGCAAAAACCTGCCCATACCGTCATGGACGGATTCGAACATCAATTGCTCTTTCCCCGTGTGATCGAGTATGACACCCTTTACTGCTACCGGCAGGCCAAACTGATCATTGGCCTTTAACGCCACCATGTTTTCCACCCCCGCTACGAGATCACCTCCCTCCGGAAAGAACTGGATCTTCGCATCGCGGGGTACATAGGTCACCACGCCGGCGGAATCATCTTTGCCATAGATGCGGATATCTTTTTCAAAAAAGAAAGCAGTATCAAAATTCGTCATCCAGGTCGTATAAGCCCTGAAATGAAGATGCCTGCTATCGATCTTTTTAGGTAGGTCGAAGCTTCCGGCCGTACTCGATTCTGATATAGGATATACCTTCCGTTGCAATATCGCGCCGGAAGGGTCGGACAACTCTGCATAAAAATTCCTGCTGAGGATCGAAGGATCAGCCCCGGAAAAGATATAAGCCTTGAACCATACTGTCTCTCCCGCATGGTAGATCTTTTTATCCATCTGGACATGGATCTTCTCCTGCGGATAGCCATTCGCATAAACATTCAGCATGGAATCCAGCTTCTGTGCATTCAGGAACAAAGGTAATAGGGCAACAACTATGAGTAAATAGCAACGGGATTTGTTCATACAGCGAAATTATTCAACACAATCAGGAAAAAGTGTCTAAAATGCACATAATTTCGGAATGTTTTAGAATTTTCCGGATTAAAAAATGTTAAAATGGTTTTAACAAGATCCACAGGAGACCTATATACTGAGTATGTCGATCGAATGAGAAAAATCGCTGATGTCAAATATGCAGCGGCAGTACTCGAATGGGACCAGGAGACCTATCTTCCACCCAAAGGAGCCGAATATCGCGGCCGTCAACTGGCCACCCTATCGGAAATCGCACACGAATGGTTCACCACCGCCAGTCTTGGCGATCTGCTGCAGGAATTGCACCAGCGCGGGGACCTGCCGGAAGATCAGCGCCGCAACGCGGAACTCAGTCTCGAAGATTATAACAAACAGAAAAAATTCAGCCCTGCATTCGTCCGGCGGCTTAGCGAAACCAGCTCCCGTTGCTTCCACAGCTGGCTGCAGGCCCGAGCTGCTAACTCCTTCTCCCTGTTCGAAAATGACCTCGGTCAGATGGTCGGCCTGAAAAAAGAAGAGGCGGAATTGGCCGGATATGAACAACATCCGTATAATGCCCTGCTGGATAATTTTGAGAAAGGTTGTACCATCGCACTGCTGGACAAAGTCTTTGATGCTGTCCGGGATCCGTTGAAAGACCTGCTCGACCGGATCGCAACCCGGCCCACCGTCGACGATAGTTTCCTGCGCGGCGATTACCCCCGCCAACCACAATGGGATTTTGGTATGGGACTCATCCGCCAATTGGGATTCGATTTTGATGCCGGCCGTCAGGACCTCTCCGAACATCCTTTCACCACCAGCTTTAACGCCCGCGACGTTAGGATCACCACCCGCATCGATGACAAGGACTTCAGTCACATGACATGGAGCTGTATTCATGAAACCGGGCATGCCCTGTACGAACAAGGTCTGCCAGTGGAGTATTACGGCCTTCCCCTGGGAGAATATGCCTCGTTGAGCATCCACGAATCACAGTCCAGATTGTGGGAGAACAATGTCGGACGAAGCCTCGCCTGGTGGCAAACCATTTATCCCCGCCTGCAGTCCACCTTTCCACAGCCGCTGAAAGGCATCACCGTCCAGGATTTCTATAAAGGGATCAATAAGGTAGCTCCTTCTTTGATCCGGACCGAAGCCGATGAAGTTTCCTATCATTTTCATGTGATGATCCGTTACCAGCTGGAAAAGAGCCTACTGGACGGTTCCCTCGCAGTTGCCGACATTCCCGCCTGGTGGAAAGAAAAATACGCTGCCTGGCTCGGGGTCACCGTTCCCGATGATAAAAGAGGCTGCCTCCAGGACGTGCATTGGAGCCACGGGAGCTTTGGGTATTTTCCGACCTATAGTCTGGGCAGCTTTTATGCGGCACAATTCTTTTCAGCAGCTGAAAATCAGGATCTTACAATAAGAACTGCCCTACAGGAAGGTCGCTCGGAACCTCTGCTGATGTGGCTGCGGACGCACATCCACCGCCACGGAAGACGATATACCAGTGAGGAATTATGCGGATCGGCAACCGGCGAACCACTGAATATTCGATATTTTTTAGACTATTTACGGGATAAATACGTTAATATCTATAGTTTTTGATATAAATCTAGACCATGCGGCAATTTTATCCTGTATTCGGGGCATTCCTGGTACTTTTTTTGTCTTGTAAGAAGTTCATTCAGAAGCAAGAAGAGAAGGCCGTGGTGAATGATGTGACCAATGGTTTGTGGTATGTCAGCGGATATGAGCAAAATGATAGTAATATAACTGCGTCATTTTCGGGATATGTGTTTAAATTTGACGCTAACAATACGGTTACTGCCATCTACAACAATGATTCAGTGCAGGGTGATTGGGCAGTCAATATCTCCGCCCGGACCATTACGGCGGATTTTTCGGGAGCGGGTGCTCCGCTGATCAATCTCAACGAGACCTGGTTGATTACTGACAGCTATTCAGATAGTGTCTCTGCGACGTCTACAGATACGATCCTTAATACTTCCAATATCCTACAGCTGAAAAAGCAATAATAATCCGCTTGTCCTGGTAAGACCCCGCTAATCTCCTATTCTATAGCCGTCAGTCACTGACTGATGTATACCATTAATTTAAAGCCCAACTAAAGACCCCCCTAGTTGAACAGAAAACTATTCATGCTGGCCGTTCTCCTTTGTCTGATCGGAAGAGAAAGTTACGCACAGGCGCCGGTTGCTGCTTTTACTTCCAACGTCACGCAGGGATGCGCTAATCTCAGCGTTGCTTTTAAGGATCAATCCACCAACAATCCAACTTCCTGGGAATGGGATTTCGGCAACGGGGTGACTTCTTCCGCCCAGAATCCCAGTGTAGGCTATGCAGCAGGCACCTATACGGTGACCCTGATTGTCAAGAATGCCAGTGGGGCCGATGCTATCCGAATGACGAATTACATAACCGTCTTTCCCTCCCCGACTGTCTCTTTCGGCCCCAATCTTACCCTGGCCTGCGTTCCCGCCAATATCCAGTTCGCAAATTATTCCCAGCCGGGGCAAGGCTCGATTGTCTCCTACAACTGGAACTTCGGGGATGGGTCCGGCAGCACTGACGCTGCCCCTTCCCATACCTATACACAGACCGGCTATTTCAGCGTAGGTCTGACGGTCGTTAATTCCGCTGGATGCTCCGCTTCAGTGACCTACACAAATAAAATCAGGGTCGTTCAAGGCATCCAGCCTCAGTTTACGTGGAACCAGGTGTCCACCTCCTGTACGGCTCCTTTTATGCTGAATTTCACCAACCAGACTGCAGGACCCGGCAACCTTACCTATAACTGGACCTTCGGCTCCGGGACACCAGCAACAAGTACCGCCACCAACCCCGCTGGCATCTCCTTCGCCGGAGCAGGTAACAATAGCGTCACCTTATCCGTCAATAGCGACCTGGGCTGCACCGGTACCACTACCCAGACCGTCCCTACGATTGCCGGTATCGTTGCCATCAAAGGACCGGCGACGGGCTGTCTCAACACACCCGTCAGCTTTTCCAACGCCTCGACACCGGCTCCCACATCCTCTTCCTGGGACTTCGGGGATGGTACCGGCACATTCACAGGCAACACCACCACCCACACCTATACAACTGCCGGCAACTATACGGTCACACTGACCAGCACATCGCCGACCTGCTCTAACACAACGACCAGTGCGATCACGATCGGCGCTGCGTTTACGCCTACCTTCAGCGCTACCCCCACGGTCGGCTGCAAGGCGCCGCTGGCAGTGCAGTTTACTGACCAGGATGCACCGCCGTTGAGCTCGGCGACCTGGGCTTTCGGCGATGGCGGCACTTCCACCCAGCTGAACCCCGCTCACACCTACAACACGGCCGGTAATTATACAGTCAAATTGACGGGCACCAACGCCTCCGGCTGTACGGGTACGGCCACCATGACGAATCTCGTGCAGATCACTGCCCCTACCCTTACCGTGGCATCGGTATCCGGCTGTGTCAATTCTGCAGTCCAACCCTCAGGCATAGTTAATTCGATAGACGGCGTGGCATCTTACGCATGGACCGCCACAGGCGCTACCCCTTCGACCTCCACCGCCGCTACCCCGTTCTTTACATATGCAACGCCAGGCACATACCCTATCAGCCTGACGATCACGACTAATGGAGGATGCACTGCCACCGCCACCGCCACCGCCCAAATCGGCACTCCAGTAACGCCTGTCACATTCACGCCTAGTTCTAATCCCGTCTGCGGCAACAGCGCGGTTACGTTCACCGCACCTTATCCACCCGCCGATGGCTACTCCTATAATTGGTCTTTCGGGGACGGAACGACCGGCACCGGCAACGGCGCCAGCCATGTTTACAAAAATTTTGGCACATTCAATGTCGTGCTCAATCTTATCAATTCCGGTTGCACCACCAATAATACGATGCCCGTCACAGTGAGCCCCCCTATTCCCAATTTCGGCTACACATCCGTCTGCCCAACGGTCTTTCCCCCCGCTTCATTCACAGTCAATTTCATCGATTCCTCGCTGGTCGACGCCAATGCGCTGACCTATGTCTGGAATTTCGGTGACGGCACTCCTCCTGTTACCTTCACTTCGGCAGGGGGGCCCCCGCCGGCCGCTCCCACGCATTCCTATGCTACCTATGGCGCATATAATGTCACCCTGACTGTCACCGACGATGCCTGCACGACCACGGTCACTAAGCAGATCGTTATAGGATATATCGTTCCCTCCTTCAACGTTGCGGCCAATCCCGTCTGTATCAATACCAACGATGTTCTCTCTGAAACATCACAATCCTATCCCACAAATGCAAGAATAGTAGCCGGATACATATGGGTGATCAACGGAATACCTCACCCCGGTGGCGACGACTATACTTTTAACGAGTCAGTCACCGGATCCTATACGGCTGTATTGACGGAAACCGACGTAAATAAATGCACCTATAGCTCTCCCGTCACCACCATCGTCGTCACCGGCCCAACTGCCAAATTCACTTACCCCGGCGCCGGCTGCATTAATAGCCCCATCACCTTCACGGATGCATCGACGCAGTATCCCGGGCCCCCGACTCCTGACCCCATCGTCACCTGGTACATCAACTTCGAAGATGGCAGCCCGGTCGGTCCCGTCACCATGCCCGCCATGCATAATTATGCTGATACAGGCTTTTTCACTCCTACCCTGGAGGTAGTGGACAATCAGAACTGTGTCGCTACCTTCACCGGCACCCCCATCCATATCACCAAACCACAGGCGATCTTCTCGGACCCCTATACCTACTATTGCCCCGGCGCCCCGCTGACCTTAATAGATTCGTCCAAAGGCTACGAACCACTGACGGATACCTGGAACTTCGGCGACGGCACCACAGGTCCAGCTAACACCACCATCCCGCACTCTTTCCCGCCCGCCGACAGCACCTATACCGTTACCCTGGTCGTCACCGACGTCAATGGCTGCAAGGACACTACCACCGGACCGG
Source organism: Puia dinghuensis (assembly GCA_026225275.1). Taxonomy (GTDB): domain Bacteria; phylum Bacteroidota; class Bacteroidia; order Chitinophagales; family Chitinophagaceae; genus Puia; species Puia dinghuensis_B. The sequence continues at coordinate 18,143 of JAMFSL010000016.1, forward strand.
TCCGTATCCAGGCGCCAATCGCCGCATTCCAGATTGCCGATACTACCGCCATCTGCACTCCCCTGGAGACGATGTTCACGGCGCAACCGCAATACAACGACTCCCTATATTGGGAATTCGGCGACGGCTCCTCTTCGACGCTGGCCGTCACATCCCATTTCTACAATACATATGATACTTTTTACGCTAAACTATTCGTCCAGGGCCCTGGTGGCTGTCTTGACTCCGCTACCCGAAATGTATACGTAAGCAACCCATACGTTTCCACCTTTACCTTTACCCCCATTGAGGCCTGCGACTCGGTCGTCGCTCAATTCACGGTCATCCCTCCGGGTTATACTACCTACACCCTCACCTTCGGTGACGGCCAGACAGACAATTCTGATGACTCAGTTTTTACCCATACCTATCGGCAGCCCAATACCTATCAACCGTTGATCGCCATTACGGATGCTACCGGCTGTATTGTCCAGTTCGCCGGCAATGGCGGCACGGGCCTCGTCACCGTATTGGGATCCGTCCCTTTCTTTAGCGTCAATCAACAGGCATTCTGCGATACAGGTACCGTGGTGTTCACCGATTTCACGATCACTAATGATCCTATCGTCAGCAAGACCTACGATTTCGGCGACGGGACCTCAGCCATCCAACCACCGCCAGCCAGCAATCCCTTCGATACTACTCATTTTTACAGCACACCCGGCAATCTGTTGGCCACCCTCAAGGTCGCTACCCAATTTGGTTGCAACGAGAACTATACGGATACGATCCGGGTCTGGCAGACTCCGCATCCACTGATCTCAACCTCGGGCAACTTATGCGCCGGACTCATCCAACTCCTGGGCAATCTGGTCACACCCGATATAGATAGTGTCACCTGGGCCTGGAACCTGGGCAACGGCCAATCTTCCGCCATACAGGATCCTCAGGTGAATTACCAGGGAGGAATCTATCAGGTCAGCCTGATCACCTCCGTTGCTTTCGGCTGCAGCGATACAGCCAATGCGACGATCTCGATCAATGCCCTGCCAACTATAAAAGGACCTGCGGAAATCAATACCCCCGTCGGCATCCCCGTGACGATTCCCTTTACCTATAGCAGTGACGTCGCTACATATGTCTGGACACCGACCGCTAACCTCAGTTGCTCGGACTGCGCCAACCCGACGGCTACACTCCAGTTCAACCAGGAGTATTCAGTAATAGTGACGGACTCTAACAACTGCATGGATACGGCCTCGATCCTCATCAAGACCGTTTGCAACGGCGAGAATTATTTTATCCCCAATACATTCTCCCCTAACAACGATGGCGTCAATGACTATTTCTACCCAAGGGGAACATCGGTTTATAATATCCAGTCGATGCGCGTCTTCAACCGCTGGGGACAATTGGTCTTTCAACGGCAGAACTTCCCTGCCAACTCGGAAACAATGGGCTGGGACGGCACTTTCAACGGTAAGCCGGCTCCCTCGGATGCCTATGTCTATATAGTGGAAGTGATTTGCAATAACGCCCAGGTCGTCGCCCTGCAGGGCACAATCACCCTAGTCCGTTAAAAAACAATTGAATGATCCTTATGAACGATTATATATTGAAAAAACATTTATCGCTTTCTGCATGGATACTGGCCTTTATCCTTTCCGCACCTGCCGCCCGGGCCCAGGATATCCATTTTTCACAATTCTACGAGGCCCCGCTTCTCCGGAATCCGGCGCTGGCAGGTGTCTTTACCGGCGATTACCGCGTTCAGACTATCTTTCGCGACCAATGGAATAGCATAAATAACGCTTACCGCACAGGTTCTCTCAGTGGGGAATATAAATGGGCCGTGGGAAAAGGCAATGATTTTCTCACGACCGGAATGGAAGTGCTCTACGACCAGGCAGGGACCGCAGCCCTCAATACGACCGAATTGATGCCTGCCCTGAATTATCATAAATCCCTCAGCAACGACAAACCGATGTACCTCGCCGTAGGGTTCATGGGTGGTCTGGTCGAAAAGACGCTCGACCTCTCAAAAGTCACCACCAACAGTCAATATAACGGGACTGCCTATGACCCGGCCCTCCCTAACGGCGAGACTATCCTTACGCCTAACGTACACTACCTGGACGGAGCATTGGGAATCAGCTTTAACACCGCTTTCGGCGCCGACAATAAAAATACCATGTATGTGGGAGCTTCGTACTACCACCTCAACCGGCCCAAGAATTCTTTCTACCAGAACCCCACCGTCGAGCTGGATCCCAAAGTGGTCTTTTCGGCCGGCGTCAAAGCAATCATTAATGACTATACCTGGTTCTCTATTGAGGCTGACCACTCTCAACAAGGTCCGTCAGCCGAGACGATCGGCGGAGTAATGGTTTCTTATAAACTGGGGGACGCAGAAGAAAAAACACCCTATATCTTTGACCTGGGCGCCTATATCAGGCTGGGAGACGCCATCATCCCTGTGATTAAACTGGAAATGAATTCTTTCACTGTCGGCGTCAGCTATGATGCTAATATTTCGCAATTGTCAGCAGCTACCCAGGGCGTAGGAGGGTTCGAACTCTCCCTTTCCTATATCGGAATTCTGGAACATGAAAATCCCCGGTACCTCTGCCCGAAGTTCTAGCTGATCTTCCTTACTTTTACAGTCTAAAAAATCAATATGAGCAATACCGCTATCCAGGTCGGCCAGCAGGCCCCCGATTTTACCCTATATGATTCCGATAAACAAAAAGTATCACTTAGCGATTACAAAGGGAAGAACGTACTTCTCCTATTCTACCCCCAGGCCTTTACCGGCACCTGCACCAAAGAACTATGCAGTACCCGTGACAATATCGCACTCTATGACCAGGCTAACGCTCAGGTCTTCGGTATCAGCGTCGACTCCATCTTTACCCTGGCTAAATTCAAAGAAGAACAGCACCTCAACTTTCCGCTGCTCAGCGATTTCAACAAGACGACCTCGACCGCCTATGGTTCCTTATATGAGAATTTTGCCTTCGATATGCATGGCGTCTCCAAACGCTCGGCCTTCATCGTGGACAAGCAAGGCATCGTCCGCTATGCTGAAGTACTCGAAACCGCCAGTGATCTTCCCGATTTTGACGCTATCCAAAAAACACTAAAAGATCTTAATTGATTTAAAATCAATAACTTAATAAAAAAATGGCCCGCCATCGGGCCAAAATTTTATCATTTTATTAGCAGCTTTTTTGTAAATTTGAGTGAAAACAATTATTTTGGACAGTTGTGTAAATGATGTCCGCCAATGAGGAATTTTTACATTCTTTTATCCATTATTCTACTGATCTCCACCCAGGCCAAAAGCCAGGCTAGAGGCCCTATGCCCGATACGGACCATAAAGTGGTCAAAAAATTCTATCCCAATCCTGCTGTTTCCTATATCATCTTCGACCTGGACAGAGAAGCAAATCAGAACTACACGTTGCAGATTTATAGTTTCATCGGAAAACAGGTCAAAAATGTCACCGATCTTTCTGACCATACTAATGTCAATCTCAGCGATCTCCCCAGAGGCCTCTATACCTTTCAGCTAAAAGACCAGTCAGGACGCGTCACCGACTCCGGCATCTTCCAGGTCAACAAGTAATTCGCACCCCTTTCCGACTTTTTCTCTTCCCCGCTTTTACTCTTCTCGACTTTTTCTACCGTTACATGACCTGCACGATCAAAAATTTGAGATAGTTCGTATTTTCCCACCCCTGGACAATCGGATGGTCACTGGCCTGCGCCCGAAAAGTCACCTGCCTTAACCGCCGTCTCGCATCCTTCGCCGCCGATTGAATAGTCTCCAGGAAAAGCTCGGGCTGCACCAGATTCGTACATGATGACGTCACGAGGAAACCACCTTTCTTTACCAGCTTCATACCCCTTAAGTTGATCTCTTTATAGCCCGTAATGGCTTTCTCGATCGTCTCCCGGCTCTTGGTGAATGCCGGCGGGTCCAGCATCACCACATCATACTGCCGCCCTTCCTTGCTCCATTGCTTCAATACATCGAAGGCATTGACCGCCTCATACCGGCAGATGTCCGACAAGCCATTCAGGTCCGCATTCTTCCTCGCCTGTGCAACAGCATTCTCCGAAATATCCAACCCTAAGACGGACTTTGCACCATAATAACCGGCATGCGTCTCAAAACTGCCCGTATAACAGAAGGCTCCCATCACATCCGCCCCCTTGACGATATGCCTGATCGCCCGCCGGTTGTCATGCTGGTCGAGGAAATACCCCGTCTTCTGCCCGTTCTCAAGGTCTACCTGCATCTTTACCCCATTCTCGTTAATGATGATCTGCGTACCGAAAGGCGCAGATAAGAACCCTTTTTGCTGGGGCAGGCCCTCTAATTCCCGGACGGGAACGTCATTACGTTCATAAATACCCTTCGGCCGGAAGATCTCCTCCAACGCGGCGACAATGGCCGGCTTCCATCGGTCGATACCCAATGCCAGGGTCTGTATGACAAAATAGTCGTTGAATTTGTCGATGATCAGCGCTGGCAGATCGTCCGCCTCACCAAATACCAGCCGGCAATTTTCAGTATAACCGATCCGTTGCCTATACTCCCAGGCCTGCCGAATCCGCCGGTTAAAAAATCCCTCATCGATAACCTCCGTCTTGTCCCGCGTCAATAGCCGGACCAGGATCTGAGACTTGGGATTGATATAACCGCGTCCTACGAACTTTTTATCATGGGTAAATACATCGACGGTCTCACCCCCTTCCGCGCTGCCTTCTATAGCGCCGGTTTCATTAGCAAATATCCAGGGATGACCGCCCTCTACCCGGCGGCTGATTCTCTTGTTCAGATATACCTTCGTCATGGCCGCAAAGGTAAGTTATTGGTCAATTCAGTACTGCTATACTATTGCCATACATAGGTTGCAACGGCGCCGCCGTTAAGCGTGGTCGAGAAATTCTTGTTGTTGAACTGTACCGTGAATGTCTGCGAACTAGTCCCATTATTCAGCACGATCAGCACCTTCTGCCCCGTCGGTGTCACAAAAGCCACATTCTGCAGGTTACCGGGGATGTTGGAAGACACCCGCACTGACCCGGGCCGGACGAACTTGGACGCATGCGCAATAATATAGTAAGAAGTATTTTTGGTGACAGTTGTACCATTGATCGTGTAAGCCCCCATGCAATCACTACAGCCTCCTGTTATATGGGGACCGTAATTCTGATCCGCCGCCAGGTTCCATTCCAGTACATTCCGACTCCAGTTCCGGGGCGCACCGATGATCAGGTTCAGGAGAGCCCAATCCAGGTCGGCCGGAAAACTGCCTGGGCCAGCCACATATTGCTCGGTAAAATAAACATTCTTCGCAGGGTAAGCATCGTGTACCGTCGACAGGGCGGAAATATCGCCTGCATATAAATGAAAAGCGGATCCATCCACATATTGTGCCGCGGCAGGATCTGCCAGTACATATTCAGGATAGGAAGGCACATCACAGTTATGATCCCAGACGATGATCTTGGTGGTGATGCCCGCTGCCTGAAAGGCGGGCCCGAGATACTGCCGGACAAAAATATCCTCCGCCGTATCCTGCATCACATTACTTGGATTATTATTGGCATTCAAAGGTTCATTCTGCGGAGTAATAGCATCGATCGTGATGCCATTGGCAGCCATCGCCTGGATATATTTCACGAAATACTGCGCATATACAGGATAATATTGAGGCAGCAGGGATCCGGCCGCGGAATTGTCATTGTCTTTCATCCAGACGGGCGGCGACCACGGACAACCCAGCAGCTTGATAGTAGGGTTGATGGCCAGGATCTCCTTCAGTAAGGGCACCAGATACATATTGTCATCCGACAAGGTGAAATTGGCCAGCGTCGTATCGGGTTGGGAAGGCGAAGCATTATCGTCATAAGAGAATACACGGGCGCTCATATCGGACGCTCCGATGGTCAATCGCAAATAGCTGACCCCAATATTAGTGCTGTCCGTCCCGAACAGTTCCTGCTCTAACGCCGCCCGCTGCGGTTGTGGCAATCCATAGATCAGCTGCGCACTCCCACCCGTCAAACAATACCCGAAACCATCGATCGTCTGGTAGGTAGTCGTCGTATCCACCGTGATCACCGGCTGGATAGCCGGACCGCCCGAAAAATTCAGCGCAACATTCTGCCGCTGGAAAAGGGCGCTCATATCGGTATTGGTCAGCCAGAAAGCAACCTGCGACGTTACCTGAGTGGTAGTGCTGTCCGATGGCGGAGGACTGGGTTGGGTTGCGCTGCTCTTCTTGCTGCAAGCGTTGATCCCACCCAGGGACAAAACAAATGCTGCTAAAAGTAATAAGGTCTGATGAGTCTTCATATCAATACATTTATACATTCCCTTAATAGGTGTTAGCCGGCTATATCGGCTGAAACACCCGCACATAATCCACAAACATCCGCTGCGGAAAAATCGTCGTATTGTCGGGCGGTCCGGGAAAATCACCACCCACCGCTACGTTGAAAATGAAAAAGAACGGCAGGTTGAAAGGATAAGTACCGCTCGTCACCTCGGAAATATTGCCATTGACATATAGTTGATCGTCCACAAAGAACTGTACGCTGTCATGTTGCCAGAGCAGGCTGAATACGTGAAATTGCTGCGAAAAATCACCGGTAGAAAGAACGTAACCGTTGTTGTACGTCCCTTCCGACCCATCCGCCTGCTGCCAGTGCAACGAACCCAACACTTTACCGGGCGAGCTGCCTACCAGTTCCACGATATCCGTCTCCCCACAACCGGGCCAGGGCACCGAATTGATATTCGAACCCAGCATCCACAGCGCCGGCCACATACCATGCGCCACCGGCAGTTTGGCCCGGATGTCGATCCTTCCGTATGTAAACTGCTGGACACCTTCGGTCTTGATACGGGCCGAAGTATAATTGCTCCCCTGATATGACTCCTGGTCCGCTTCAATGATCAGGTTGCCGGCAGATACAAAAACATTATTGATACGCGACGTATAATACTCCAGTTCCTGGTTACCCCAGCCATTGTTGTTCCCGATATCGAAGGTCCAGTTCTGGGGATTCAATGTGTTGCCGCTGAATTCATCGCTCCACGCAAGCTGATAGCCGGGATAGCTGGTCGGTGTAGTATAGCCGGTCGTGTCGGTCGGCAGATAACCCAGATCCGAATTGACGATGGTCGCTGTCGCCTGCGACGTTCCGATAGTGCAGTTGACCGGCGTACTCAGATTCAGGGAAAAAGTCTGGTTGGCCTGCCGCAGGCTGTCCCCTGTCACCTGTACATCGACATAGCTTTCCGTCTGGCCTGCAGGTATCGTCACCGTACCGGTCGCAGCGGTATAGTCGGTGCCCGCCTTTGCGGTGCCATCTGCGGTCGAATAGCTGACGGTGACGGACTGCTGACTCGCGGCGTTCAAGTCTATATAAAACCTGAACGGCCCTGTCTGGGCCGGCCGGTCCTGCGTCACACCACTGACGGACGCTGAAGGCTGATTGCCGGTGGGCGTAGCACTGCTCTTGGCACTCTTGGAGCAGGCCGCCATCCCCGTTACTAATAGGAGTATACAATAGGGTCTGATCATATTGATTTTTTTTAAGGCACTTGTCCCAGTTCGATATTTGAAACGGTGACGCCGCCTGTTCCCAACGTTCCCGGGGAGATGCTCCCGGCCTTGATGAGAACGTATATGGTACCGCTAGTCGGAAAGGTGATCAGCCCGCTCGAAGCCCCGGTGCCCGCACAGTTGAGCGCAACGACATTGTTGTTGAAAGGATTTACTCCGCAGCCGGAGTAGGTGTTTAGCGACCAGAGCTTATTATCGGAATAATCACTCCCCTGGGCAGGCACTGTCGTACCAAAATAGAACTCTATCCAGGAATTAACGGCGCCGCTGCCCTGGACATTGGCAGAGAATACATATCTGGTGCCGGCAGTGACCTGGACCGCCTGGTAGACCCCGCCATTAGAGCCGGCGGAAGTATTGGACAGGTTCAGCCCCTGGGGCGTAAAAGCGATGGTTGTCAACGTTCCACCCGGGTTCAGGATCGTCCAACCCGTACTGCTCGTCAGGGTGGGATTCACCAGCACATTGATAAGGGGGGCATTGCTGTCCACAGTAATCAGCTGAGACGCGGTATCATAGCCGCCATGCCCGAATGCCGTCAGCGTTACCCGATAGACCCCAAGCGAATCGTAAAAGAGGGTGTCCGTCGCGGCACCCAGCAAAGGCCCGGTCCCCAGACCGGCATCCCATTCGAATTGAAAGACACCACTCGTATTGGCCGTGGCTACCCACGTATTGGCCTTGCCGGCCAGCGGCGCTACGGTGAAACTGGCGGTAGGCACAAGCCCGAGGGTATCCGATTTCTTATCCGGCGTACAACCGCTGAGGGAGGCCGTAGCCGCCACCACCAGGGCCAGCGCAGTCCCCATAACTACCCTGTTGAATATCGTTGAAAATGCTGCTCGCATATGGCTATTAGTTTTGTGTTTGATAAGTATTATCGCAATCGTTTTGTTGTTGGTTAATTATATCCTGGGTTTTGTACCAGCTTGGTATTGTTTAACTCCTGCAACGGAATAGGCAACACTTCGTTCTTATTGGCCGTGAATCCCTTCGAAGCCAGCACCGTGGCCGCCTGCCCTGTCCGCACCAGGTCGAAGAAGCGCGAACCTTCAGTCGCCAGTTCCAGCCGTCGCTCGTTATAGATGTTCGTAAGCGTCGCCGGAACAGAGGGCAATCCCACCCGCGCCCGGACTGCATCCAGGTAATTCTGGGCAGTCTTGCCGGAAGGAGAAGTTCCGCCGCCCTTCACCAGTGCTTCCGCTTCCAGCAGATAGGTGTCCGCCAGCCGGATCTCTATCTCGTCATTCGTCCAGTTCAGGGGAATGACACCGACGGTGCTCTGGTAAGCAGCGAGCGGCGCAAACTTGGCCACGAAATAACCGGTGCTCAGATAACCAGGAACGTAGGAGCAGTACCCCGCCGCAACAAGGCTGTCCATATTGATGATCGTATAAGGATAACGGGGATCGTTTTGCATCGCCGCCACCAGGTCCTTAGTGACGGGATTGAACCCATATCCCGCTGTATTCGATTCGTATACCGGTCCGGTATAACTGCGTGCCCCGACCATCTGTACGCCTACATTGCCTACGTCATCGTTGAAGTTGCTCCAGGTCAATCCCGCAGCAGACGTATGAACAATCTCGAAAACGGATTCGGAATTGAATTTGTTCGTCGGAGTGAAAATGTCGCCAAAATTAGGCAGCAGACTGTAGTTGGGCGAAGTATTCACGGAATCGAGGTGGGCCGCAGCCTCTGTCATCCTCGCCGTATTGTTCTCATAAATGATCGCCTTGCCCAGCAGTGCCTGCGCAGCGCCTTTGGTGGCCCGGCCGCCGTCTGTCGCAACATTTATCGTGGCAGGCAGATTGGGGATAGCCGCACCCAGATCGGCCTCGATCTGCGCATAGACGTCCGCCGGTTTGACCTGCAACTCTGTATAAAATTGATTCTGCTGCAGCACTGTCAGGATCAGGGGAATATTACCAAATTCCCTTACCAGGTCGAAATAGTAGTAAGCCCGCAGAAAATGCATCTCCGCGGTGTACTGGGCCAGCAAAGAGGAAGCCAGACCCGGAACGGTCGGCAATGCCTCGAGCATCGTGTTCACCCGGAAAATTCCTGTATAGTTGCGGCTCCAGAGATCCGGCGGGACATTGGGCGTAGCCGCCGCCAGCGTGAAGGTATTGATGGCCTGGATACCCGGATTATCTGAAGTTCCGCCGCCACCGGAATAACAATCGTCTGAACCGGCGTTGAAAATGACCATCTTGGGGCAATAGGAACTAACCGTCGTCCATGACAATGGGTTGTAGGCGGCGACGATCCCGTTCAACGCCTCGGCAGGATTCTGGTAATAATCTGATTGCAGCACAGTACCCTGTGGATTGGGATTGAGGAAGCTTTTCTTACAGGCGACCATACTGGCTAGTAAGCCTGCAAAAAGAGAGAGACATATGATAATTCTTTTTTTCATACAATTGAAAGTTTTAATCGTTAGAATCCGATGCTTAAGCCAGCTACATAAGTGCGCGCCTGAGGATAAATGCCCTCGTCGATACCATAGTTGGTGGTACCACCGCCGATCTCAGGATCATAGCCATCGTATTTGGTGAAGGTGAACAGGTTATACCCGCTGACATAGATCCTGACTTTCTGCAAGCCGAAATGATTCATCAGGTGCTGAGGCAGCGTGTAGCCGAGCTGCAGGTTCTTGATCCGGAAATAAGCGCCGCTCTCGAGGTAAAAGGCCGACGGATTGGTAAAGTTGCCATTGGGATCCCCATCCACCAGCCGGGGATAATCATTCGATGTTCCGGGACCCGTCCAGCGGCCCAGCGCCTTGGTCTGGTAATTGGCCTGGGCAATATCCAGTCGCCGTAAACCCTGCCAGATCTTGTTGCCGCCTGCACCCAGCCCAAACAGTACGATGTCGAATCCCTTGTAATCGACATTGATGGTCGCTCCATAGGACCAATGCGGAGTGGGATCGCCAATAAAGGTCCGGTCATTGGCATCGATGGCTCCGCTGCCGTCAAGATCCGCAAATTTAAAGTCGCCCGGTTTCGCATTGGGCTGGATCAGCTGACCGCTCTTATTGGTGTAGCTGTTGATCTGCTGCTGATTCTGGAAGATGCCGAGGGTCTTGAACCCATAGAAGGAGTTGAACGCATGGCCCGGAGTCGTCCGGTCCAATTCATATGCACTGCCTACCAGCGTAGTCGGACCTACCAGGTAAGGCTGTACGCCTAAATACGTTACCTGGTTCTTCAGATACGAGACGTTACCACTTACACTCAGCTTAACCTGACCGATCGTCTTTTTATAGTTGACGCCCAATTCGACACCCTTGTTCCACATGTCGGCAATATTGCCATAGGGTTCACCGGATACCCCGACATACAACGGCAGCTGTTCCTGCAAAAGCATCCCGGTAGTCTTTTTGTCATAGAGATCGAACGCTACGCTGAAATCATCGAACAGCACGGCGTCGAAGCCACCATTGATCTGCGTCGTCTGTTCCCATTTCAGTTTGGGGTTGGGTGGTGCATTAGGGCTGTAACCCTGCTCATAGGTGTTACCAAAAGTATAATTGCGACCGCCGCTGATCGTTGACTCATATGCGAAATCCAGGAGATTATCATTCCCCGTCACCCCATAGCTGACGCGCAGCTTGAGGAAATTGACGACTTTGTTCGTCGGCCAGAAGTTTTCCCGCGTCACTACCCAGCCTACTGAAGCACCGGGGAAATAACCATATTTATTGTCGGGCCCGAACCGGGAACTGCCATCCCGCCGGATCTGCGCAGTTAACAAATACCGTTGGTCATAGTCATAAGTGACCCGCGCAAAGTCCGAGGCCACCATGTGGTCGACATTATTGGACCCATTGGCCACTTTATCGGCATTCGGAAGCCCTCCGACATAACCCAGCGAAGCCTGGCTCAGACTGGACACCGGTTCATACTGGAAAGTGCCATTGATGCCATAACCACTGTTCTTCCAGGCCTCGGTTCCGACCAGCGCCATAAAATGATGCATCCCTATACTACGGGTATAGGAGGCCGTATTGCTCCAGTCATAAATCCAGACCTGGTCAGATTCCTGGTAGTAAGAGGTGATCGGGTTGGAAGTCGAGCCATTGAGATAATAGATCGGCGTAAAGCTGGTATTGCCATACCAGGACAATTTCGTTCCTATGGAAGATCTGACCTCCAGCCCCGGGATCGGCTGCACCGAAACATAGGCATTGCTGACCAGGTTATTCGACCAGCTATAGCTGTTCGCCTTCTGGGATGCTATATACGCCAGCGGATTGGTTTCTTCCTGCCCGACATAGTTGGATATGGCATAAGGCAACCCTGCTGCATTTCGCTCCACGGGCTCGGTATTATAAATACTGGTGACATTGTTGAGAATAGTGGGATCTGTCATCAATACCGGGGTCAGCGGATCGAGGTTGATGGCCGAACTTAGCGGGCCGCCGAATACACTGTTGACATTGCCCAGCCCTTCATTCTTGATGTAGGAATAGCCGATATTCTCGCCAAAGTGAAGCCAGGACTTGAGTTTGTGATCGCCGTTGACACGCGCAGTCAGCCTTTTGTACCAGGAGATGGGCGAGGCCACAATGCCGTTCTGATCGTAATATCCTATGGAAGCCCAGAAGGTAGACTTATCAGTGCCACCACTGAGACTCAGTTGATGATTGTTTTCCAGGGCATGCCTGTCGAAGATCTGGGCCTGCCAGTCTGTTCCCTTACCCAATGACGCCGGATCGGAAAAAAGGATCTGGCCGGTAGGATTGTCCTTTACGTCCGCCACCCATGACTCGTTACGTAAAGTGGCATATTGAGTGGAATTCAACAGATCCAGCGTTCTGGCCGGCGCCTGAGTACCGACATAGCCATTGTAGCCAACCCGCATCTCTCCGGCCTTGCCATGTTTCGTCGTCACCAGGATAACCCCGCTGGCCGCACGTGCTCCGTAAATGGCCGCCGATGAAGCATCTTTCAACACTTCGATGGATTCGATGTCGTTGGGATTCAGATAGTCAAAGCCTCCGTCATCCAGCGGCACGCCATCCACGACATACAAAGGGTCGCTGTTATTAATGGAGGTAATACCCCTGATCCGCACGGTCGGAGCCTCACCGGGCTGACCCGAACTGGCGGCGATAGTCACACCCGTCGTCCGGCCCTGCAAAGCATCCTCGATCCGCTGCACCGGCTGGTCTTGCAGATCGCTGGACTTCACACTCGAAATGGCCCCGGTGACGACGCTCTTCTTCTGTGTGCCGTAACCTACGACGACTACATCATTCAGTGATGTCGTCTGCCCTATCACCATCGTCAATTGAATAGCCGACCGCCCCTTCACTGTCACCTCCTTCTGTTCATAGCCGACCAATGAAAACACCAGCACGGCATTTTCATTATCTACCTGTATTTTGAAATTTCCATTCGCATCGGTCAGCGTGCCTTTGTTGCTGCCCTTCACCGTTATACTGACACCCTCCAGCGGAACGCCCTTGCTATCGACGATCTTACCTGTTACCGGAAGGGACATCGCACCCTGCCCTGAATGCACAAGGTCTTCCTGCCCCATCCCACCGGAAAGGTCCATCGCCGAGATCAGCCGCTTCAACTCGGCACTGCTGGAATAAATAACGTACGCCCTCGCTAATACCTTTTTATACTTAAGGTTATAGGGTTTCAGCAACTCGTCCAGGAATTCCTCGACAGTCTTGTACTTTTCAACGTCCATGACCAGCCTCACGCCCGGCAGTATCCTGGACTCATAAATAAAATCTACATCAAAAGTTCTCCTGGCCTCCGCCAGCAGAATGGAAAAAGCACGCGCCTGGTCTTTCTGACCTTGTCCCGGTATGGACTGGACCTGATTAATATTGCCCTGCGCATAGGAGGCATAAAGAGCATTTTGTGAGTGAGCATTCATGAAGTTACTGCAGCCGAGGAAAAATAAAGCGAATAGCAGTAGCCTACCTGCGAAGGTTTTTTTTCTCATATAGCGTTTTTTAAGCTTATCGTGTAGTTAACGGGTTAATAAGATATGTTTACGACGGTCTATTGATCAATGTTTCGTTACATAAATGGTCTTGTCTCTGATCTGCATAGTATAATTCGTTGACGCCTGCAGTACCTTCAACAGATCCTGCAATCCCGGCATCCGCAAATCACCCGATATCGGAAATGCAAGCATACTGGAGTCCTCCACTACCATGTCATATCCGTATGTATCCTGTATCATGCGGGCAATCTCGCCCAGGGAAGTATTATCAAAATGGAACTCATGCCTTGTCCAGCCCGAACGGGCGGCTATGGCCTTGTCTTCATTCACCTTCGTTTGCAGATCCTCATCGACTTCAGCTACCTGACCAGGCCGCATGACCAATGCTGCCTTCTTCTCGAGTACAGAGGTGATAACACCGTTCATAGACAACCGTACTTTACCCTCTTCCAGCGAAACTACTGCACTCTGCCGGCGGGCGTTGACATTGAATTTGGTGCCCAGAACCTCCACATCTACCTGCTTCGTGTGAACGACGAATTTGCGGACAGTAGACGGCTGCTTTTGCACCTGAAAATAGGCCTCCCCTTCCAGCCACACCTGGCGACCTCCGGACTCGGTCCACTGCTGGGGTATCCGCATGGAAGAATTGGCATTCAGGATCACTACCGAACTATCAGGTAAAAGGATATTTTTGGTCTCCCCATAACCGGTTCTGATCTCGGAAAATTCCGGATGCCCGGTGCGTGTCCCTATCCACCAGATGCCGACGGCAACGATGGAGACGCAGGCTGCCGCAGCCAGGGCCCGCCCCCAGCGAAAGGACCGGGTGTCGGTCACTTCACTACCGATAACCGGTACCGGAGATATTTCCCGCTGACGAATCGCTTCTTCAACCGCCTTCCAATTCTCTTCCTGCAGTCGCCCATCCACAGGCAAACGGCGAAAGCCGAAAGGCAACCCATCCTTCTCCTCCTGATTATCCCTGGAAAAATCGTCCATGTAGCTCTTTTACTAACTAAGACACATCAGTCAGACTTACATACTCTCTTTTTTTAAAAAAAGTTTACCCGGAGCCGCGGAAGCGGCACATTCTTATGTTTTGCAGGCCAGGTAAATGGCTGAGAGAGAAAGTAATACGGTTAAAAGATTGGCTTGCCGCAATTTCTGCAAAGCCTTTTGCGTAAGATTTAACACAGATTGATAATGAATGCCCATCACTTCCGCTATCTGTGCATAGTCCATCTCTTCAAAATAATGCAGGTAGATCACTTCCTTTTGCCGCTTAGGCAATTCATTCAGTAAGGCAGTAATTTTCGTTTGGAGGGAAAGATATTCTTCATTCCGGACCACGATCTCTTCCGGCGAAAAATCGATATCAGGCTTGGGTAATGCTCCGATCCGCAACTCCCGCAGTTGAAGGTTGCGCAATTGGTTGAGGATCTGACGGCGAAGTGCCGTAAAAAAATAGGGCTTGACTTTTCGCAGCGTACCGATCACTTCCCGTTTGACCCAGATCTTCACAAAAAGTTCCTGTACTGCATCGTCGGCCAGTTCACTGTCTTGCAATAACTTGAGAGCATAGTCGTATAACCCCTCGAACAGCTCGCCATGAATCCGGCGAAAAGCATGGGTATCACCTTCCAGGGCCTGTAGCCACCAGTCATATAACTGATCTGTATGCAACGGATTAATAGCCATTTAGTTATTGAACGGACACTTTTTCTCAGTCTTTTGTGTGACCCTCTGTTGCAGGTGGCGGAAAACGCTGACGCTAAAAATTATCGTGCAAAATTAGCTCTAAACTACAATTCATTCAGCTAAATTTACCGCAACCGGTTGCAGACCTTGTCAGCAAACAGGTTTTTTCAGGACAATTTGTCTCAACTTTCTGCTTGGCAGGAATATTGACAAGTGTACCTTTGTGCCAATTTTATGTATATGACAGAGACCAACAATTATAACCCAAATATGAGCAGCCAGGGTTCCGATGGCGCTGAAGACACAAGAGAAGAGTTGAATACGGATGAAAACATATCCGGATTCACCCATCTGAACGAAATGGGCGCCAATGAAGAAGAGTTGGACCGCCTCCGCGAAGAAGTACAGCAGCAAAAGGACAAGTACCTGCGCCTCTTCGCTGAATTCGATAATTTCAGAAAAAGAAGCGCCAGGGAAAACATGGAATTACGGCAAACAGCCGGTAAAGAAGTCATCTTTTCCCTGCTGGATGTCCTGGATGATTGCGACCGGGCTGAAAAGCAGCTGCAGACAGCCACCAATATCGACCAGGTCCGGGAAGGTGTTCAATTGGTCTTTTCCAAACTGCGCTCCACCATGCAGGCAAAAGGAGTAAAGGCCATGCAAAGCATTCATACGGATTTTGACGTCGAAAAGCATGAGGCTATCACCGAAATCCCTGTCCAGGATCCATCCCTCAAAGGGAAAGTCATCGATGAAATCCAAAAAGGTTATTACCTGAATGATAAGCTGATCCGCCACGCTAAAGTAGTGGTGGGCAAATAAAAGCCATCGGAAATCCATCGGGTCCGGTTTCGACCGGGTCTGGCATCCGTTCAATATTATGTCAAAAAGAGATTATTACGAAGTATTGGGCGTTTCAAAAGGAGCCCCGGCAGAAGAGATCAAAAAAGCCTATCGCAAGGTAGCTATGCAGTTCCATCCTGACCGTAATCCCGGCGATAAAGCCGCGGAAGAAAAGTTCAAGGAGGCCGCAGAGGCATATGAAATCCTCAGTGATGCGGATAAAAGAGCCCAATATGACCGCTACGGTCACGCAGGCCTCGCAGGCAATGGCCGGGGAGGATCCAACGGCGGTAACATGAACATGGATGATATCTTCAGTCAGTTTGGAGATATCTTCGGTGACGATCTTTTTGGCAGCTTCTTCGGAGGCGGCCGGCGGGGCGGTGGAACCTCCCGCTCAAGAGGCGTGAGAGGAAGCAACCTGCGGGTAAAGATCAAGCTCAATTACGAAGAAATATCCAAGGGCGTTACCAAGAATATCAAAGTCAAAAAATACGTCGCTTGCACGACTTGCAGCGGCAGCGGCGCCAAAGACCGCAACAGCGTTCAGGCCTGCTCAACCTGCGGCGGCAGTGGCCAGGTCCGCAGAGTGAGCAACACTTTCCTGGGCCAGATGCAGACCGTGACTACCTGTCCGACCTGTAACGGTGAGGGCTCTATCGTCACCGCCAAATGTGCCGTCTGTAAGGGCGAAGGCAGGGTATACGGCGAAGAAACTGTCACCATCGATATCCCTGCTGGTGTACAGGAAGGGATGCAACTCAGCGTTGGCGGCAGGGGTAACGCAGGAGAAAGAGGCGGCGCCCCAGGCGATCTCATTATTCTGATAGAAGAAGAACAGCATCCCGAACTGCACCGCGACGGACTCAACGTAGCCTTCGAACTCCATATCTCTTTTTCCGATGCTGTCTTCGGCCTGCAGGCAGAAGTGCCAACCATTGACGGCAAAGCAAAGATCAAAATACCGCCGGGCACCCAGAGTGGTAAGATCTTCCGCCTGAAAGGAAAAGGTTTCCCGGGTGTCAACTCTTATGAAAGAGGCGATCAGCTGATCCACGTCAACGTCTGGACACCTCAACACGTGACCCCTGAAGAAAAGGACATCTTGGAAAAACTTAGCGATTCACCCAATTTTCAGCCCAAGCCGGATAAGAATGAACGCGGTTTCTTCGACAAGGTAAGGGAGATGTTTACCTAAAAAAGGCCGGGACGGCCTTTTAGGCGCCAAAGGCGCGTCATCATTAGCCCCGGTAGGCCGCTTCGAAAGGCCGTCCCGGCCTTTCGCGCACCAAAAGTGCGCCATCCTTAGCCCCGGTAGGCCGCATGGCGGCCGGTAAAACCCCTATACGTACTCGCACCTCAGAGACCCACTCGTCGCCCCCTCAACGATCCTCTTGTACTTTAGGCCGCTTGCTCTTCCCGTAGATTTTGCGCGCCTTCTCGATCAGGCCGATAAACTCCTGCTCCATGCCATCGGCCGGATCCTTCGACTGCTCCGCCATCTCGATCGCATCCTTCCAGTCCGCCTGCCGCATATCCCGTGACTTCTTCAACAGCCCGCCAAATAAAGCTATCGAAGACGCAAACCGGTAGCAAGGCTGCAAATCCCGGAATGCGATCAGGCGATCGGTACAAGTATAATCCGTCACCCTTTCCATCGTATCATGAGGTAATTTGTAATTCAGTACAACCTGCGCCAACTTCTCAGCACCGGGCCGCTCTACATTGGGCCCTCCTCCCGAACCACCGGCAGATACAGTCTGCATACTTTCGCCCTCGGCAGGAGTCAACTCGAATAACGCCAGCAAAGAATGTCCCGATCCTACTTCTCCACCCTGTATCTCACTCAGCGAATCGGACAGCACCTTGACCTTGTTATCGAACCCGATCAACCGATAATCCTTCACGAGTGCCGGATTAAAGACAATGTTCAGATAGGCGTCATCCGCTACTGCATAGACGGTCTGCGTGAATTCCTGCACCAATACCTTTTCAGCCTCCTGTTCGTCATCCAGGTAGGCAAAATTCCCATTCCCTTTTTTGGCCAGTGCCTCCAGCTTGGAATCTTTATAATTACCCATCCCAACCCCCAGGCAGGTAAGGTAGATACCCCAATCCTTGTACTCCACTACCAGCTTCTCTAACTCCTCTTCGGAAGTTTCACCCTCATTAAAATCCCCATCCGTGGCCAGGATCACCCGGTTATTACCCCCTTTGATCATCTGGCTTTTTGCCACCCGGAAAGCCGCCCGGATCCCTGCCTCGCCGGGAGTAGCCCCACCAGGTGCCAGGTCATCGATCGCCTGCAGGATCTTCTTCTTGTCCTGACCCGACGTCGGCGGCATCCAGACCCCTACGGAATTACCATAGGTGACGATCGTTACAGTATCGATAGCACGTAAATTGTTGACCAATAGACTAAAAGCGGATTTTAACAACGGCAGCTTGTTCGGCAGATCCATGGAGCCCGATACATCGATCAGGAACACCAGATTGGCGGCAGGAATCCTCGCCGGATCCAGCTTCCGGGCACAGACCTTCAGGAATAACAGCCGGTCGCCCGGATTCCAGGGACATTCAGACAGTTCCGAACGTAAGGTGAAACAACTGTCCCCCGGCGGATCCATATAACCGAAATTAAAATAATTCAACAACTCCTCGATCCTCACCGCATCCGGCGGAATGGTACTGCCCATGTTGAGAAAACGCCGGATATTACTGTAAGAGGCTTTATCAATGGTAACCGCAAAACCTGTCTCCGGAAAACGCGCGGCAGGAATAAAATCATTCTCTACAAGGGAGCTGTAAGTCTCGGCGCCTACGGTCCACCCTTTGCGATCGGATGCCCGCCAATCCTTGGTCATGGACATCAAACCCCTGGGAGGCAGCGCGGGCGGATGAAAAGACTGGTGCAGCCGGATGGTTTGGTATTGAGCGGCGTCTACCGGCAAGGTCAGCGTCTGATACCCCTCAGCCGTCAGCGTTAGCGTGTCCGAAGATTGTGGAACAGGTATCCCGAAAGCTCCTGAGCTGCCTGAATGATACAAGTAACCGCTGGAATGCAGGCGGATACTCACATCCGGTAGAAGACCGTTGCTCTCGTCTTTTATTTCTCCGCGCAAATAGAATTGCCCCCGGGAAGTGAAAAAGAGCACAGAACACAACAGTAGCAGTAGTGCACTTTTCAATGGGATATTTTGATTAAAATTAATGCGTTCTTTCCTATTTGTCAAGCCCCTACCCGACTTAATTCCCGCATTTTACGTCACATTGTCACCATCCTCTCATTCCATCAGTTTGTAAATGGAGGGAATATTCCTCCCTAAGCCGTCATAATCAAGCCCATAGCCCAAAAGAAATTTATTGGGGACAGAAAACCCAAGGTAATCCACCTGGATAGGGTACACCGTAGCCTCCGGCTTGTGCAGCAAGGCGGCAATCTTCAGCGAAGCCGGCTGCTGATGTTCCAACTGCGGCAGGAATTCGCTGAGCGTCTTCCCAGTGTCCACAATATCCTCCACGATCACCACATGCCGCCCGATCAGGTCGGTATCCAGCCCAATAGCGGTGATGACCTGCCCGGAAGACTTGGTGCCCTTATAGGATGCCAGCTTGATGAAGCTGATTTCTGACTCGATGCTGATCGCCTTGAACAAATCCGAAGCAAACATAAAAGCACCGTTCAGAATGGCGAGGAATAAAGGCCTTTCTCCCGCATAATCCCGATTTAACCTGTCCGCCATCCCCTGGATCTTTTCTCCGATCTGCTCTGCAGATATATATGGCTCAAAATTCTTGTCGTGCACCCGTATTATCGACATATAAACCGTATTATTCTATTCTTATTGTTTGCTTGCCAACCGCACCATTCTTATTGTCTGCCCACCAACCGCGGCGGCGATGGCGCCGATCCCTGCAGGTAAACCTTTTCCCCGGCAGCTGGTTGCGCTTCCGGCGTCAACTGATTCATTTCCAACAGGTCCTGTAACCTCACTCCCTCTGACTGTGCTATGCTGTACAGATCCTCTCCTTCCCGCACTACATGAAAAGCTATCGAACCCGTTCGCCGCTTCCGCTGCAAAAAGATCAGTTGCCCCCTGACGAGCACGTCTTCCTCCTTCATATCGTTAAAATCCAGCAACCGCCCCAGCGGAATGTCGTATTTACCGGCAATCGACAACAACGCCACACCCGCAGGCGCATACACTACCTTCGTCCGGTTGATGGTGAATTCCCCTTCAGGATAGGACACATCCGGAGCCGCCGCCGTGGTCCCGCCACTATCGCCTGACGCCACCGGTTGACCTGCCTCGGCCGCCGAAGGCTTGCCGTAGGCGGCACCCGCTCCACCCGGCCCAACACCGCCTCCTGCTCCCCCTGACACCACCGCACCCCCCGGCATCGTCAATATCACCTCGTCGGCGGCAGCCATCTTACCCATCGCTATCAGCGTATATTGTTGAAGGTTGTACTCCCTGACGAGTTTGATCAGGATCTGGGAATACCGGATATTCGTCGCATAACCCGCCTTCTTCAGTCCATAAGCCCAGCCCTCATAATCCGTCGGGTCCAGCGTAAAAAGAAAGGCATACCGTGCACTGAGCTTCAGGAAATCGGAATGATCCCGGTAGGAATCTGCGGCCGAAGCGTAACTGCGGAAACATTCCCCCCGCCTGTCATCATCATGATACACCACCTCCCCCTTCCAGTCCTCCCTGCACTTGATCCCGAAATGATTATTGGAGCTTTTAACCAGGTCGCTGGTACCCGCCTCCGACTCGTGGAGGCCTTGGGCCAGCGTAATGGCAGCAGGAACGCCTGACCGTTGCATTTCCGCCATCGCCAGGGCTTTGTAGGTATTGACATACGTCACGCCGTTCGCACTGGTCTGGGCCGGCGCCCGTATCGTTATCACTAATAATCCTATCCATACCAGCCACCTGTTTATCATTATCAGGACCCCGATTTTATTTTTTCCGGATGAACATCAAACCATCCCGGACGGTCAACATTACTTTTTCCACTGTCTCGTCTGCAGCCACCAGTTCATTGAACGCCTGGATCGCTTTTGCGCTCTTACCCTCCACTTTAGCCCCAAGCACCTGCCCGTGAAACAAAACATTATCCGCTATGACCAACCCTCCCGCCCTTACCCGCGGTAAAACCAGTTTATAATAGTCTATATAACCCGGTTTGTCGGCATCGATAAAGACCAGGTCCCAGCTCTCTTCCAGGGTTGGAATGATGGCTAACGCGTTTCCACGGTGCAATATTATCCTGTCCTGCCAATTTGCCCGGCGGAAATGCTCCGCCGCCAGGTCCGCATCTGCCTCTCTCAGCTCGATGGTATGCAGCCGGCCATCCGCCGTCAGACCCGCTGCCAGGCACAATGCGCTATATCCCATAAACGTTCCGATTTCCAGAATACGGCGTGGCCCGAGAAGCCTGCTAACCATCTCCAGAAACTTGCCCTGCAACGGCCCGCTCAACATATGAGCTTCGGGATGATGCGCCTCCGTATAGGCGGCTATTTCCTGCAGCAAAGGACTCGTGGGAGTAGAATATCGCTGGGCATATTCCTGTGCCGCAGGATCAATTATTTCCATGCCTGTGATCTTTTGACAAAGATAACACCCACAACCCCAAAAAGGTCAATATCCCATTGATCAACAGTAGTTCGATCCCAATCTGAAAGCCCCCCAGCCAGGACGCCGACCACCGGCTCAGAACCCAGCAGATCGCAGGCGCCACCAGGCAAACCGCCGTCACCGTCCATCGGTTGGGCAATGCCCGTTTAGTAAAGATCCCAAAGGAGAAAAGACCCAGCAGCGGTCCATAGGTATAGCCCGCCAGTTCCAGTATGACCCCGATGACGGATTTATTGTTCACCCATTTGAACAGCAGGATGCATAACAGAAAGACAATGGCAAAGCTGACATGGACGGTCAGCCTTGTCCGCTTTTTCTGCCGTTCACTCATCTCTGTCCGGTCTTTAAAGTCCAGCAGATCGATGCAAAACGAGGAGGTCAGCGCAGTCAATGCCCCATCCGCACTGGGGAACAGGGCCGAAATCAGGCCGATGATGAAGATGATGCTGACGGCCGGCGGGAGGTAATGCAATGCCAGCGTGGGGAACAGGTCATCCCCGGTCACATTCCGCCCATCCAGCAATAACTTATGATCGCCACCGGGATATCCCGCACCCTTGTGCAGGGCATACAGGTATAGCAGGCCGCCGAGCAACAAAAACAGAAAGCTCACCAGCATCATCACAAAGCTGAAAACGACCACGTTCTTTTTAGAATCCCGGAGATTTCGGACACTGATATTCTTTTGCATCATCTCCTGGTCCAGCCCGGTCATGGCAATACTGATGAACATCCCACCGACGATCTGCTTGCCAAAAAAATTCTTACTCTGTATATCGGTGTGGAAGATCCGGGTCAATCCCCTGGCGTCCAGTGCCTGCATGGCCCCTCCTACGGACAGCCCCAGCGTATGCAGGATATAGACGATACAGACGACCAGCCCCAGCAACATGAAGGTAGTTTGCAGCGTATCGGTATACACGATGGTCTTCACACCGCCTTCAAACGTATACAACAGGATCATCACAAGGATCACCGCCGTAGTCAGGCCAAAAGGAATGCCCAGATCCTTCAGGATGAACAAATGCAGCACATTGATCACCAGGAAGAGCCGTGCCGTCGCTCCCACCGTACGGGATAGAATAAAGAACAGCGAACCCGTCCGGTAGGCCACTGTGCCAAACCGGGTGTGAAGATAACGATAGATGGAAGTGAGGTTTAGCCGGTAATATAACGGCAACAAGACGAAGGCAATGATCAGATAGCCGATCCAATTCCCGATAATGACCTGGAAATAACCGAATGCCTTATGACCGTCATCGGTGAAATCTCCCACCGTCCCCGGTACAGAAACAAAAGTGACCCCGGAAAGAGAAGTGCCGATCATGCCGAATGCCACCAGCATCCAATTGGAGTTCCGGTTACCGATAAAAAAGGATTCGTTGTTGGAATGACGGGAAGTACGCCAGGCTACCAGCAACAACAGGAGAAAGTAACCGGTCACGAAAGAAAACAGCAACGAAGAGGCCATGCCTGAAATTAGTAAATAATCCCCAGACGGAATAAATCCCCCCGGGGAAGTCGTTATCCGGCTGGCCTGAGCCCGTCGCCCCTGCCTTCCTGCGCCATTTTATCTATGCCCATGCAGATAGATGTCGAATCCCGCCCGGATCACAGGCAATGGATGACCAGAAATATCATTGTAAGGTGAATTGGGGCTGCCGGCTACATCAAACATCAGCGCGATATAAAAACTCGACTGCCCGATGACCCGCCGGCTATAACCCGCCCCCAGCAGCAGGCTTCCCGCGCTGGTATTGCTCTTATAAGTCCCGCCGCCAGTGCCTTCATAAGTCTCCGTAGTACTGATCCAGTTGACTTCCGGCTGTGCCGTCAGAAAAAGAAAGGGTAACACGAAAGCCCGGCCAAATACGCCGCCGCCATAAATAAATTGCTTTTCGCCGATATCAGGATTGTAGTATCCCGTCGGATCTGCACTGATAGAATTGTAATTGAAGTTCAACACCAACCCCGCGTCCAGCCACTTGTAAAGGGAATAGCCGATTTCCGGATTGACGCCGATATTGAACTGATCAGTGCCAAAGCCAAGGCCAAGGCTACCGCCTAAGAAGAGATTCTGCTTCAGAAACCCATTGCCGTCCCCATCGTCGGAATAGGTATTCACCCGCGAAGGCATATGTCCGTACTGGGCAAAACTACCAAGCCCTGTCATCAATAAAATAACTGCGATAACTGCCTTTCTTATCATTGTGTTTTATGTTTATCCCGAAAAATCATTGCTTGAATGTAGGGCAAAGCGACTGCCGGCGGTCGCCATTATACTGGCTGTAAAATCCATCCTGCTCCAACGCAAACTCGAAAGCCCCATACCCGTTATTGTAGTTTTTCAACGATGAAGTGGTCGCATCGTAAGAGAAAGTTAGCTTGATATTGTGATAAATGAATCCGATCATGGGAATGATCGCATCTCCCGGCCGCGCGAACAACCCACCGATCACCTGCTGATCTCCGTTATCCTGAATATTATATTTGGCCAACATGCCGATGGATATCTCCTGGGCGCCTGCCATGCTCGTATAATAGCCCATCGGGTCGAGGATCACCTGGTCGTTGACCTTGATGCTGGCATTGACAAAACCAATATACCGGCGTGCCAGCCGGCTGTCGAATCCCTCCGGGTCGGTCGTAAAAAAAGATTCCCGCGGCCGGTTGATATGCTGAACGGAAAAGCCGCCATTCAGATAAAGATTATTAGTCGGAAAATAAGCGTAATTCATCCCTAGCTGCATGTCGAAAAAATTACAGTTCGGCTGGTCGATCTGTACGCTGGTCGGTAAAGTGTTATCAAAGAACTGCCCGTCGAACTGATCCGGAAACTTGAGACTGGTGGTATTGATCCGCTTATTGATATAGCCGGCATTAAAACCCAGCGTCAGCAGGCTCGCATACCCCAGCATCTGATGATAGGCCGCCGAGCCATATATTTCCGTCGATGTCAGCGTACCTGCCCCTGCCTGATCTTTAAGAATGACCCCGCCTAACCCCATCCACCCGTTCTCTATCTTGTTCCTGAATACCTGTGCATCCCCCCAGACACTCATCGTCGTGTAAGGCTCGGACATGACCGAAGACCACTGATTGCGGTAATTGGCGCCCAGCCGGTAGTCGGCATCCGGTATAAACCCCGTATTGGCGGGATTGGTCATCAAGGGCGAATTGAACCACTGCGAAAAATGAAGATCCTGGGCAGAGACACCTATACCTCCAATCACGCAGCAGCCCAGAATCAGTATTTTTTTCAGTCCCCCCATTTGTTTCATTAACGAAAATTTAAGGATTATGGTTGTCTGTTCACCACCTGTTAACCAACGCGCGGCCCGTCTCCTTACCTAATCAAAGTTATATCTCCTTTCTTGATTATGTGCGTTCCATTCGAAAAATCTGCCGACAGGGTGTAGGCATATACATCCATCGGCTGGATCTCCCCCCGATAGGTCCCATCCCAGCCGATCGCCGGGTCCACCGACTCGAAAACGATCTTACCCCAGCGATTATATATTCTGAAATCCATATGTGTAATACCAAAGCCCATCACCTTAATAATCGCATTTTGCCCAAAACGCCCCGGCGTAAATGCATTCGGTACGTCCAGCAATGGATTGATCAGGGCATCTATAGCATGACAGACGGTATCGATACAACCCGCCGTATTGGTTGTCTGCAGGCAGACCAGGAAAGAATCGGTTTGATTGTACAGGTATTGTACGGTATCGGTCGTCGTTCTCACTATCGAATCCCCGTCCCCGAACAGCCATTTGTAGGATGCCCCGCCGATCGACTCATTCGTAAAGACAAATGGGGTATTGGCTACCGGCGTCTCCGGCGAATAGGAAAAGGCCGCCGTTGGTGCGTTACTCACCGTAATGATGAATTGGGTGGAATCCCTTTGATTACAGGTGGTCGTATCTATTTCCAGCAGGCTGATGGTATACGTTCCCGGATTGGGATAGACATGCACAGGACTGACATCCGTCGAATCGACAGGAGTGCCATCCCCAAAATTCCAGTAGAACTGCAGCCCGCCCAGCGAAGTATTGTTGAAAGTGGCTGTATATGGCGCACAGCCTGTCGCCGGGGTAACGAACTGCGCCTTCGCCACCGGCGAGACACGCAAGGTCTCGATTGCCGTATCAGGATAATTGCAATAGGACGTGTCGACCATGAAAAGATCGACGATATAGGTGCCGGGACTCTGGTAACTGTGAACCAGCGAACCCAGGCCATCCGGGATGAGCGCTGAACCATCCCCGAAATTCCAGACGAACGACGCCGGCCCAAAGGGTTTGCCCGCGGGAGCAGTAGACAAATTAGTAAAGTCATAGGTCAGGGACGTACAGGGCTCATTGAGATCTTTTACCGCGCTGAAATCGACCAGCGCCTTGTTTGTCCGGCCTATCACATGCCGGTAGGAGGTATCCGCGATGTTACAGCTATTGCTATCGATGGCGACCATCATGATGGTATAGGTACCCGGTAAGGTATAAGTATGGAAAACTTCATAGTTGGTGGTGGCCGTGTCGGGCGATCCGTCGCCGAAATTCCAGATATAGCTTACCGCGTTACGGATCGTATCCTGCAGCTCCGCATTCAGCGGTACGCAGCCTGACGTGTCGTTCAACCGCCCGTTCACACTGGCACGCAATCCCGCCGCCACCCCTGCAAAGTTAAAAGCTATCTTGACTGCTGCCTCGTTGCAACCGGTAGGTAGTGCCGCATTGATTGTCGACCATGCACCGATGGTTGTCGGAAAAGGACTCGAAGCGTTCCCGCCGCAGTTGGCACAGATCCCCTGGTAAATGGTGCCACTCTGGTCATACCGGCTGGTACCCCCATCCACATGCTCACTGATGCTCTCGTTATTATCATTCTGGCCGAAAAAAGTTCCGTATAACAGGGCGCTGGAATTTTTCTGCAGGACGATAAAATAAAAATCCCGGTTATCACTTACCCGCTTGACCGCATTCGAAGTGACCGGCATGCCGGCCGTCCCCAATAGTGCATATGGATTATCCCCATTTCCAAGGATCCAGCCCCCCCAGCCGCTGACATAGATATTTTCACAACGGTCTATCAGGAAGGCAACCGGCGAAATATTCGGATCGCCAGTGGCAGCAGAGGAAGTCGTCCCGAAAGTCGTTGAAAACACATAGGCCGACAAATCCGGCTGCATTTTGCTGACAAATTGCCTGGCCCCCGCATTATAATAGGGAGCGTTCACGACCGGCCAGACACCGTTGGTAGTCCCCATGACATAAGGAAATCCCTGCTTATCGAACTGGATACCGTAAATGGATTCCGCCTGGGCCGTACCCAGGTAGGTTGTCTTTTTCTGTGTCGTTCCGTCTGCGGAGATCTGCGTGACAAATCCATCACAGATACCCCCGTTGTACGAAGGTTGCAAGACACCCGCTTTGTCTCCTGGGAAATTGGTACTGCTGGTCGCCCCGGCCACATAAATATCCGTCGTCAGGGGATTCACCCGCAGCACAAAACCGCCATCGTCCCCGCTCCCCCCCAAAAAACTACTCCATATCAGGTTAGTACATTTTGGATCTATTTTCAACACCACCGCATCCTGCAGGCCGCCGCCAAAGTTCGGCTGAAAGACAGAACCCACGATAGGGAAAGCCCCCGCCGACCCCGTCGACCCCGAAGACTGCGTACTGGTCGTCACCAGAATATTGTTATTCCCGTCCAGAATGACTTCACTCCGGGAATCATCGCCATAATTACGGATCAGGCCCTGCGCCACGTCGCCGTGCCCGCTCCTCAGTTGGTCTGCCATATTCACCCCATCGTCACCGCTCCCGCCGATACGGATGCATCCTATCATACTACTGCCACTTGGATTGAGCATAGCCACGAATATATCTGCGCCACCGCCACTGCCCGCTTCGGTCATAAAAGGAAAATTTGCCGAATACGTCCGGCCCAGGACGATCAGATCACCCTGCGCATCCGTGATCATGCTGTGCGGTGTCTCGTTATCATCGCCCCCGAGAAAGGTCGCGTAGACCTTGTCAGCGCCGTTAGGGCTCAATTTCAGAATGCCTACATCGAAGGAGCCACCCCCGAATGCCGGCTGCAGCGCCCCGGTAGTGAAAGGATACGCATTGCCCCATACGATGCCCCCGGCAAAAAAACTGCCGTCCGGCCCCGGCGTCGCCGTAAAGCCCCAGTTACTGACCTTACTGCCCGTAAACGAACAGAACACAATGGTAGGATCGATGATCAGCGTCGCATCGGCATCATGACTATCCACATCGAAAGACACGGTATTACCATCGTGGACCACATAGCGGCAATGGACCTCCGCCCTGCCCTTCCGCTGATCGAAAGTATAAGAGTAAGGAGACAGTTGCGTCACGTCGCCCACAGAAGTCGCCACAATCAGCTGATCCTTTTTCGTACTCAGCCTGTTGACCCCGTCATACTTCATCCGGATCCGGCTGACATCCGCCCCGGGATGGACGATCAGATCATATTTCAGTTGACCTGCATTGGTATAATAACGGATATCAATACCCGGGTAAAGATCATGATAGGTCACTCCCTGGTAAACTTTGCAGTTGGCCGCCCACTTGGAACGATCATTGCCGATAAAATAATTATTGTAGCCCGGCAACGCCTTGTCAGGAACGATCGTAATTTGATCGTTGGCGCCGACGAAATTCATCCGGTAAGCATGCGACCGGAGAGAATCGCCGCTGCTACCGGTCTTTCTACCTGCCTCTTTACCGCCGTGACGTTCGTCCGACAATCTCTTCACATCGTCCGGGTTAAATAGCAATGCAGTGTACCCCCCTTTCTCCAGGAAAAGGTGCCCGTTGCTGATCTCGCCACGGAATTTTACCCGGCTGTCCCATTGCCCCTTGTTCTCGACGAATTCAATGTTGGAAGTTCCCACCTGGGCAACCCCTTTCAGGCAAACAAGCATCAGCCAGGCAGCGATATAGTACCCTCTGCTCAAATAGCATGTTTTTCATTATCTGATCAACGTAATGTCCCCTTTCTTCGTAGCGCGTGTACCATCGGAAAATTCTGCCTCCAGTGTATATGCATACACATCCATCGGCTGCACAACCCCGCGATAGGTGCCGTCCCAGCCGTCATAAGGGTTATTACTCTGGAATACCAATTGGCCCCACCGGTTATAGATCCGCCAGGTCATGGCCGTAATACCGAAACCCTCGACCTTGATCACCGCATTCTGCCCAAAACGTCCCGGAGTGAAAGCATTGGGCACATCCAGCAACGGATGAATGATCGCCTGCACCGCATGACAGACGGTATCTGTACACCCTTCCGCATTGGTGACGATCAGGCAGACATTAAAAGTATCGGACTGGATATACAGATGAACGACGGTATCGGGCTCGGTCTTCGTCTCGAAAGTCCCATCCCCGAATTCCCAAAGATATTTCACCACCGGCGACGTGATCGGCGTAAAGACTGTTGGCGTATTCGACTGCGCTGGCGTAGGCTGATACGTAAAGTCCGCGGTGGGTTTGGATTGTAAAGTAATAGTAAAGCTGGTCGTATCCACAATATTACAGGTGTTGGAATCCACCGCAATCAGCGTGATAGTATAGGAACCCGGATTGGGATAGAAATGTATGGGGTTCATATCTATCGAATCTATCGGGCTGCCATCGCCGAAATTCCAGTAATAAGTCTCACCACCGATGGAAGTGTTATTGAAAATCGCAGAGTCGGGGGCGCAACCCGTCGCCGGAATCTGGAACTGGGCAATCACATTCTGCGCCACACTCACTATCCTGGTCGTGTCCAGCGGGTAATTGCAATAATTGGTGTCGACCAGCGACAAGGTGATACTATAACTCCCCGCCGATTGGAAAGAATGCGTGACCTGCGTCATACCAGCCGAAATACTAGCAGTCCCATCGCCAAAACTCCACTCGAAGGAACTATCTGTAAAAGGAACGGCAGCCGGCGCCGTGGATAAATTAGTGAAGACGAAATTCAATGATGTACAGGGTGGTAGCTTGGCGAAATCGAAATCCACAGCCGCCGGGTTGTTCTTAACGACGATATCGTGGTACACCGTATCGGCCCCATTACAACTGTTGGGGTCGATGGCGATCAGCATGACCTGATAGGTACCCAACGCTGTATAAGTATGCGTTTCCGCGTAACTCGTAGTAGCCAGCGGCGGTGTGCCGTCGCCAAAATTCCAGATATAACTTACCGCATTACGGATGGTATCCTGAAATGACGCAGTCAGGGGAATACAACCCACACTATCCCCGCGACCATTCGTCACGGTCTTCAACCCTGCCGACACCCCCGCAAAATCGAACGCGATCTTTACCACTGCCTCATTACAACCAGTGCTACCGGTACCGTTTTTTGTCTGGTAAGCACCTATGGTGGTAGGGAAAACGGAATTGCCGAAACAATTCGCACAGATCGCCTCATAAATCACCCCCTGCGCATCAAACTGGCTGGTGCCCCCATCTACATGGTCGCCATAACTTGCACGGCTGGGATTGGGCTCGCCGAAAAAGCTGCCGTACAACTGGCTGGCCGCATTTTTCTGCAGGACGAAGAAATAAAAATCGCTGCCGTCCGTGATGGACTTGAGGGCGCCGCTCGTGGCCGTCAGCCCAAAGGTTCCGGCAGACGTATAGTTTTCATAGTTGTTGGGACCTCCTCCCCATCCGGACACATATACATTCTCACATCGGTCTACCAGGAAGGCCGTCGGTGACATATTAGGAGCCCCGCCACCAGGGCCGAAATTGGCGGAAAACGTAATTCCCGACATATCCGGCTTCAGCTTGGTGATGAACTGATTGCCCGACGCCTGACCATTTTGGTTGAAAGGAGAATTGACAGTAGGGATAGTGCCACTGGTCGTACCGGTGACATACGGATTTCCTTCCTTGTCAAACTGGATCCCATAGATCATATCCGTCGAGGTAGTCCCGAAGTACGTGCTTTTCTCCAGCTTAGTGCCGTCATTACTGATCTGTGAGATAAAACCGTCGATCCCCCCGGCGAGCCCCGGCTGATATACGTTGGCGGCATTCGTCCCCGGAAATGGACTGCTCATGGTTCCGCCCGCTACCCAAATGCTGTTGTCCAGCGGACTGAGGGCCAGCACGAAAGCCGCATCGAGGCTACTGCCTCCCAGGTAAGAGGCGAATGTTACGCCGCTGAGGTTTGGAGGCAGCTTCAGCACCACTCCATCCTGGGTATTCCATGGTATGTCTTTATTATAGCTCGCGGCCGGGCTGCCCGGACCAGGCTGAAACACACCAGATGTGGTCGGAAAGTCAGGAGACTGCGTACAAGCCGCGATATAAATATTACCCGAACCATCCAGTATCACCTCACTCCGGCCATCATCGCCATAATTCAACCGGAGATCAGCCGATCCTTCCACGTCATATTTAGGCCGGTAATTGACCCCATCAGGCCCGCTTCCGCCAATCCGGATGCTGCCGATCAGCCCCGTTCCTTCCGGATTGAATTTAGTGACGAAAAGATCATAGCCTCCTCCGGACCCCACCAGGCCGGTAGTCACCGGAAAATCAGGCGAACTGGTCCTTCCCGTAACGATCAGGTCGCCGCTATTATCGACTACCATGCTGTGTGGCTGCTCATCTCCCGAGCCGCCCAGATAGGTCGCATACACCCGTGTGGATCCATTCGAACTTAGCTTTATGATCCCGATATCGTATTCATAATCGCCGTCTTCCGCCAGCCCATTTTCGAATTGCTTATACGTCGTCTGGAAAGCTCCGGGGCTCACCAGGAATCCACTACCCGCACCCGAATTCCCCGATCCATTGGTCTCATCCAGTACGATCCCCGCCATATACACATTGCCGGAATTGTCGAAAGTGGCCGTATAGCCCCAATTGTCGGATTTGCTGCCCGTGAACGAACAGAAGATTTCAGTAGGATCGATCACCAGCGTGGCATCCGGGGAATAGTTTTGCACCGTAAACCCAACCCTGTTTCCACTCAGCAAAGTATAGCTGCAGGCCACCTCGGTCCGCCCGGAAGCATTCACCTGGTAAGCATTCGGCTCGAGCTCCTGCACGGTCCCTACCGAAGTCTCGATATACAACTTGTTTTTGCGGAGACTCAGACTGGCCTGCCCATCATATTGCAGGATGATCTGACGGGGATCGGCGCCCGGGTGAACCACAATATCATATTTCAGCGTGCCTTCACCCGTATAATAATGGATGTCGACCCCATTGTATATATTTTTATACACGACACCCTGATAGACCTTGCAGTGCGTTGTCCATCGCGTCTTATCCCCTACCATATAGTTGGTATAGTGGGTTAAAGCCTTTTCCGGAACAATGGAGACATCATCCCTCCCGTTGACAAAGCTGACGCGATAGCTGTGAAGATGCATTAAAAACGGGTCCGAAGCGGTCCTGGATCCCCAACCGGCCGGCAAACTTGCCCGCAGGCCCCCGTCGTTGGACTTTCCCCCTCCTCCCATTCCCGGCTGCAGTCCCTGTACCGGAGTGGCGCTTGTCGCAGACGCACCCCCTGCCGCTGTCGCCGCAGATCCCGTCGCACCTTTCTGCCATCCGCCCCTGCCGGAATTATCCCGCGGCGCCGATATTTTGGTCATCCAGAAATCCCCATGCAAAAGCTCCCCTACCCGTTTTAAGTCAGCAGTATCTTCCAGCAGGATCGTCACCCCTTTCCGTTGCATGAAAAGACTACCCATCGACATCTGCGCCTTGAACTGAACGGAAGAATCCCATTGTCCTTTATTCTCAACAAACTCAAGATAGGAAGAGCCCCCGGATTGTGCTGAGAGTTGAAGGGTGGATAGCGTGAGCAAAGTAAACAATAGGCCTAATCTTCCCAAGTTATTGAGTTTCAGATTTATTTTTCGCTAATGTCTGACCCTTACGGGTCTGACGGCCTTCGGCCGTCTATGAAGTCGATCTGTAAGTTACGAAATTTTGCTCCAGCCGGTCTTACCCCTCTGGGACTGCAGATAATCCTTCAGCACCCTGTTTCCCTCCTCCGCCAGCTCGGGGTCCGCCCCAAGGATCGACTCCACCCGCTCCCGGGCCAGTACCAGCCATCCCCGATCCTCTACGATACTCGCCAGCTTAAAGTTTAGCAGGCCACTCTGTCTCGTCCCTTCAATATCCCCCGGTCCCCTGATTTCCAGGTCCTTTTCTGCAATTTTGAAGCCATCATTGGTCTCGGTGAGGATATTCATCCGTTCCCGGGCCTCTTTGCCCAGCCGGGGTCCTGTCAATAAGATACAATAGCTCTTTTCAGCCCCCCGTCCCACCCGACCCCGCAACTGGTGCAGCTGGGACAACCCGAATTTCTCCGCACTCTCGATCACCATCACCGTTGCATTGGGCACATTCACCCCTACCTCGATCACGGTGGTAGCCACCATGATCTGCGTTTCCCGCAATACGAACCGCCGCATGTTGGTATCCCGCACTATATTCGTCTGGCGGCCATGCACCATGCTGATCCAGTATTTCGGCTCGGGGAACCACGCCTTCACATTCTCATACCCCTTCTTCAGATTCTCATAATCCATACTCTCAGACTCCTCGATCAGCGGGAAGATAATATACACCTGCCTCCCCTTCCCAATCTCATGTCGGATGAAATCCATGACCTGGGGCCTCCTGTCTTCGAAACGATGCACGGTAGAGATTGGTTGCCTGCCAGGCGGCAATTCATCCATTACACTATAGTCCAGGTCACCATATGCTGTCATCGCCAACGTTCGCGGTATCGGCGTTGCAGTCATGACCAATACGTGGGGAACAACTTCTGCCTTATTCCACAGGCGGGCCCGCTGGGCCACGCCAAAACGATGCTGTTCATCCACAATCGCCAGTCCCAGCCGCTGAAATTGCACCGACTCCTCCAGTACAGCGTGTGTCCCGATCAGGATATGCAGCCGCCCTTCCCGGGCCAGCTCCAGCACCTCCTTCCGCGATTTCGACTTGGATGAACCCGTCAACAGCCTTACCTCTACCGGCATCTCCTTTAACAAAGCGGTAATACCCTCATAATGCTGTTTCGCCAATATCTCTGTGGGAGCCATCATACAGGCCTGAAACCCATTGTCTAAGGCCAGCAGCATCGCCAGCAGGGCCACAATGGTCTTGCCACTGCCCACATCTCCCTGCAACAAACGATTCATCTGCCGCCCGGAACCCGTATCGCGGCGAATCTCCTTCAACACCCGCTTCTGCGCGCCTGTCAGCTCAAAAGGTAAATATTGGGTGTAAAATTGGTTGAATAGAGCCCCCACCTGCGAAAAAGTCACCCCTTTGGACGAACGGTGGCGCCTGGACTTGATCAGACCCAACCGCATCTGCGCTAAAAATAGCTCTTCGAACTTGAGCCGGTACAACGCCTGCCTGTATAAAGCAGGCTGTGACGGAAAATGGATCTGCCGGTAGGCTTCATACCGGGACAGCCAACGGGTCGCCCGGCCGGTCTCGGGATCGGGATATTCCATGGTCATTTCAGGAAGGTTCTCCGGTAAGTCTTTTTCCTTTAACATGCCCAGTAAGGTCTGCGTCAGCTTTCCCAACTGCCGCCCCCCCAGGCCCCGTACCTTCAGCTTCTCGGTGGCAGGATACACCGGCTCCAGGAATTCCGGCCGCTCCCCGCTATTACCGTCCCGTACTTCTATTTCAGGATGCGTCAACTGGGGACTGCCCTGAAAATGACTCACCCGGCCGAAAACCAGATAATCACCCGCCACCTGCACCAATTTTTGTACGCCATTGATCCCCTGGAACCAGATAAGCTGTATCGTACCGGAACTATCGCGCAACTCCGCCACCAGCCTCCTGCTCCGCTTGTCGCCAAGCAATTCCACGCTGATCACCCGCCCCGCCAGCTGGACATATTCCGTCGCCGGACCGATCTCCCGGATCAGATTGATCCGGGTCCTGTCGACATGCCGGTAAGGGAAATGTTCCAGCAGATCCCCAAAGGTAAAAATGCCCAGCTCCTTCTGTAATAGCTCCGCCCGCACAGGGCCTACGCCCTTGAGATACTCTATCGGATTCCCCAGTATGGATGCAATGATCTGAATAGTACCGTTATTTAACGAATCGATGATGATGGCCCGGGGCAAAGTTAATTCTGCCGCTCCGGCCGCACAAAAACTTCGATAACCCCCTGAGTTTCCGCCCCCCGCCTCGGCGCCGGGAAAGAGTCCACCTGAGAATAGTGCAGCCGCAATGAATCCCGGACACGGAAAGGATAAAAATTGTTCAGCGTGGGAATGTATTCAAAAAGGATCAGGTCATAATAATGATCCCGTACCCTGGTCTCTAACGTGTCCGCCTGACGATTGAACATGCCAACCCCGAGGTGATACCACAACGGAAGATATGGATTCCTTTCCAGCCTGTAAGGGATCTCCGCCGCCAAAGGAGTCAGCTCGGACATGTTCAATACCTTCAGATCACCGGGCGCATCGCCAGGCTTACGTCCCTCCCGGTATTTCCTGATCAGATCCATATCCAACAGCCTGTGGATACCCACTACCGTGGACGCCGGCATGGAGATCTTGTGAAAAACCGGCAGATCGCACTCTACCCACTCGCTCATCGGAATGTCACGGGTAGTATCCCGGGAAATCATATAGGTATCCTTATTGACGATATTCTCTCCGGTAGGAGAGACCGTAGCCATCTCCTTTTCCGGAAGAAATTTCGCCACGATCTTCTGCGTATAGTTCCACCAACTGCCGCTCCACCAGAACACGATACCCAACGACAAGACTAAAAGCACAACCGGCTTTTCAGGCTTCACGGGCAACAGCGGCGCCAGTAACGAAAAAGCGCAGGCAAAACCAAAGCTTTGAAAGAAGATATTGTTGTCTGGCGGAGTATAACTCGTGATCTTCAGGATAGCCGCCTCTCCGAGAATGCCAAAGGTCAAAGCTACCAGCAACACGGCAGCCCTGTCCGCCCGCAATGCGCTCCAGCTCCGCCAACGTACGAAGGACAATACCCCTATGAAGAAAAAATAAAATTTGATCCACGGAGAATACCCAAAAAATTCATTCAGAATATCGAGCAGAGATACCCGTGAGGAATGCGGCGGTTGCCCATGGTTGAACCAATACCCGAAACCATGCGAGAGAAATGGTGCGACGATCAAACCCAGCAGAACGACAAAACTACCCGCATAGATCAATAGCGCCTTCCACTTCCCCTGCAATAACCCCTCCACAGCCAGCACCCAGCAGACCACCACAACCGCCAGACCACCGCCATCCTGCTTCGTGAGAAAAGAACAACACGTAAAAAAAGCTGCGCCCACGAGCCAAAACAGTTCATAACGACCACTTCTTCCGGCCATGTCCGCCCGAATATAACGAAACACAAAGGCCAGCGCCACCAGTTCATAAACGATCACTGAATGATTGTACCAGGGCCAGAAATTGAAAAAGCTGTATGACAGACAAAATAGCAGGACCGACGCCAGCCGGATCCCCCGGTCTACGGAGAGACTCCGCAAGATGCTACGGAACGAAAGCCCTGCAATAACATTGATCAATACCTGCGCCTTCACCAGCGTGATCATCCTGGCCCCGAAAAGCTTGAAGAAGATCGCGGGAATGACCCAATACATCCCGCCAAGCGGAATCCCGAAATCCCGGAATGGCAGTTGCCCCTGGCTCATCCGATAAGCCCCTTCCCAGGATAGAAAAATATTTACCCGATAAGGCAAATGAATGAATAAAGGCACACAAGCCAATAAAACGATGATCAACACCTCTGTTCTGGCGATAAATTTTGGGGTCATTGGGTAGAAGTTAATTAATTTATTGTTAACCGTTCCATGGGTGCAGTCTTCGACTGTACCTATGGTTGATCGTTCGGGTATTGGCAATCCGGCTGCCGCGGATTTAAATATTCGATGGCAATATTATAGATTTTGTCTTTTTGTTTGTACTTTAGTTGGGTAAATTAATGAAGTGGTATATCTGAAGCTCCTAAGGCCCAAGGATTGGGCAAAAAATCTGTTCCTTTTCCTGCCTTTATTTTTCGGTCGCGAGATCTTCAATCTCGAAAAAATGTTCCATGTGGCATTGGGCTTTATCGCCTTCTCCTGCATCGCAAGCAGCATCTATATCATCAACGATTATAAGGACAGGGAGGACGACCGCAAACATCCCGTGAAATGTAAACGCCCCCTCGCCTCGGGCGCCGTTTCGCCGGCTGCAGCCCTGGTTGTCTGCGGAGCTCTGATCGTAGCAGGCTTCGCCCTGTCCTGGTGGATAAGGGATAAATTTGCCATCGTGCTGGCCATCTACTTTCTGATCAACCTCTCCTATTCGCTGGGGCTCAAAGCTATATCCATCCTCGATATCATGATCCTGGCCGCCGGCTTTGTCCTGCGGATCAAAGCGGGCTCTGTGATCTCCTATGTCCCCCTCTCGGAATGGATCATCATCATGGTCTTCCTCCTGGCGGTATTCATGGCTATCGGCAAACGCAGGGATGACGTACTGCTCAAAATCTCCTCCGGCACTGATATGCGCAAATCCATCAAAGGCTATAACCTGGAATTCCTGAACGTCCTCCTCTCCTTTGTCTGCGCCGTGATCGTCGTCGCCTACCTGATGTATACCATGTCACCCGTGACGATCGCCAACACCGGCTCTTCAAGATTGTATTATACCTGTATCTTTGTGCTCGCAGGAATCATGCGATACCTTCAGATCATCTATATCTCTAGCGATTCTGGCTCGCCTACCAAGATCCTTTACAAAGACCGGTTCATCCAGATCACCCTGATTTTGTGGGGGATCAGCTATATCCTTTTATTATATCTCAAGGACGTTCATATATTCTCTTAAATAATATGCCCTCAGTTCTATTACTTGGAGCAGGTTCCGACATCGCTACCGCGCTCGCTCTCAAATTCGCTTCTGCCGGGTACGGCATCCAACTGGCAGCAAGAAAGGTTTCGCGGTTACAGTCTTTGCAACAGGATATTACTATCTGCCACAAGGTATCGTGTACACTCCACGAATTCGACGCGGTCAGGCCTGAAACCCATGCGTCCTTCTTTTCTTCCCTGCCCGGGCAGCCAGATATTATTATCAGCATCTTCGGCTATCTCGGAGAACAGGAAATAGCCCAGTCGGATTGGTCGGAATGTGAACGCATCCTCGCCGTAAACTATGTCGGTGCCGTTTCCATCCTCAATATTGCAGCAAACGCCTATGCCGCCCGCGGAAACGGCGTCATCGTCGGCATCAGTTCCGTAGCCGGTGAAAGAGGCCGCCAAAGCAATTATTTCTATGGCAGCGCCAAAGCAGGCTTTACCGCCTACCTCTCCGGCCTCCGCAACCGCCTTTACCCCAAAGGAGTACACGTCCTCACCGTCAAACCAGGCTTCGTGGCCACTAAAATGACGGAGAATATGCCCCTGTCGCCCCTGCTGACCGCACAACCCGACGCAGTGGCCAAAGCCATCTTCAACGCCATTCAAAAGAAAAAGGACGTCCTCTACGTGAAATGGTTCTGGCGCTGGATCATGTTCCTGATCAAATGTATCCCCGAAAGTGTCTTCAAAAAAATGAAATTATGAGCCGGATCGCCTTCTTCGATTTCGACGGCACCATTACCACCAAGGATACCTTACTCGAATTCATCCGGTTCAGCAAAGGCACACTCCCTTTCTATACGGGCTTCCTGCTGAACAGCCCCTGGCTTATCGCCTATCGGCTGAAGATCATCTCCAACCAGACTGCCAAAGAACGTATCCTGGCCTGGTTCTTTCGCAATACCCCGCTGACAGAATTCCAGGAGACCTGCGACCGCTTCGCGACGGAAGTGATACCCACCCTCATCAGACCTAAAGCACTCAGCGAGATCGATGCATTACAAAACAAAGGATTCTCGATCGTCATCGTCAGCGCCTCCCCCGAAAACTGGCTGCACCGGTGGACCGATACCATCCGGGCCAGCCTCCTCGCCACACGCCTCGAAACACGACCAGGCAAAGAAGCACAACTGACCGGCAAAATAATCGGCCATAATTGCCATGGAAAAGAAAAGGTCCGCCGCATCGGGGACGCATTCGATCTGAGTAGTTACAAGGAAATATACGCTTATGGAGACAGCTCGGGAGATAAACCTATGCTGCAACTGGCGCACCATTCGTTCTACCGGCCCTTCCGCTGATCATCAACATCTAATATAAAAGCCCATGCACCCCACTTCCGATAGCCCTGATACCCTCGTCGGAAAGGATATCCTGATCATCGGTATCCAGCCGTGGTATTATGAACTCGGCAGCAACTGCAAGAACATCGCGACACATTTTGCTAAAACAAATCGGGTCCTGTATGTGAATATGCCCATCAACCGCAAGACCTTTCTGTCCCGCACCCAATCCCCCGGCGTCCGCGAACACTGCGCTATCATTAAAGGGAAAAGCGATCCCATCCGCCAGATCGGCGATACGATGTGGGAGCTCTATCCCACTTCTATTGTGGAATCCATCAACGGCCTCCCGTCCAACACGCTCTTCAACATCATCAATTACTTCAATAACCGGCGATTTGCCCGCGACATCCGGAAAGCACTGGACCGACTGGAATTTAAAGACGTCATCCTGTTCAACGACGACGATATCTACAACGGCTTTTATCTTAAAGAGCTGCTGAAACCCGCGCTTTATATCTACTATATGCGCGACTTTCTGCAGGGATATGACTATTGGCGAAAACATACCAGTGTCCTTGAGCCCAGGCTCATCAAAAAAGCCGATGTCGCCCTCGCCAATTCCCTCTTCTACACCGACTATTGCGCAGCCCGCAACGCCGAATCCTACTATATCGGCCAGGGCTGCAATTTCGATCTGTTCAATATGGACAACACCCACCCCCGGCCCCCGGAATTGAACGACCTCTCAGGACCGCTCATCGGCTACGTCGGAGCCGTGGACACGACAAGACTCGATCTCCAAATCATTGAGATCATCGCTACAGCAAAACCTTCGTGGAATATCGTACTGGTAGGGCCCGAAGACGCAGTCTTCGCGTCCAGCTCCCTGCATGCCCTGCCCAACATTCATTTTATCGGAAGACGACCGCTGGAATCGCTGCCCGCATTCGTGCAGCATTTTGATGTCTGCCTCAATCCACAGCTGATCAATACCATTACCAAAGGCAATTATCCGCTGAAAATCGACGAATACCTTGCTATGGGCAGGCCCGTTGTCGCTACCCGCACCCCAACGATGAAATTATTTGAAGATTATACCTGGCTTGCGGACGTGCCGGATGACTATCCCCGGCTTATCGAAGAAGCGCTTCACCACGACACCCCGCAGGAACGCACCCGAAGGAGCACGTTTGCCCGGGCGCATACCTGGGAAAATTCCATGAAAGAAGTATACAAAGTCATCAATAACCACTTAACCCGGCGACCATGATCAATAACCCATTTTTTACCGCTACAGAAAAAGACGCATCCACCAATCGGCGCTATCTACTGGGCATCCTGCTTGTCGGAGCCCTCCTCCGCATTTGGATCTGCTTCTTTACCTCCCTGCCCCATATGCATAAAGACTCCTGGGGCTTTTTTTCGCAGGCGGATACGCTGCTCTCCGGAGGTTATACCGATTATTATCCCAACGGGTATCCCCTCATCATAGCCTTGTTTAAAGCGATTTTCGGATCGTATACGGAGGGGGCGCTGCTTTGGCTCAATATCGCCTTTTCACTTTTCTCTATCTGGTTCATGTACGATATCGCCAGCCGGCTGTCCGGTCGCGCATCTTATGGATTGCTCGCCGCAGCCCTGCTCGCCGTTTTCCCTTCACAGATCAATTATGTTCGCTGGCTGACCTCGGAAACGCCTACCCCCTTTTTCCTGCTGGGTGGCTTTTTTTTCTATTACCGCAAGCAATGGGCGTGGGCGGGTATATTCCTTGCCATCGCAACGCTGATCCGGCCCAACGTATTGCCTGTTTGGCTGCTGCTATTCATTGTTCACGTCTTCCATACCCGTAAATTCCCCCCGATGCTCGCCGTAGGCGTCCTATTGCCTCTGCTGCTCCTCGGGTTCTATTGCAAGTCAAAGACCGGTCAATTTTCTACGGCCGGCAACAGCAGGGTAAACATCCTCTTTGCCATCACTGCATCCGGGCCTGATGTCGACTTCTCCATGCCCGACGAACATCCTGAGGCCAATACCACCGGAAAAGCCGTTCATCTCTACGTCGACCACATCAAAACCGAGCCCCTCCTGTTCCTTCGCCAACGTCTCGCCAATTGGTGGGAGCTCTGGGGCTTTTATGCCTCCTCGGCCAACGGAACCAGAAGCATGGGCTCCCGCCTCCTCCTGGGCGCCGGCAACCTGTTCCTCCTGGGTTTTGGTCTCACTGGCTGGTGGTTGCAGCGCCGAAATTATGCAGTCTCTATTCTCATTATCCCATTTTTGATCATTACCGCGGTGCACGTCCTGCTCGTCGCAATGCCCCGGTATACTTATCCCTGCGAGGCCTTCCTGCTGCTGCTGGCTACCTGGGCCTTACAAGCCCTCGCCAGCCGCCGGACGTCGTCCCCCGCTACTGCTTGACAAACTTGTTGATCACTCGCTGGCCGCTGCTGCTCCTGATCACCAGGACGTAGACCCCGCGCGCAAGCGCACTAACATTTAAGGTATAGGTACTCGCTCCACCTTCCTGTTCGTATTCGGACTTTTGCTCAGTGACCCCAACCTCATTGTAGATGGTTATCGTGAACTGCTCCTGACCCGTCGATTGATATTGCACATACAACATACTCTGTACCGGGTTAGGATAGATACTGACGTTATTGGTGAACCGGCGCTCGTCCGGCACGACCACCACACTGACCGTAGACGTGGCTGTATTACCGTTATTGTCCGTGACTGTCAGCATGTATACATAGGTACCCACCTGGAACCCGGTGACTGTCGCCGTGGAATTGGTCGAATCGCTGATCGTAGTAGTCGAAGGACCACTGACCTGCTGCCAGGAATACCCGACAATGTTCCCGGATGAAACCGTAGAGGAGGTACCATTCAAAGTCGCCTGGTTACCCGGCAGATGCACCGTATCCGTGATCCCGGCATTGGCTACGAGGGCAGCTGTGGTGACCGCCGTCACGGTGATCGTTATATTCGCACTCGCCGTAAGGCCTTCATTGTCGGTTACAGTCAGCTGGAAACTATATACGCCCGGCTGCATACCATATAAGGATGGAGTGGCCGTATTGGAATTGGTGATCGTAACACCACCCAGCCCGCTGACCTGCGACCAATCATAGCTGACGATCGTACCATCGGGAGAGTAGGAGCTTGAACCGTTCAGATCGACCGACGGTACGTTTTGCGGTACTGTCTGATCAGGACCGGGAACAGCGACGGGCGGCAGATGCGGCGCGGGATTGACCGTCACCGTAACGGTAGCGTTCGCCGTGACACCGGAATTATCTGTTACCGTCAATTTGAAGACATAACTGCCCTGTACCAGCTCGCCCGCTGAGGCCGTGGCCGAAGAGG
This sequence comes from Puia dinghuensis, assembly GCA_026225275.1. Lineage (GTDB taxonomy): Bacteria > Bacteroidota > Bacteroidia > Chitinophagales > Chitinophagaceae > Puia > Puia dinghuensis_B. The sequence continues at coordinate 60,512 of JAMFSL010000016.1, forward strand.
CGCTGCCGATGGTGGCCTGGGAAGGACCGCTGACCTGCGTCCAGCTGTAGCCCGTTATCGTACCATTGGTTTCCGATCCGCTGCCACTCAATGTCACACTGTTCAAAGGCAACGTGATCGTCTGAGCCGATCCGGCATCAGCGCTGGGTGGCCCCGCCACAGCGGCATTAACGGTCACCTTAGCGACATCGGTCGCGGTATTACCCGAGTTATCCTTGACGGTCAGCTGGAAGGTATATACACCCTGCACCAGGCCTGCGACGCTGGTCTGCGCCGCGCTTCCGCTGGCGATGGTCGCAGTGGAAGGACCACTCGTCTCGGTCCATGCATAGCTCACGATGGTCCCATTGGTTTCGGACCCGCTGCCACTCAGCGTCACGCTATTGGTCGGCAGCGTGATCGTCTGATCCGCACCGGCATTCGCCACTGGCACCGGAGGAGCCGGTGCAGCGCTAACGGTCACCTTGGCGACATCGGTCGCTGTGTTACCCGAATTATCTTTGACGGTCAGTTGGAAGGTATATACACCCTGCACCAGTCCTGTGACGCTGGTCTGCGCCGTGCTTCCGCTGGCGATGGTCGCAGTGGAAGGACCACTCGTCTCGGTCCAGGCATAGCTCACGATGGTACCATTGGTTTCGGACCCGCTGCCACTCAGCGTCACGCTATTAGTCGGCAGCGTGATCGTCTGATCCGCACCCGCATTCGCCTCTGGCACGGGAGGAATCACTGCAGCGTTAACGGTCACCTTAATGACATCAGTTGCAGTATTGCCCGAATTATCGGTAATAGTCAGTTGGAAGGTATATACACCTTGCACCAGGCTCGTGACACCTGTCTGTGCCTGGCCTGCACTGGCGATGGTCGCAGCGGAAGGACCACTCGTCTCGGTCCAGGCATAGCCCACGATGGTCCCATTAGCTTCCGATCCGCTGCCACTCAACGTCACGCTATTGGTCGGTAAGGTTATCGTCTGATCCGCACCGGCATTCGCCACAGGTGCTCCGGGCGTTGGGGAATTCACCGTTACCTTCATGGCATCGGTAGCCTTTACACCCGAATTATCGGTGACGGTCAGTTGGAAAGAATATACGCCCTGCACCAGGCCGGTGACGCTGGTTTGCGCCTGATCGCCGCTGGCGATCGTCGCAGTGGAAGGACCACTTAACTCTGTCCAGGCATAGGAGACGATTGTCCCGTTCGTTTCCGATCCACTGCCACTCAGCGTGACGCTATTGGTCGGTAAGGTTATCGTCTGATCCGTACCCGCATTCGCCACTGGCACCGGAGGAGCCGGTGCAGCATTAACCGTTACCTTGACGGCATCAGTCGCGGTCTTACCCGAATTATCAGTGACGGTCAGTTGGAAAGAATATACACCCTGCACCAGGCCGGTGACGCTGGTTTGCGCCTGGTCCCCGCTGGCGATCGTCGCAGTGGAAGGACCACTTAACTCTGTCCAGGCATAGGAGACGATTGTCCCGTTGGTCTCTGATCCACTGCCACTCAGTGTCGCACTATTGGTAGGCAACGTGATGGTCTGGGCAGATCCTGCATTCGCTGACGGCGGCCCCGGCACCGGAGCATTCACCGTCACCTGAACGGTGGCCGTAGCCTTTATACCCAAAATATCGAGGATTGTTAATTCGAAAGTATATACGCCCTGAACCAGGCCCGTGACGCCCGTTTGGGCCACGCTTGCAGTGGTGAAAGTCGCCGTGGAAGGACCGCTGACCTGCGTCCAGCCAAAAGAGGAGATCGTCCCATTGGTTTCAGATCCGCTGCCGGTCAACGTTGCACTGTTGGTGGGCAAAGTAATAGTCTGATTCGATCCGGCATTGGAAACCGGCGCACTCGGTGCGGCATTGACGGTCACCGTGACTGTAGCGCTCCCCGCAACACCCGAACCATCGGTTGCAGTGAGCTTGAAGGTATAGGTACCCTGTACCAGCCCGCCCGCCGTCGCAGTAGCCGATGACGCATTGGTGAACGTGGCGGTTGAAGGCCCGCTGACCTGCGTCCAGGCATAGCTTGCGATGGTGCCACTGGTTTCGGTAGCGCTGCCGCTCAACGTCACACTGTTGGTAGGCAACGTAATAGTTTGATTGGAACCGGCATTGGCAGTCGGACCGCCATTGTTGACGGTTACAGTAACGACGGCGCTGTCCCTCAGCCATCCATTATCGATACACCGGAGCTGGAATTTATAGACACCCGTGACCAGACTATTCACCGTTGCCTTCGCTCCGCTGGGGATGACGATCTGCGCGGTGCTGGGACCCGATACCTGCGTCCACAGATAATAGCTGATAAATACATTATCGGTAGAACCCGTTCCGTCCAGCGTAGTAGTGGATCCGGTGATGTTCTGGTTTGCACCCGGATTAGCCACCGGCTTCGTATTGGCCGGAATAGCATAGACGCTACAACCCGTAGCATTGGGATTGGTGAGACATTCGGGAGAAGTAGATTGAATAGTACCCGTTTGAAATGGATTGATCGCCGTAATATACGGCACATCAAAGGAATTGGGATAATCCGCGGCTATTGCACCATTAGTATAGTCGCCGTCCATGACCCCATTGCCAAGGACCCCGGCTTTATTCCGGCCCCAGGAATATATTTTGCCGTTGGCGTCTACCGCGAACTGGTAAAAGACCGTCTCCTGGCCCTGTCCCAACCCCACAAAATTATTGATGCCTGCCGCAACCTGGATAGGCTTATGCTGCTGAAGCTCAGCCGCACTCAGATTCCAGTCCCATGCATACGGTGCAGGCGTAGTGCCACCGTAAGGAGCAGGATTAACGGTATAAATGCCATAATTCAATTCTGTCCCTTCCCCGATCTGACCGCATTCATTTCCACCCCATGCCCACAACGTCCCGTTGGTCAGGATCACATATGTCGAAGTCCTGTTACTAGTGATCTGGGAGATGGGCGCCTGCAGGTTCAGCTGGTTGTCCAGTAGAAGGGGAGCAGGCGTGTTAGCCCAACCTTCGCCGGCCGTAGCCCCTACACCCATATAGCCCTGATAAAGACCCCAGCCATAAAGACTGCCGCTCTGCAACAAAGCATACGACCACATCCCGCCACCGGCAATATCCTTGGCAGGACCAGGCAGCGATACCTTCTGCGGATCCTCATAATCCGTACGGCTTGTACTTCCCAACAAACAGTCATTGGGTCCATTACCAGCCCAGGTCCACACATTACCAGCCGCATCCAATGCTAACGCAGTATTGGAGATCAGCACCTTCGTAATAACCGTACCCGCGGGGAAAGGCACTTGCACGGGTCTCGTATTGACCATCCCGTAAGTACCATTACCGCGGTAACCACCTTGCGTATTACCCCATACCCACAACGTTCCATCGTTCTTTACGGCAAAAATACAGGCGCCATAACCTTGGCCGCCCGTAAAGATCGAACTACCCATGGCTATATAGTTCACATTCGTAAAGGCATTGCCCAACGAGTCCGTTGTGACCTGCACAAAACTCGCCGCCGAGCCGGTCGTCGTGCCATTCCCCATGCTGCCGTCTTCATTACCACCGGCGAAATATACATTTCCACTCATATCCACCGCCGCAGCCGTATGTAACCCGGACGCAACGAACTTGATCTGCGTATTTGCATTGGGAAACTGGGCAAGGGTCGCATAACCGGCATTCAACGTATTGCTCCCGGTACCCTTTCCGGCGCCCGTACCCAACGACCATAATGTATGGGCAGTATTGTCTATGATGAAATTCTGGTATTCACCCATGCCTACAAAGTATTTCGGCGACTGGGCATAACCGGTAGAGAAGAAAACGACCAACGACACAACAAACAGTAGAAATGGCTTCATAGTCGGATTTTAACGGGATATTGAATTGTTTCTCACTAACTCTAACTTCTTTGGATATTGAACTTTTTGATCCAGCATAACTTCAAAACGGACATTTGGATTAAAAAACTGGGAAGATTAAAACAAAATCCATACCAAAAAGAATCGTCCAATTGTTTACCCGATCGGTGGAATTTTTTCCCGTTTTGGCTCAAATTCCACTAACTGGCTGACTATAAGCAGATATATGTTTTCTTGTAATTGGTATTTCGCTCGTAATGGGGATAACCTTTACAATATTGTGGAATAACCCGACGTTATCCACAATAATATTTCTGCAAGAATATATCAGTAAGGATCATTGTCCCACCCGCGCAGAGTCATTTATTTTGCCCGGTATTGATCACATGGATGGCCATCGGGATGCAGTATGCAATAAGGTGAGGTGAGAGGCTTATTCTTTTTCAAAGCAAAAGGATCGACGGCCGTAATGAGCGACACATCCCAGGAATTCGGATACTCAGCGCTGATATCCGGTGTGGCATTGATTATACCATTGCCCAGCACGGACGCCTTATTGCGACCCCAGGAATATAACTGGCCCGAAGCCGTCAGCGCATAACTATAAAATACAGCGCAATTACCGCCGAAAACGCGGATGAAATCATGCACGGCCGGCGCCAGCCGCACAGGCTTGAGGACCAGCATTTGCCCCGGACCCCAGTTCCAGGCATAGGGGGGTACATGTTTTGCATAATCGGGTTCCTCGCCGTTGCCTACACACCCGCAGGCATTGTCCCCCCAGCCCCAAAGACTGCCATCTGTGAGGATCACATGCGTCGTTTCACTATTGGTGACGACCGATGCTATTGGATGCGGTAGTCCCAGGTCCTGCGTAAGATCCATAGGCGCGAGGGGCGGCGGCACCTGATGCGCCCATCCCCCCCTTCCCATACACATATACGCCGTAAAATAACCCCAGCCATACAGCCGCCCGTTCATATCCAATGCATAGGAAAAATAAATCCCGCCGGCAATATCCTTAGCCTTCTGCGGCAGCGGCAACCGGTGCGGATGGGTATAATCAACCGTATTGGTACCCAATAACTCCTTACGATTATTGCCCCCCCACGTCCACACAGTACCATCTGAGGCCAGCGCAATCACCACATTCCCCGCCACCACCTTGACGATCTTCTTACCCTCAGGTATATGCACTTGCACAGGCCGGGTATTCCGCTGCCCCTGCTGGCCGTCCCCACGCATGCCCTCGGTCGTGAGCCCCCAGATCCAGACGCTCCCATCCGCCTTCACAGCAATATTCCCATTGCAATGATCGGTGCTATAACAGGTCACCTGCACCACACCCGAAAACGTATTTCCGCCACTATCCGTCTCGATCTTCACCGGGGCGATCCCCAGGTCCGCCGTAGTACCGGTGCCGGACTCCCCATTGCCATTGGCCCCCCATGTCCATACATCCCCATGCTCATCCAGCGCCAGACTATTGTGCATACCGGACGCCACATCCTTGATGGTATGATGACGCGGGCCGCCACCCACCTGTACAGGCAACCCCTCGATCCCCGCATCCCAGGCGACAGCGGAAGTCGTCAGACTGCTACTGATGCCATATAACTTACCCGTAGAATTATTGATGATGAAACATTGATATTCGCCAAGACCAACCAGATAGGCCGGCGCAGGGGCCGGAGCCTGCCCCGATACAGTCAGGGTCACCAGCGAGAACAAGGAAAAGAATACGGTTGGGAAGGTCCGGAGCATGTAGGAATTTCTTAATACCCCAAGGTACAATTTTAATTGAGGATCAGCTAAATCTGATCTATCTTTAAACCCTCGAATAAACCCCTGATTTGGCCTTGAAAAAGTTATTTTCTTCTTATTGGATCCGCTCCGCATTCTATTCCATCCTGCAACGGTTTTCCATCACTTTTTTCGCCCTCGTCAATTACGTTTTCCTGGTCCGCACCCTGACCAAACCCCAAAATGGCGCCTGGGCCCTTTTCCTTGTCGTCACCACTGTTTTCGAACAGTCTAAGACCGGTCTGTTGAAAAACGCCCATATCCGATACGTGAGCAGCACCGATATCCGGGAGGAGAAAACCGGCATCGCCTCCGCTTCCCTCCTGATCAACGCCGGCATCACCCTCCTTTCTATCCTGCTCATCCTGTTATTTGGCAACTGGCTGAGCGCCGTGTTCCACACCGGCACGGATCTGGCCGTCATGCTCAAATGGTTCATTCCCGGTCTTATCGTGATGATGTTCTTTTCCCACCTGGAGGCGATCCAACAGTCCTTCCTCGATTTCAAAGGCGTCTTCGCCGGCTACTTTATCCGCCAGGCCGTTTTTCTGGTCTGTATTGCCGGATGCTGGGTCCTCCATATACATTATTCGCTGACAGACATCGTCCTCTTCCAATCCTTTGGCTTCCTTTGCGGGACGATCGCCATATGGTATTATAGCCGGTCCTACCTGGAATACCACTTTAACCCCACCATCGCCCGGATCAAACAGGTCCTCCACTATGGAAAATGGATCTTCGCCTCCGGCACGGTTAGCAATCTCTTTACCAACCTCGACCAACTGGTCACCGGCGCGATGACCACGGCTACGGATGTAGCCTATTACAACACCGCGCTCCGGATCAATACTATACTCGACGTCCCCTCCTACGCCGCGGCGGATATCATCTTTCCAAAAAGCGCCCGGGCCTCGGTCGAAGAAGGAGCGGAAAAGGTTCGTTATCTCTTCGAACGGATGGTGGGCATCCTCCTTTCGTTCAGCGTGCCGACGGCCCTGTTCATCATGATCTTTGCTAAATGGGTGATCTTCCTCATTGCCGGCAAACAGTACTTCCCTGCTGTCCTTATTCTCCAGCTGTATATGTTCACGAGGCTGATCAGCCCGATGCAGAACCAGGCCGCCAACCTGCTCAATTCAATCGGAAAACAGCAGGTCTGTTTTTGGATGAATACCGCCGCCCTCCTCGTGAACCTCGTCGTCAATTACGCCTGCGTGCGAACTATCGGCTTCTACGGTGCTGCAGTGGGCAGCACGATCTCCTATTCCCTGGCCCTCATTGCCTGGTATTTCCTCATGCGCCGCCTCATCGACTTCCAGCTGCGCAATATCCTGAAATACGCACTGGAGACCTACGCGACAGTCTATGGTTTTGTAAAAAAATTAGTCTTCCGCCGCGGAAACGAACAAAGCCAACAGCTATAACCGCTGCTCCAGGGCTTCCAGCACGCTCCGGTCCTGCTCCTCCTCGAACTTCCGCGCAAATAGCTTGTCGGAACCCAGCAGCGAAGGAAGATCTTCCATGGTCAGCACCTTGGGACTAGCGCCCCCCCGACTCCAGTCGATATAGAAAAGATTGTCTTCGATCCGGTCCCTGAAAATGGGATTGTTGAAGATCACGGTAGAAAAGATCAATTCATCCGCCCCCCAGACATACTTGAAAAAACGTACGACTCCAGGATGTTCCTTTAGAAACCCCAGCATAAAACGGGCGCTCTCGCTCGTGATGGTAAACCATTGCGAATGCCCCACCACCTCATGCCCCTTCACAGGATATTTACGCCGGGGAAGCAGGAAATTGGCCAGCGCCTGCAACCGGTATTTCCCGGGTATGGTCCAGTTATGAAAATTGTATCGCCAGGCATGCAAGGCAGCCACCTTCCACCAGGGATGACCTTCGGACTCGCGTAAACAGGTGATGAACTCGGTGCCTTCCCGGTCCCGCAGATAGTCATAGATATACCCCATGGGCTTTAAAGGGAAATCCTGCGCAGACATCACATGCACATACCGGTAGTCCCCGCCGGCCAGCATCTCCGTGAGTCCATTGAGCTGCGCCTGCACCAGACTGTATTGCCCCCAACCCACCCGGACCCGCTCCCGGATGAAAAAGACCCGCTCCTTATCCCGCAAATACTCGAACGGCCCCTGATCGGCCTTGCCATCCACATGAATATAATAATCGAAAGCCGGATGTTCGATCGCCTTTAGCATCCGCTCCAGTTGCCCCGGATTTTTATGCGCCAGGATCAGACAGCCGATTCGCATGGTAAGATGTTATAAAGATTATTTTTTTGCCGGTTCCTTGAACAGCGAATTGCTGACTTCCGTCTTGGTGTGAACGGTGTGAATGAACGTCTTATTGGACTTTCGGATGTGAAAGATGGTTCCGACCATGATCGCGATCGCCTTGGGCAGCCGCAACACGGCAATACCCAGGTTCCTATTGAACATAGACCGGGGGATCCCCAGCAGCAACGCACATCCATACAAAAAGATCAGACCCGCCCCAGCCAGTCCCCAGTCCAGGCTAATAAAGAAGCCGGCAATAGTGAGCAACGGCAACAACGCGAAAAGAAATGCCCTGGGAAGCACCAGATTATTAGCCACCGCCAGATTGAAATAGCTGAGATTGCCCCGGAACAGCTTTAAAAAAGCAGGTCCGAAGAACCGGCGCAGATAGATGAATTGACTCGACACCCAACGTTTCCGCTGCTGTTCGAAAGCATGGGGATTGTCGACCTTTTCGTCGAAGACCAACGCGTCTTCCAGGTAATGGATGCGGACGCCCTCTCCCACTACCGCAAGCTGCAAGATCTTATCGAATCCGCCTACCGCACTGATCTCGCCCAATATCCGGCGGACACGGTCGTATTCGAAAGCCATCCCCGATCCGATGACGGCCGAAGAAAGCCCCAGCGCATACGTCCCCTTCCGGAAAATATGGTTATTGACGGCCTCGCTGCAGGCATCCAGCACGGCAAAAGAGGTGTCCAGATTCTTGGCGACCCGACATCCCTGCACCGCCCGCGCCCCGGCGCCAAAAGCGGCATTGATCCGCTGCAGGAAATCAGGGGCCAGCATATTATCGGCATCGCAGATCAACGCGATATCCCAGGACTCGGTGATCCGCCTAAATGCCTCGTTCAATGATTTGGTCTTGGTACTCTTCTCAAAAGCCACCTCCAGCACGGTAAGCGGCAATGCCCGCAAGGCCTCGATGGTCTCCGGTTGGAAGGAATCGGCCAGAATATAGACCCGGTACTGATCAGCCGGATAATCCTGCTGCAGCAAGTTCCGCGCAGTGGAAAGAATGATCCCATCCTCTTTGTAAGCAGGCACCAGGACAGCTATTCGCCGCTTACGCGCATCAGGCGGTAACCGATCCAGCCGTTTGCGCGAAAAGAGCCGCCCTGACAGGGATAACAACAGCAAATAGCCTACTGATCCTGCGCAATACGCGAAAACCACCAAAAAAAACCAGTATATTATTTTATCTAAATGCATATTGCATTAACAATTTCTAAGCCTTAATATTGTGGCCGTCCGCGGCCGGCAGCCGAAATTAAACATTCTGTCGATTACGCTGTATTATTTTACCTATATAACTCATTTCCATGTTGTTCTGGCTTATTCTTTTCCTTGCTTCCTGCGCCATTGTCCTGTACAATTACGCCGGTTATGCCGTGATCGCCCGGCTGATCACCCGCAAGGCCGCCCCCCTGCCAGTGCCGGACGAGGATCGGCTGCCCGGCGTCTCCCTTATCGTAGCCGCCTATAACGAAGAAGACTGCATCGCGGCGAAAATAGCTAACTGCGCAGAATTGGATTATCCCGGGGACAAGATCGAATTCCTCTTCATCAGCGACGGCAGCACGGACCGTACGGAGTCAATTGTCCTCGACCATCCGGCCATCCGGTCCCTTCACCAGCCTCAACGCCAGGGTAAATCCAACGCCCTCAACCGGGCCGTAGGCGAAGCCCGCATGGATATCCTCGTCTTCTGCGATGCCAATACCGTCCTCAACCCGGATGCCATCCGCCAGATCACCCGGCACTACCAGGATCCGACCATCGGCGGCGTGGCAGGAGAAAAAAAAGTCCTCCCTTCAGCAGCAGGCATGGATGATGTGGGCGGCGGGGAAGGCCTTTATTGGAAATACGAATCCTTTCTGAAGAAAACGGACGCAGCCTTTTATTCCGTTGTCGGAGCAGCCGGAGAGCTTTTCTCCCTCAAAAGGGAGTTATTCGAGCCTCTTCCGGACAGTGTGATCCTGGATGATTTTGTCAGCTCCCTGAAAGTCACACAAAGAGGATATCGGGTCCAATATGAGCCCGGGGCCTATGCCATGGAACTTCCATCCTATTCCCTTCATGACGAACAAAAAAGAAAGGTCCGGATCGCCGCCGGCGGATTCCAGGCTATCGGCCTGCTGTTGCCCCTATTCGCCTTCTGGAAATATCCCCGGCTTTCCTTCCTGTATATTTCCCACCGGGTGCTCCGCTGGGCGCTAAGCCCCTTTTGCCTGCTCCTGGCCTTCCTCTCGAATGGGATGCTTTTCCTGGATCACGCAGGCCTTCCATTCACGCTGCTTTTCCTGGCCCAATCGGCCTTTTACGGGATAGCAGCACTGGCTGCCCTGATCCCCGCTCTGCAACAAAAGTCCAAACTCGTCAAAATCAGCTATTATTTCGTTTTCATGAATGTCTGCGCCATTCTCGGATTTTTTCGGTTCCTGCGGGGCAACCAGAAAGCCACCTGGGAAAAAGCCAGACGGGCACAAGCCGTTTCGAAGGCATAAGGATATAAAAAATTAAAGCGAAGATACCGGCATAGAAGCCAGCCTCTCCGCTTTAATCCAATGACATCCCGAATCTAATGACATCCCAATGACATCGGGGCCGTGAAGCCTACAGGATGACCAGTTGCACGACCCGGGTCACGTTGCCCAATTGCAATTTCACCGCATAAGTGCCGGCTGCAAGACCCGCTATCGGCAGGCGGATCATCGTCGTACCGCTACTGACAGCCTCCGTCTCGGTGGCAACCCGTGCTCCGGACAGCGTCCAGATCTGCAGCAAAACATTGCCCGCATTGGCCGTCGTCAGCTCAAGCTCTGCATCCGCATTGTTGGCGGTAACAGGATTGTTGAGGAGACGCAATGCAAAATCCGAAGAGCTAAAGTTTACGGAAACTATCTTGCTGAAATTAGCCGTGCCGTCCATATCTACTTCCTGGATGCGGTAGTAATGCATGCCCGGACCCGCATTCGACTGCACGAAACTGTAGGATTGGACATCCGCCTGATCAGGTACTGCTCCGATCGTAGCGAAGTTGATCTCATCCGTGGATTGCTGTACGACATAATCCTTGACATTCTCATTTACTCCGACCGTCCAGTTGAGGTCGACATCAGGCCCGCTGGGCACCGCTGTGAAATTCACCCAGGTGACAGGCAGGGGCGTTCCGGTCCCCGCATTCGACAGAATGGCAAAAACAACCTTGGAATTGGCAGCAAGACTAATGCCCGAGAATTGGGCGACATTGCCCGAAAAAGAGCTGGGACCATAATAGGTCTGGGTCCCCGTCGTGAAATTTCCATCCCCGTCATTGTCTGTAACGAGACGGAAATCGGAAGTAGTACCGATGGCGCCGGTCACCGTAAGGCCGGTAAAGTCGAAGCTCAGATTGACATTGCCGACAGAACCCGTGTTCTGCACCAGCCATTGGGTGGCCAGTCGCTCAGAGCCCGGACCGGCCAAAGCAGGAAGATTGGTGGTGGTTTCCGTTAGACCGGCATTATTACTGCCCACCAGCATAAAGCCCTGATCGGTCAAGGCGGTAGGATTGGACAAAACAATATTGCCCATCCCGGACTGACCTGCGCCGGAGCCGCTGCCTGTAGCCAGGCTGTTGGATTGGGTGGTGGAAAGACCTGAAGCATTATCCATCCCAAGCCCAAACACGAAATTGCTGTAATTGTAATTATTAAACCCATAGCTCGAATTGGCGACAGCATCCCAGATGGTCGTCCCGCCGGAGGAGATATAGCTGCCGCCCAACGGTATCCCGTATTTCAGCGAGAGATACGAGAATATCTGGGCTCGCGCCGTCGCACTGACCGAAGTGTCATATACGATCAGCTCGGCCAGGTTGCCGCTAAACGGCTCGTCGAGGGCCGCACTTCGCGCACCCAGGAAATTGCCCGCATCGGTCAGAAACCTATCGCCGGTGGCATTCCCGAGGGGATCGGTACTGGTCACGCCCGGACCGGTGGCGTAATTGGTCTGATCCATCAGCTCGAGATCGTTCGTATTCTGGTGCAATAAATTGAGCTCGCTGATATAAGGCGTATTGGGTGTGTAGGTGAGGATGGCTGTGTTATAGGCAGGGGCCGCCGACACACCGGTTGTAAAATTGGGGATCTCGGGCTGATCGCCATAGGGAGAGGGCGTGACAAAGTAGGGCGCCCCTTGAAATTGAGCGCCGGGATACACGAACAGCGAAGCCCCGTCGAAATTATTGTCTCCCGCAGCCCCTGCATTGGCCCGCTGTGCCCAGACGCGCATATTGGAGCTGCCATTCGCGACCGGTGTCGGGGACGACCAAACGGCAAATATCGAATAAGCCAGGCTGCCCGCCACTATCGGAGCGCCGGTGGCCCCGGGGCCCGTGGGACCAAGCATCATCTGAGACCCGTTAAAGGCAATGGATGGTAAGAAATTAAAAGTGGATGGAGCAACCGTTGGCTGACTGCCCACGGAGGCCGTGAACTGATTGGTGCTGTTGGAATAAGTCCAACTGTTGAGACTCCCGGTCGTGGGACTCAGCGTAGAAGTGTTATTCGCCTGCAGCCAAAGAGACAGATTTGTACTGACCCCTCCCGGGCTTTGTGCCTTCAGACCAGGCATAACAAGGACAGATAAAAGAATTAAGTAAAATTTACTCATTTTTTATGTTTTAAGCAGTTTTAATAAGACAATAAAGGACAATCTCTTTGTCAGGCGTCACAACAAGTACGGCCAATAAATTTTGAAGGAAATTGGAGTTGGAGTTTGAAGGGAATTGGAGTTGCGGAATAAGAAGTTTGTCCGGTTCAAAGGAACTTGGACGGACGGTAAAGATAAGTATTATCAATATTTCTAAAATAATAATTAGGGCTAAGGTAACACCCCCCTCACCGCAGGCGATAATCCCTCAAAGGATAACTTGCATTAGAGTAGATATGGTATTATATTTACAGTGCAAAACAGCCATGGATTGACGGAGGGACCACTACCTACATAGCTGAAAATCAATGATAAACGTCCAATCTACCTATTTTTCCCAAAAGCCAGATCTGAATCTTTTCCTTAAAAAAATAATTAAATGGATTTTCTCTATTTGCTGAGATTGTTATTAAAAAGAAAATGGTTGATCATGGGGACAGGATTGCTGGCGGCAGCCATCGCATGGGTCCTCACACTCGATCAACCGAAGAAATATCGCTCCTTTTCCCAGATCTCTACAGGCTTCACCGTCGGCGACGAAGTGAAGATCGGCGCCCAGGACGTTGATATCTACACCGCAGATGTCAAGTTCAATAACGTTATCGTCACCATTACTTCTCCTTCTGTCGTCAGCCTGCTCTCCTACAGCCTGATGATCCATGACCTGGAAGATCCCATCCCCTTCCGGCGGCTTAGCCCTAAACAAATGGAGACACCCCTGTACCGGCATACCGACCGCTACCAGGCCCTCCGCATTTTCAAGGAAAGACTCGAGTCGATGAATGTCCTCACCTCCTTTAAACCGGACGAGAAAGAACTGCTCGAATACATGAACCTCTACGGCTATGATTATAATTCACTGCTGGGAAATCTTTCCGTGAACAGGGTCCAGCGCACGGACTATATCGAGGTCGATTGCACTACCGAAATTCCTGACCTCTCTGCTTTCATGGTCAATACCCTCTTCCCCGAATTCCTCCGGTATTACAGGGGTATCCGCAGCACCCGCTCGGAAGAATCTCTCGACACCCTGAAGAGCCTGATGGATAAAAGGAAACAGGACCTCGACGCCAAGAACGAAGAGCTGCGTAGCCAGGGCGTCCTCGACGTCGGCACAGAAAATACCAGCAAGCTCGAAACGATCATGAACCTGGAAACCACACTCACCCAGGAACAGGGCAAACAAACCCAACGCAGCTACGATCTCCAGAAGGTCAACGCACGCATTGCCGCCCTCGGTGGTAATGTCAACCCTACGGTAAAAACGACGAAACCTGCTGATAACAACAATAACGACCAACTTGTGATCCTCCGCAATGCCATGAATGAAGCCTACAAGGCCTACATCAGCAGCGGCTCTTCCGATCCTGCCCTGAAGAAAAAATACGAAACCCTCCAGGCGGATTATCAAAATAAGATCGCCTCTACCCAGCCTGACGACGGTACAGGGGCAGCCGTCGCCCCACAGGATGGCCGGACCGCCCTGATGGAAAAGAAAGGCGACCTGGAGACGGATATTCGCGCCGGTTCCGACAATATCTCCGCCATCCAGGACAAGATCAACAGCATCAAAAGCGACCTGACAAAAGACGCCGGCAAAGGCGCCGGCGTGGAATCCCTGATCAGGGATGCGGAACTCGCCAATAAAGAATACCTGCTCGCCAAACAGAAATACAACGACGCCGTGGATATTACCACCTCGTCAGTGAATAATTTCCGGCCGATCATCAGCGGCCAGCCCGCCATCAACCCCGAACCTTCCAAACGGGTGCTCATCGTCGGTATGGCCGGCGCTTCCGCCCTCATCATCACTGTTCTCGTCATCGTCCTGGTGACCTATCTCGACTCCTCGATCAAGACGCCGATCATCTTCGCCAAGACGGTCGGCCTGAAAATGATCAGCATGGTCAATTTCATGAACCTCCACCAAAGGGACCTGGCCGAGATCGTCACGAAACTAGACAGCAACCCGGATGAACGGCTTAACAAACGGCATAACCAATTCCGGGAATCCCTCCGTAAACTCCGCTACGAAGTGGAAAGCAGCGGCAAAAAAAGCTTCCTCTTCGCCAGCACCAAAAAAGGCGAAGGCAAGACGACCCTCATAAAGGCCCTGTCCTACAGCCTGAGCATGAGTAAAAAGAAGATCCTCATCATCGACACCAACTTCTGTAATAACGACCTCACCTTACATCTCAACGCCGATCCCGTCCTCGAAAAGATCCACCCGCGCGAGGGCCAGTCGGTCCTCAGCCAGGTGAAGGAGGCCGCCAAAGAGGTCTGGCCTTCCATCTGGGCGATCGGCTCGGAAGGTGGCGACTATACTCCCACCGAGATCCTGCCCCGCGAAAACATCCTGCAGCACCTGCAGACGCTGGGCCAGGAATATGATTATATCCTTCTGGAAGGGCCGCCGCTCAACGATTTCTCAGACTGCAAAGAGCTCGTGCAATACGTGGATGGCGTCATCGCCATCTTCTCAGCCACACACGTGATCAAACAGATCGATACGCAGTCTATGACCTTCTTCCACGAGCTCAATGGCAAATTTTGCGGTGCCGTCCTCAACATGGTCAACCTGGAAGATGTCAATGCCAGCTAAATCATTATCGCGCTAACCCATGCTATACATTAAAAAAGAAAAAATCGTCCGTATGCACCTTCACCCTTCCCGTATGACAAACACCGCCATGATGTTGCTTGTTCTGTTATCCGGCAGCCTGATCGCCGCCGCCCAGCAGAAACCCCTTTATAATACTAATACATCGAACCATTCCCCCCTGCCTGATTCCACCATAGAAAACCGGCTGGTGGCCCTGGCCCTCCAGGCCCCCCGCTTTGACGCCCTGGGCCACCAGATCAACGTTTCCAGAAACAACCTGATCCTGGCAAGAAGAACCTGGTTCAATCTCCTTACCCTCTCGGCGGACTACAACGACCAGACCTTCGCCAAACAGACTAACGCTAACGCTGCCTACGTCTATCCCAAATACTTCTTCGGCCTCACAATACCCATCGGCCTGTTCTTTACCATGGGCCCGCAGATCCACGCCGCTCAGGAAACTGTCCTGATCGCCCAGGACAACCAGGACGAACTGGCCAGGACTCTCCGTATGGATGTCCTCTCTAAATATAGAACCTACAAGAATTATGAAGCCCTGATCCTGATGCAGAATACAATCGTCGTCGACCAGCAGGCCGCCCTCTCTCAGATTGAACAAAAATTCAGGGATGGCACCGCCTCGATCGATCAGTTCAATCTCGCTAACAGAGGCTTTAGTGAAGAAAAAACCAAATTACTGAACCTCCAACTGTCCCAGGATCTCGTACGCCTTGATATCGAACGGATGATTGGCATCAGCCTGAGCGCCGTAACAAGGTAAACATGAATGAACCCTCTACCAAGCCGGGAATAGTCTACAAAGCGTTTAACCTTTCCATCCTGGAGAAGAAAAGGCTCGCGTGGGTCGACTACCTCAAAGGCATCGCCATCGTCCTCGTCGTCTACCGGCACGTCCTCATCGGTATCCAGCGTAGCGTGGCCACCGCCCTTGCGTCTGGCGCACACATCCCCCCCGTTCCGGACTATCTGGAAAAAGCCAACATGATCTTCTTCAGCTTTCGCATGCCCCTGTTCTTCATCCTTTCCGGCATCTTCATCAGCGGCAGCCTCGCCAAAAGAAGCCTCAAACAGGTCATCGGCATTAAATTCGAGAACCTCCTCTACCCCTACTTCATTTGGGTGACCCTCCAGGTGACCCTTCAGATCCTCCTGGGCTCTAATACAAATTCAGACAGATCGCTCATCGATTATACCTATATCCTCTACCAACCCCGCGCCCTCGACCAGTTCTGGTACCTCCCGGCCCTGTTCAATACCACCGCGATCTACCTGCTGGTTAAAACCTATCTGAAGCCCCCCGTGTGGGTACAGTTCCTCCTCGGCGGAGTCTTCTATTTCGCCTCCCCCTGGTGCCACGGCATCAGCATGATCGCGGACTGGATGGAGTTCTATATCTTCTTCGCCCTCGGCGACGCCATATCCCCCTTCTTCTTCCGGGATAGCACCCAGCGGTTCCTGGCCAATCCATGGGTACTCCTGGCCATCTCCCCCCTCTTCTTCCTGACGCAGCTATACTATCTGGCCCATATCACTGAACCAGGCAAGGCTGACTTCCTCGCCATCGCGCTCATCGGCTGTCTGAGCATGTTCATCCTCGCCTTCCGCATGCAAAGCTGGGGCATCCTCCGATTCCTCCGCGTCATCGGCTACCATTCGCTCTATATCTACGTCACCCATGTATTCGTGGCCGGCCTCGTACGCCTTTCCCTGACCCGCTTCCTGGGAATCCACAACCCTTTCATCCTGCTCTTTACAGGCATCGTATTCAGCATCATCATCCCCATCATATTCTATAACCTCCTCGTCGTCGATGGTCCCCTATGGTGGCTGTTCTCCTTCCGGAAAGAAAAACCCCGGCCCAGGCCCACCCCGGCGACAGCCATTCCCGCCACCACATGAACAGACGCAAAGCCATCTCCCGCATCGCACTGGCCGGCCTCGGCGGAACCCTCCTCTTCGGTGGATTTAAATGGTACGACTGGCATAAAACACCCGACCTCGATTGGCTGCAAAACCATAAAGACCTCGTGGCATCCCTCGCGGAAACGATCATCCCCGCCACCGATACCCCGGGCGCCCGCGAAGCAGGCGTCGCCGACTATATCCTCATCATGCTCCGCGATGCGACTGATCGCATGACCGCCAATAAATTCATCGACGGCCTCAAGTCCCTGGACCATTATTGCCGCTCTCAATATAACCATCCCTATCAACAATGCACCCCCGAAGACCAACGCACGGTCCTTCGGCGCTTCGAAGAAAAAGCAAAACCATTCAACACGCTCGCAGGGAAAATAGAAAATGTCTACCTCGGTACGCCGTTCTTTTATACCCTCAAAAAATATACGGTGGAAGGTTATTGCACGTCGGAAGCCGGTGCAACCAAAGGACTCGCCTACCTCTACATCCCCGGACACTACCAGGGCTGCATCCCGCTGCAACCGGGTCAGCGGGCCTGGGCAACCCGCTAAGCCTAAACCCGCGTGAGCACCAGCTCGAACTTCCGCTTCTTGTTCAGAAACCACATCTCATAGTAAGTATAGGAAACCCAGGCGACGACGCCCGTGACGGCCACACAGGACAAAGGATAAACCACATCATATACCAGCCGCCATTCCGGATGGCCGACCACCTTCCGAAAGAACAGCAGCACGAACTGACATACCGCCGTATGAAATAAGTAGATGCCGAAAGATATCCGGCCCATGGTCTTCAGCAACGGCTGCTCCAACCGATAAATAGAGTTCTCGACGATAGCCGCCAGCAGGACATACCCATATAGGATGTCACACACATAATGGTCCACAAAAAGCTGAAAATATACGTTATCCGGCTTGATCACGGACAAAGTATACAACAAGGCTAACAGGGTCATCACCAGTTGGATCCAGGGCCGGAAAAAAACCCGGAAAAAAACGGCGAAACGCTCCCGCTGCCGGTATAACAAGGCAACGAATAGCCCCCCGCCAAAAAGATCTAATTTGTCGAACAACAACAAATGATTCATCAGCAATACCCGCTCCTGCGACAACGACGGCGCGATCAGCGGTAGCAATAACACGATCAATACCCGCACCAGGATGCTGATGCAAAACATCACCACCAGCAAGTCCGGCAGCTTTTTCCGGAAATTGTTCATCAGCAACGGCCAGACCAGATAGAACTGCTCCTCGATACAAACCGACCAGCTGATCTCGAACATCCCCCTGTTGGTGCCCACAAAGGCGATCTGCATATTCACGGAGAAAAATAGCAAAAAGATCATATTCAGGAACATCAGCGGTACCGTAGTGTCGTTGCCCCATCCCAGCTTATCCGCTACATACGGCGAGAGGAATGTCAGCACCAACCCATATCCGAGATACAACGGCCATATCCGCAGGACCCGCCGCAGATAAAAATTGCGATAGCTTACTGTACCGGTGGCATCTTTTTCCACCAGCAACAGATAGCTGATCAAAAATCCGCTCAGGATGAAAAAAAGATTGACGCCTAAACGACCCGTATCCCCGAAAAGGCGGTCCACAAAAGGCGCGGCAGGAGAATAGCCTTTTTTGAAACCAAAAGAGTGCTGTAACAGTACCAGAAAAGCCGCGCAAAAACGTATCCCGTCGAGGTTTTTGAAATAAACTTTCACTTAGTAAAAATAACGTGAAATCGCTATATTTATGCGCGAAGAAAATAAAAGGAAACAAAAAGATTATGGGCACTTTCGACGCCATCGTGGTCGGTTCAGGCATCAGCGGAGGATGGGCAGCCAAAGAACTTTGTGAAAAAGGCCTCAAAACCCTCGTCCTGGAAAGAGGCAGAAATGTAGAGCACATCAAGGACTATACGACTGCCTTTATGCATCCCTGGCAATTTCCCCACCGGCTGGAAATAACCGAAGCAGATAGAAAAGAAAATCCCGTTCAGTGTCAGGCCTATACCGAAGCCTCGAAACAATTCTTCGTCAACGATCGCGAACATCCTTACATTCAGGAAACGCCGTTCTCCTGGATCCGCGGCTACCAGGTCGGCGGCAGGTCCCTCACCTGGGGCAGACAATGCTACCGCCTGGGCGACCTGGACTTCGAAGCTAACGCCAAAGAAGGCATCGCAGTGGACTGGCCCATCCGCTACAAAGACATCGCTCCATGGTATGACTACGTGGAAGAATTCGTCGGCATCAGCGGAAGACAGGAAGGACTCCCGCATCTGCCCGATGGCACCTTCTTACCTCCCATGGAGATGAACTGCATCGAAACTTTTTTCTCCGATAAGATCCGCGGACACTATAAAGACCGCATTGTTACTATAGGTAGAACGGCCAACCTCAGCCAGGGCTGGAAAGGCCGCGGCCCCTGCCAGTATCGCAACCTCTGCGACCGGGGCTGCCCCTTCAGCGGCTATTTCAGCAGTAATGCCGCCACCCTCCCCGCGGCAGCCGCCACGGGCAACATGACCCTTCTACCGGACTCTATCGTCATCGAAGTACTCTTCGACAAACAGCGCAACAAAGCCAAAGGCGTCCGGGTAATGAACGCACACACCAGACAGACGACCGACTACTTTGCCCGCGTCATCTTCCTGAATGCATCAACCATCGCAACGGCAGCCATCCTGCTCAACTCGGTCTCGCCACGATTCCCCAACGGCATGGGTAACTCTAGCGAACAGATCGGCCATAACCTCATGGACCATTTTACCGGTACCGGCGCCACCGCCGAATTTGAAGGCTTCCCGGACCAATACTACTCCGGCCGGCGCCCTACCCCCATCTACATCCCCCGCTTCCGTAACCTGCCTTCCAGCCCCCAACAAAAAGATTTTATCCGCGGCTACGGCTTCCAGGGTGCAGGATCACGGCTCGATTGGCAGGAAAAACTCCTCGCCGGCGACTTCGGCGTCTCCTTTAAAGAACAGCTGACCCACCCGGGGCCCTGGTCGATGTGGCTGGGCGCCTGGGGAGAAACGCTCCCCTACTACGACAATAAAATAACGCTGGATAAAGACCAAAAGGATAAATGGGGCCTTCCCCTCGTCCGCATCGCCTTTGAATACCACGACAACGAAACGGCCATGCGTAAAGACATCAAAGCCTCGGCTGAAGAAATGCTGGCCGCGACAGGCTTCAAAAATATCCATTCCTATACCCACGCCGCTCCGGGCGGCTCCGCCGTCCACGAAATGGGAACGGTCAGAATGGGCCGCGATCCTAAAACCTCCGCCCTGAACGCCTTCAATCAACTGCATGATGTAAAGAACGTTTTTATCACCGACGGCAGCTGCATGACCTCCGCAGCCTGTCAGAACCCATCCCTCACCTATATGGCGCTGACAGCGCGCGCCTGCGACTACGCCGTCTCGGAAATGAAAAAGCAGAACTTATAGCAGCACTTTCTCCGGTCGCTTCCGCGTCGTGAGCGCCTGCAGCCGGGGCTTCAACCGCAAAAATAAAGATTCGAAATAGTCGAACGACAGCCAGGAGACCAGGATTGTCAACACGATAGTCAATAGATACAGCAGGATATTCTGTAATACCACATTCGTCGTGATCGCCCGCGCAATGGCAAAAGCGATCCCGATGCACATCATGTGATACATATAAATGCCATACGAGATCTTCCCAAGAAAATTCAACACCGGCGTCTCCAACCTGAAGATATTCCGCGGATTTAGCGCTGCGTTGATTACCACAAGAGCGAACAGCAAACAATAGATACGCAAGTCGATCGCTTCGTCACTATGCAGTACATAGAAGCTCGTCAGCGTCAACCCGACGATCGCCAGCAGTACCAACCGTTGCGCCGTCAACGTAAACAACGCCGACTTCAGCAGACTCTCCCGTTTATAGAACAGCGTGCTCGCCAGACAACCCACCGCAATACACCCCAGATACCGCAATTGCATCATCACCGCCTCCAACACCCCCGCCGAAATATGCCGCTCCAAATGGAACACCCGGATCAACCCCGTGACGATCTCCGACATAAAAGCCAACAGACAGAATACCGCGACCAGCACCTTCCGGTTCCGGAAGATGCGCATCACCGCCGGCTGGATCAGGTAAAATTGCTCCTCCACGATAATACTCCATCGCTGATCGGTATAGGGGATATAGAAATGCGTGAAATTCGGGACGATCAATAACACATTCACCAGGGCGGCCACCGTCATATGCTGGTACATCCCATCCGAAAGCCCGGGTATCTTCAACGCCGGGATCCGGTTCAGCACCACCAACCCTAACAACACAACCCAATAATACAGAGGCCAGATCCGCAAGATACGCCGGATATAGAAATCCTTCAGCCGAACCGTACGCGTCGCGTCCAACTCGTTGAAAAGCAGCGACGTGATCAGGAACCCACTCAGGGAAAAGAATAGCGCTACCCCGATCTTCCCAAATACCGGGAACCATCCCGCAACCGGCAGGCCCCATAGCTGCTTGATAAAATCCACATGCCCGATCATGACAATCACCGCCCCGATCGCCCGCAGGCCATTCAGGTTGGGGAAATAGACGTTTTGGATTTTAGCCATATATTGCTTTTAATAGTACCCTTTTAATAGTACCGTACACTAACACCCCATGGCAACTCCTTCTGATACGCCTCCAGGCTTTGCCGCAAATAGGCCCGTCCTCCCGGACCGATCGCATAAAAGCAAACAACACTGTCACCGCAAATCACATTGTTGGGAATGGTCCACGTAGCGACCTTGTTCCAACGCACTAACAACGAATCAGGGAACCAGCTGTCGAATACGACTGCGATCTGCGCCTTCTCATTCCGGCTCAGACTATCTAAAAACGCCGGCGTCCAATAATTATTTTTTCTGCTGCGAGCGACCTTGATATTGCCCAACCCCCAGAGATCCAGATTCTTGGCCGTTTTGTAATAAGAGATCGCGCCGATATCGTTCGCTGCGGCTACACTGTCATCATAATAACGATGGAGGAATTTTCCCATCTGGACCTGCTGCTGATAGATGTTCACACAGGCCGCCCCCGCCTTCGTGAACCCCGCAGCGCTCCGCAACACAAAAGGAAAACCCGCAGCAAAGACCACGGCCGCCAGCATCCAGCGTACGATGACGGCCTTTCCCTGCAGCGCTTCCCGCCCATATTTCCAAACCAGCACGCCGATGATCGCCGTCGAACAAAACACCAGGTAAGCCTCATAACGGTAAAGCCAGCCCGTTGAAGCAAAACAAAGCTGCAGGATCGTGCAGACCAGTAACATCATCAGGATATAACCATAAGCTACACGCTGCCGGATGTATTTCAAAAACGCCAGGTAGACCAGTGGCAGAATGATCAACAACCGTTGAGTGGCCAGCTGGCTGATTCCCGGTCTCGGCGTACCCGGGGCAAGACCGTCGGTCTTCACGATCGTCAGCTTCGTCACTAATAGCGTATTCAGCCAGTTCAATAGGCCGTGAACCGACAACGGCGCTCCCTCCGATTTCAATAACACGGAATTGGGCAGAAAATAGCTGCCCTTGGCTACGCTCAAGACGCCAAAGACCACCAGCGGCAACACCGAGATCAATCCAAGCTGAAAACCAAGCTTCCATTGACGGTACCAGGCCAGCATCACACAGGCTATCGCTATCAGGAAAAGTCCCTCATACCGGATAAAAGTGACCATCATTCCATAGACGATCACCGGCCAGGGCAATTTCCATTTTCCGCCCACGCCGTCGCCGGCAACCGATCGCTCCAGCCAACCCGCAAACCCGAATACGAAAAGAAAGGAAAACAAGCACTGCAGCGTATGCTCCATCCCGGCGATCAGCAGGATGGGCATCGGCGTGAGGAAAATAAGACAAAGCAGGATGACCAGCTGCCCCCATCCCGGTACGCCTTCCTTTTCCAGCCAGCGCCGGACGACCACTAACGAAAATAGCGCCGCTGCAAAATTGACAAGAAACGGGATCAGCACATTCGCAGAGAACAGCTTGAACAATCCGGCCAGCAGCAAGGTATAGAATATGGAAGAGGATGCCGACTCGAATTCGTGCCCTCCGATGCCCCAGTTACCCTGAAAGGCAAGGTTCTTGGCTACCGCCATATGGATGAACGTATCGTCCAACGGGTACATAAAGGTTCCGCCCGTATGCCGCAGCACATAGAATTCTATGACCGCTACCGGCAGCAAAACGGCGGCAACGGCCAGGATCAGGACGGTTGAAGGAGAAAGCGATCTTTTCATATTAGGGTTACTTGACCATCATCCCGTCACTCGCGGGAACGGGGTCGGGGTTCTCAAAATAGTTAAATCTCAGGAAAATAGCGATCACAGGATAATAGAACGCCATGTCCACCATGCCCCCCACTGTAGACTGCGCGAACATGCCCACATAGTAGGTGAATAGCGCGCACGTGCCGGCAGCATACACCGCTTTCATTTCCGCATTCCTACTCCCGAAATAACAACGCACCCCTGTTCGAAGGATCATGTAGAACATGATACAGATCAGGGTCAGACCGATCCACCCGATCTCCAATGCCAGCTGCAGATAGCCGCTGTCCGTCTGAAAACCGGCAAGGTAATGCCCCGGGTTCATCGTCAACCCGATATTATTCGTAGTCATCAATCCCCCGCCAAACGGATGCGACAACATATACGGCCGGATATAATTCCGCGCTATTACCCGGACATTATAGGATTCGTCATTGGCGCCGACAAACGACGAGCGAAACCGGTTCAGGGAACTGTTGCCATAGATGGGCGCATACAGGACCCCGATAAACAGCAAGGCGAAAACCAGGGCAAATCTTCTCGTCCCCTTCCGGTCGAAGGTCAACAAGGCATACAACACCAAGCCGCTCAGCAGCATGACATTGGCCGTACGGGTGCCCGAATAGACCATGGCCAGTACCATCAGGACTACCCCACCCAGCAACGTCCGCCTGGTCCGCCGGTCCCGTTGGTTGAGGGCTAAAATGGTAAAAAAGACGCTAACGGCAGCCATCATCTCTCCAAAGGCCGCCGGGTCGTTGAACGTCGAGAATTTCCTGAACTCTCCGTTGATATAGAAAATGCCGCGCCTGATGTCGTCCGCAAACACCCAATCCCTTTCAAAATCGAACAACCCATGCCATTGCTGGATGCAGCCATACAGCGCTACCAGTACGCAGAGCACGAACAGCCAGCGGAGATACGTTCTTATGCTTTCCCTATCCTTCAGGATCATATAGATCACGAAAAGGAAGATGGAGGTTTCGAACGCTTTGCGTACCGCCATTACCCAGGCCTGTGCAGAATGCCCCTCCGGGTTGAGTATCTCCAGTATCCCATACAAAAAGTTCAGGACGATCAGGATGACCACCGGCGAATGGATGAATTCATTGAAACCCGCCTTCAGAGAAGCCCCCTTTATAACAAGGCTAAACAGGATCGCCAGAGCCAGCACGTCGATAGCCAGCCCTACCTGCAGCTCGTCATGGAAGAACATCCGGTTGATCTGATAGATGACCAGGCTATAGACCATGTTTATGTAAAAACCGGTCGGCGGATTCAGAAGACAGGCGATGATCACCGCCAGGCCAATTGACGCACCGAATAGCCCTAAACCCAGAACCGTATACCTGGCTATCAGGAAACCCATCGACACAGCAATAAAAAGACCGATCAATGCTCCGGCCCAGTTATTCAGCTTGTTGCTCAGGATAAGCCTTCCCATCCCCTCCTGAACCCGCGAAGCGGGTCTTCTACCCCTACCCGTGTTTTGCCTGTTCGCCATACCGGTTAAAAAAATAAGGTCTTGATAAATAAACCGGCTAAGATCGCCGCAATCACCAACGCCACAAACCGCTCATGAAAAGTTGCCTTTTTTTCGCTCATAAGTCCTTCAAAGCTAACAAAAAAAACGGACAGGGTCAAGCCCCTGTCCGTTTTTCATACTGTGGTAAAGCCGCTTAATTCTTGATCAGTTTGATGACCTGCGAAGCCCTTCCACTGGCAAAAGTTACCTTACCTGTGTAGATACCCCGCACTCCTATCACACCATCGTTGCCTACCTGCAGATAATTCGTCCCTTCCTGCACATTATCGAATTCCTTCCGGTAAACCAGCTGTCCGGTCATATCGTACAAGGTGACCATCACCTTCTCGTTAGTGG
This sequence comes from Puia dinghuensis, assembly GCA_026225275.1. Classification (GTDB taxonomy): domain Bacteria; phylum Bacteroidota; class Bacteroidia; order Chitinophagales; family Chitinophagaceae; genus Puia; species Puia dinghuensis_B. The sequence goes on from JAMFSL010000016.1 coordinate 85,887, forward strand.
TGAAGACCGGCACCGACAACGTAAAGCTGGTATGGAACGGATTCGGATAAGCCGTGATCACACTATCCGTCGACGTCGTTGAAGAAGTTGACTGTATCTGGCCGAACTGCGAGGAGAGACCCGTCATCGCCGTCGGAACGCTGCTGACACCCGTGACCTGCGACACCGAAGGTGCATTCCGCGCCAACGGCGTATACCCGTTGATGATCATGGCATTGAACCAGCCCGCGTCCGCCTGGCCCTGACAGATCATCTGGATATTCACCTGGCCCTGGGCATTCGGTGTCACTCCATACAAGGTGACTATCGTTTGCTGATTGTACAACGCATTGAGATAGACCGTATCCCCGTTCACGATATAGGTCGTGTTCTGATCGCCGGTCTCATAGTCTTCCGTTCCAAAGAAGGTGAAGTCATACGTCTTGGTCAACGTCAGACCGGTCACCGTGAACGAACCATCATTACCCTGGAAGAGTACATATTGCTGCAACAATATCGGATCAGGATAGACGCCCGAGTTGTTACCCGTGACATCTCCCAGCGAGTTAGGCCCGGCGAAGACACCCGTCTGGGTCATACCTATGCTCGTTGCCGATCCCGTACTGTCGATGAAATTCCTCCAGGTGACACCGATCCCACCCGAACTGTTCAGGTTGTTCCAGGGTGGCGTCGGACCATTGCCGGCCGAAGTATAGGTCGGGTGGATATAGATCGCATCCTGGTAAGTCGTGACCGCCAGCACACTGCTGAAATTGGATTGCGCACTACCGGTGATCGCCCGAACGATATAGTAATAGTTGGTGTTCTTGCTCAGCTTGGTATCCATGTAGCTCGTCGTCTGCGCCGGCAGGCTTGCCAACAACGTGTAGCTGCCCGTTGCGTCGGTCGCCCTCCAAAGCTCATAGCCGGTCTCGATGGCGCTCCGGTCCTGCCATTGCAGGCTTACCGTCGTCTGCGTTACCCTTGTAGCCCGCAGATCCGCCGGACCGATCAACGTACCCGCAGCCGTGTCATACGCCTGCAGTACGATCGAGTTGAGGTAGGCATTGGCAGCGGCAGCGGCCTTGTGGACAACCACCGTGACAACCCCATTCACGGGAACGATGCCGTTGATCTGAATCGTTTTGTTGACATTCCAATCGGCCTGCAGCTGTACCGAGTCGTTATTGATCGTGAATGTCGTCAAACCGTTGGTACCATCCCACTGGCTGTTGAAGAAGACAAAATTATACTGTTTGGCATTGTTCAATCCGCTGAACTGGATCCGGCGCTGTGCAGTCGTTGGCTCATAGAAGAAGTTCTGTACAACAGTCGGCGGATAAGTGCTTTGCGTCGGCGACGTTCCTTGCCCATTGCCCGCCAAATACCCTGTTAGGCCATACCAGTACCAACCATCAAGCAGCGTAGCCGCGACACCCGATGGCGTCCCGCTGTCATCGTTGAGATTCAGCACTGTATTGACGAACGGAGCCGTGGTGATCGAATTCCATGGCGCTGGCGAAACAGGACCACCGGAAAGACTCAGATAGATGCTCTGTACATTCGGTTCCGTTACAGCTATCGAAAAGCTCGTGGTAGCCGTGGAATCAAACTGATCGGCCACCGTGATCGAAACATTCGTATACACACCCGAGGTCCCGGCCGATGGCGAAAGGGTCAGAACGCCCGTACCATTGCCATTGTCAGTGAAGCTGGCAAATGGCGGCAGATTCGCAGCCTTCAGCGTCAGCTGTGCGGTCGGATCGTCGGAGGTCGTGACATTCACGGTCAGGCTCGACGTATCCTTCATGATAATATTGGAGATGGCCGTGATCTTGGGCAGTCGGTGCTGCGTGACGATCGATACACTGTCAAATCCAGAAGTTCCATGCGTATTGACGGCCTGAACTTCATAGGTATAACCCGTATTGCTGTTCACCGAGCTGTCGATATAGCTGTTGGCCGAATTACCCGCGACGGTGCCCAGCAGACTGTAGTTGCCGGTGCCGGTGAGCGACCGGTAGACCTGATAACCTGTGGCATTGTATGCCGAATCTGTCCAGCTCAGTTTCACCTGGCTCGGAACGTTAGTAGCCGTCAGCCGACTGGTACCCGCCGGAGCCGTCCCATCGTCATAATGTTTGGTGATGACCAGCGCATTGATATAACCCAGCTGCGAAGTGTTCTGCAATCCCATCGTGAAAGCGATGGTCCCGTTAGCCGCCGGTTTTATACCCGGGATGGTGACGGTATTCTTCGTGTTGTTCTGCACATGCAGTGTGACGGTCTGGCCATTAGCCGTATATGTCGTGTAACCATTGTCACCAAAGCCGCTGTAGACGCTATTTGCAAAGAACGTCAGATCATACAGCTGTGAAGTATCCGTGCCCGTTACCGTAGCGCTTATCGAATTCGGACCGCCATAGATACTACCGAACCAGTAATAGTCCTGCAGTACCGCATCCGGATAGACCCCGGAGTTATTACCCGTAGACGAACCACCATTGTAGGTATTCCACCACGTGGTCGGACTGAATACCAGGCCCACTGTCGTGACATTGCTGTTCGAATCCAGCAGGTTATTGGTCGTAGCGCCTAGCAAAGCATTCCATGGCGCACCCAGCGCACTCACATCGTTGTAAGCGAACCGGCTATAAATGGTCGTGTTGGGATTCTTATTTTTCACCGTTACCGTAAAGCTTTGCGTAGCCGTTAACGCACTGGCCTTATCTGTCAACGTCACCTGTACGGTATACACACCTGCGGCAGCATAGCTCGGCTGCAGGAACAGCTTAGCTACCCCGTTCGAGACCGGCGTAAGCACCGTCCGCGCAGGCGCCCCCGTTACACTATAGGTCAGCGTATCGGCGGGGTTCTGGACATTCGATCCATTGAGCGCAAGGGTCAGCGTATCCCCTTCGTTCATGGTGACATTGGCTATACTGTTCAGCGTCGGCGGCGTGTTGTTGTTCACCGTCAGACTAAAGGCCGTCGTATCCGACCCGCCAAAGGCATCGGAGACCACAATGTATAGCCCCGGGTAAGTACCCGCATTGGCGGCCGCCGGCGTGATGGTCAACGTACCCGTCCGGTTCCCATTATCAATGAAGCTCGAGAACGATGGCAGGTTATACGCCTTGAAGGTCAGGGTACCCGTGCCAGGCTGCGTCGCACTCACATTGTATGTCGTAGTCGTCCCATACTTCGCCTGGATAGTGGCCGGCAAATTGGTGATCACTGGCACATTGTCCAGCGTCGTCACCGCAATCTCCGGCGTAAAGGCCGAAGAACCGCCGGCATTTACCGCCTCTATCTTATAGTAATACGCGGAGTTCGCATACAGACCGGTGTCCACAAAGGACGCAGCGGTCGGCGATAATACAGCCCACTGTACATATGCCTGATCCGTGGTCGCGCTCCGGTATAGAACGATGCTCGTGGCATTGCTCGCATTGTTGGTCCAGCTCAGGTTAACCGAGGAGTAGCTGATAGCCTTTCCCGTGAGACCGGTCGGTATCGCCGGGATGGCCGGCAACGGCTGTGTCGTGGCATTTACCGCACTCGTCAGGGCCGATTCACCATAGACGTTATCCGCCTTGATCTCATAATAATATTTCGTTGCCGGTGACACCGAAGAGTCGATAAAAGTACTTACACCCGCAGCTGCATTCCCTACGACGGTGAAACCCGTGGTCGCGGAAGTCGAGCGCCAGATTTCCGTGGTCGCTTTGCCGCCGCTGTTATCCGTCCACGAAAGGCTGACCTTGTTGTAAGACAATGTCGTCGCCGCCAGGTTTGTCGGTATAGCCGGGACGGTCCCATTGACGACCGCCGTATCCGTGAACCCGGTGGTGGGGATCGTAACAAAAGTACTTGATCCCGGTAGCTCCCATGACAACGTCAACGAAGGAGTACCGGAGGCGCCTTTGAAATACGCTACCGCCATGGGATAAAGCCCCACGCTCAGATTGACGCTGGCTGATGTAGCCGAAGCGGCAGGGTTGTGCAAGCCATCATCGTTGATAAGCGCCCCCGTATTAGTACCGGTATAAGGACTGGCCCCCCCGTTCAACGTACCGAGATAAACACTGGCGCCGTCCGAAGACGTCACCTTGAACGTATAGGCTCCTGCCGTCGTGACATGCAGATAACCATTGAACAGGAAAGCGAAATTGGTCGTTTTGGTCGCCGGGCTCAACGAGATGTTTGTCAACGTCCCCGTAGACGTCGCCCGTGACCTCGTTAAGTTGGGCAATGCAGTCGTCGTCCCGGTCAGCGTATAATAAGAATACGTCAACCCCGAGATCAACGGCTCGCCGCTCACCTGGTTGCTGGCAGGAGACTGGTTACCCGCCGCATCTACCGCTACTACATAGAAGCTATACGATTGCTGGAAGGTAAGCCCGGTCACTGTAAAGGTCGTCGTAGTGCTGCCGGTCACTACATTGGACAATACGCCATCCACATATATATTGTAAGCTGTCACGCCCACATTGTCCGTGGACTTTGTCCAGCTCAGCGATACGGATGTTTGAGTGCCCGATGTAATGGTGAGACCTCCCGGCGCCGTCGGCGGCTGGGTATCGGTAGACGTGGCAGCGCTCGCCTCATTGGAATTGGCGGCTGCGGCCGTGCTATCCACCGCGCGGACAATATAAAAGTACTTATTACCGGCCTTAAGCCCCGTTACCGTGTCGGCACTGACATTGGGTCCGGTGATGGCTATCAGTTTGTAGGGTCCGCCACTCTGCGTCCCCTGATAGATCTCGAAATTCGTTTCCTGGTAGGTTGGATTCGGATTCTGGGTCCAGTTTAACCGCTGCGAGGTCGTAGAAATATCCGTAGCGACCAAAGCGGTAGCCGGACTGGGCGCATTGGGGCCATTCGCACTGGCCACCGTGAACGGCGCCGAGAAACTGGTCGAACAACCGTATTGCTGCGTGACTTCGGCAACATATTGACCCGCCGGAGCATAATATGTATTGGTAGCGGCCAGCGACGTAGTACTGCCTGTCTTCTCCCACAAATAGGTCGCATAGCCTGTGGGCTCCTGCAATGTCACACCCGTATTGCCATCTGGCGCGGGAACGACCTTGCTCATCAAACCCGCTACGGTAATGGCCGGCGTCACCGTGGGCGGAGGATTCTGTATGACTACCGGCACAGGCGACCAGAGCGACCAGTTACCATTCCGCTCCACCTGCGCATCATACGTGCCCACAGAAGTCACAGTGATCGTATTGGATGTTGCCCCCGGTATGATCACTCCATTCTTTCGCCACTGATACGCCTGATAGCCGGCCTCCAGACCGACGGTTACATTAATGGTACTCCCCACACAAAACATCGTTCGCCCGAACAAGGTCCATGGATTGGAGCAATATTGCGCCTTCATCCATGGCCAAAACGCCGGCATGGACCACGTACTATCCCACGTGTCATGCCCTTGCGTCGTCATGTCCAGATCGGTATAATTCGCACCCTGCGCCTGCATGGCCAATAACACCTGCTGCGCCGTATAGGGCGCAGGCGAACCATCCTGACCGCCATGGATGTTCCAGATAGACTCGTATTTCCATTTGGCCACGCTATCCGTATTGGAGAAGGCAATGGCCACCGATGACATCGGCAAAAGACCGGCAATATAGTTTTCCTTTGATTGGAATAATTCCCAGTCTCCCGAACCACCCCCGGAAAGCCCGTTGAGCACTACCCGGAAGGGATCCAATTTATTGTTCTTGATCATGTAATCGATGATAAATTGCTGAGCAGTCATTTGAGGAGGCCCCCACCCGCCGGTTGTCTGCATGATCAGCACATAACCAGGCCATGTTCCATTCGCCACGGCCGTGTCGAATATCTGACCTCCATGAGTAAATGAATATTCATTGTCGTAGACCGTCCCGCCCTCTCCTTCACCGTGCATGAAGATCATCATCGGGTATAGCTTTCCGTCATTAGCCGTAGGATTATATCCATTCGGAAAACGAAGCCGGAACTGGTTGCCATTGTAGATATAGGCCTTCCAGTTATTGGTGTTCCAGCTCATCCGCACTGTCCGCAACCACTTTTGGATCGAACCATACGCCGGAATCGCCGCTGGCTTGGCGGGATTGTAAGTGATCAGACTGTCGGCGGGATTCAGAACGCTCTGCCCGAATACAGTCGTGCCATGTAGAAAAAGCAGGGCAATAGAAAGCCCCATGAAAATTCGAGTAAAAAATTTCATGATGAGATTTACTTTAGGGGTAATAAATGTTACTTCCTTAATGATTTCTTACGGTAAACTGCATTGGATGTCACTACTGTTTTTGGCTAGGATAAAAAGGACGAGAAAGAATAATCCCAATCTGGTACAGGATAAGACAGATAGACTGGACAAGAAACAGTAACAAAAGAAGCACAATTAGAAAAAGCACAACAGAAGATAAAGGAGGAAACTGTCGGTTAGGCAATGGAGATCAGACTTGGAGTTTTAGCGCTGCTGAGAACGAAATTAAATTTTTTATTCGGACTAAGCAAGGATTCATAATGATTTTTTACAATATACCACTTTGTGGGTAGTACGTAAAAAAACGCCGGCGGAAAACCGCCGGCGTTTAGTTGAATATTCAAGTATTATCATCAATTCTTTAGCACTTCGAAGCCCTGCGCCGCTCTGCCACTAGCAAAAGTGACTTTACCCAGATAAACCCCCTTCGCTCCGATGTTGGCATCCTGGCCGATCGGCAGATAGTTCACTCCCTCCATCACATTGTCAAACTCTTTCCGGTAAACCAGCCGACCGCTCGCATCGTACAACGCCACCATCACCTTCTCATTAGCTGCAAACACAGGCACTGATAATGTGAAGCTGGTTTGGAACGGATTCGGATAAACCTGGATCAGACTGTCCGTCGACACCGACACCGACTGCGACGTTCCGAACTGCGAGGCTACACCCGCTATCGCCGTCGAAATGGCTCCGCCTGCTCCACCCAGGGTCTGCGGTACCGTCGGCGCATTCTGCGCCAGCGGCGAATACCCGTCGATGACCATCGCATTGAACCAGCCGGCGATAGACGTTCCCGGACAGTACATCATGATATTGGCCTGACCCAGCCCATTTGGCACCACTCCATGCAGCGTCACCGTCGCATTGGTGTTGTCCAGGGCATTGAGATAAACCGTATCTGCGTTGACAATATATCCGGTATTATTGTTCCCGCCCTCGTAGCTCTCACTGCCGAAGAACGTGAAGTCATACGTCTTGCTCAGGTCCAGACCAGAAACCGTGAAGGAACCAAAGTTACCCGGGAAGAGCACATATTGCTGCAAAAGCACCGGATCAGGATAGACCCCCGAGTTGTTACCCGTAACATCACCCAGCGAGTTAGGCCCGGCAAAAACACCCGTCTGTACCAGAGACAAGCTGGTGGGCGCCCCGGTGCTATCGATGAAATTGCTCCAGCTCGTACCTACCCCACCCGCGCTGTTCAGGTTATTCCATGGCGGCGTCGGACCATTGCCGGCCGAAGTATAGGTCGGGTGGATATAGATGGCGTCGCTATAGGTTGTGATCGCCAGTATATTGCTATAGTTCGAGTACGTGCCATTGTTGACGGCCCTGACGATATAGTAATAGTTCTCACCTCTGGCCAGCTTCGTATCTGCATACGTAGTCGTATTAGCCGGCAGACTTGCCAACAGGGAATAGCTGCCCGTGCTGTCACTCGCTTTCCAAACCTCATACCCGGTCTCGATGGCGCTCCGATCCTGCCATATCAGGTTGGCTGTCGTCTGCGTCCTGTTGGTCACCCGCAGGTCGGCCGGACTCAGCAGCGTGCCCGCCGCCGTGTCATAACCCTGGATCACGATGGAGGTCAGATAAGCATTGGCCGCTGCACTTGCCTTGGTCACGTCAATCGTCACTACCCCGTTCACCGCCATGATCCCATTGAGCTGTACCGTTTTACTGATATTCCAATCCGGCTGCAGCTGTACGGAATCCCCATTGATGTTGAACGTCGTCAACCCGTTGGTACCATCCCACTGGGTGTTGAAGAACACAAAGTTATATTGCTTGGCACTGCTTAGCCCGCTGATCTGGATCCGATGCGTGGTCGTAGCCGGATCATAGTAGAAGTTCTGCATCACGCTCGCCGGATAGACGCCATCGGTGTTACCCGTGACATAACCCGTGGTGCCATACCAGTACCAGCCATCCACCACCGTAGCCGCGATACCCGTGGGCGTCCCGCCGTCATCCAGCAGATTCGACAATACTGTACCCTGATAAGGCGGTGAGGTCATCGTATTCCATGGAGCCGGAGCCGTCGTTCCATTACCCGAGAAGTTCAGATAGACACTCTGTACGTTCGGTTCGGTGATCGCGATGGAGAAGGCCGTCGAAGCCGTACTATCCAGCGCATCCGCAACCGTGATCGTGATATTCGGATATACCCCTACGGTACCGGCAGAAGGCGCGATGGTCAATACACCCGTGCCATTGCCATTGTCCGTGAAGGTGGCGAAAGGCGGCAGATTCGCAGCCGTCAGTGTCAGCTCTGCCGTAGAGTCGTCGGTCGTGGTGACGTTCACCGTGAGACTCGACGTATCCTTAAGAATGATGTTCGAGATAGCCGTGATCTTCGGTAACCGGTGCAGCGTGACGGTCAATACGCTGTCGAATCCGGAGTAGCCATTTGTATTCGTCGCACGAACCTCGTAAGTATATGCCGTGCTGCCGCTTATCGTGCTGTCGAGATAACTGTTGGCCGAGTTACCTGCAACGGTGCCCAGCAGCGTGTACCTGCCGGTACCCGTCAGCGACCGGTAGACCTGGTACCCCGTGGCATTGTAGGCAGAATCCGTCCAGTTCAGCTGTACCTTGCTCGGCACATCCGTCGCCGTTAGCCCGCTTGTACCCGCCGGAGCAGTGCTGTCTTTAATATGCTTGTTGATGACCCGCGCGCTAAAGTAACCCAGTTCCGCATTCTGACCTACACTCATGACGAATGGAAGTGTCCCGTCAGCATTCGGTTTCAGATTGGGTATGGTTACTGTATTCTTCGTGTTGTTCTGTACGTGCAGCGATACCGTCTGACCACCAGCTGTATAATTCGTCCAGCCATTGTCGGCAAAACCATTGTAAGTACTGTTGGCAAAGAAGGTCAGGTCATACAGCGACGAAGTATCCGCCCCTGTCACCGTTCCGGTAAAGGTGCTCGGACCGCCGTAATAGCTGCCGAACCACATATAATTTTCCAACACCTCATCCGGATAAACACCCGAGTTATTGCCCGTGGACGAACCGCCATTAAATGGCGTCCACCAGCTGCTCGGAGTGAAGGCCAGACCCAGCGTCGTCGTATTGCCATTGGAATCTACCAGATTGTTCGTGGTCGTTCCCAACAGCCCATTCCACGGCAGACCCAGCGCAGTCGCATCATTATAGACGACCCGCGTTAAGATCGTTGTCGTCGGGCTCTTATATTTCACCACAATCGTAAAGGTATCCACAGCCGAAAGCCCATTGTTATCCTTCAGCGTTGCGATCACGGTATAGGTGCCCGCCGCTGCATAGCTCGGATGAACGAACAGTTTTGCCGATCCGTTCGATACCGGCGTCAACGTAGACCCGCCTGGCGCACCCGATACCGCAAAGCTCAGAGTATCACCGGCATTTTGATTGTTGCCCGAGAGCGGGATGGTCAGCGTATCCCCTTCATTCATCGTAATATTATTCACGGGGCTCAGCACCGGCGCATAGTTATTATTGACCGCCAGGTTGAACTTAGTTGTATCGGTTCCGCCATAGATGTCGGTTACCAGGATGTATAGCCCAGTATAGCTGCCCGCATTGGCCGCTGTCGGCGTCACTGTCAGCGTACCCGTGCTATTGCCATTGTCCGTGAAACTGGCGAACGAAGGCAGGTTGCCCGCCTTGAAGGCCAGGGCGCCGGCATTCACCGACGTAGCCCTGACACTGAACACCGTCGTCGTCCCATAACGCGCCTGCTCACCCGCGGGCAGCTGCGTGATCACCGGCAGATTGTCCGGCGTGGTCGTCGACGATGCAGGAGAGAAGGCGGAATTGCCGGCAACTCCGTTGGCAACGATCTTATAGTAATAAGCCTCGTTGGAGAACAACGAACTATCCGTGAAGGTCAGTGTTCCCGCTGCCACCGTGGCAAAGGAGATGTAATGGACCGTGTCGCTGATACTCCGGTAGACCTGATAACCGGTAACCGTAGCGGAACTATCCTGCCAGGTGACCTTCACCTTGGAAGGCGACAGGGCCGTTGCCGCTACGCTATAAGGCGCAGAAGGCGCTGCCGGTAAGGCAAAGGTCGTCGCAAAGGAATTTGTGTTTACGAAGGCCGCATTTGGAATGGCCTGCATCGAAATACCCGGACCCTGATAGGATGCGGTGACCACATAACCCCCACCCTGTTGGAAGTATGTCACATACAAGGGGTAAGAACCCGCAGTCAGGTTCATGGCTGCCGAAGCCCGCTGCGTCTGACCCTGCAGAAAGTCATTTCTAACGATCAGGTGGGCGCTGTCAAAGCCGCCAAGATACATATCGCTTCCATCGTCCGAAGACGTATAGAAAGTATAGCTGCCGGTCGTGGGAATATTGATCGTTCCCTGGAACTTAAAGGCAAAATCCGTGGTCTGCGTCGCCGGTGACAGGGAGATATTCGGGAGAGATCCCGTCGAAGTCGGTGTCAATGTGGGCAAGCTGGCCAGGTTGTTAGCCGTAAAGTTGTTATAATAGGAATAGGTGATACCGCCCATGGAAGCCGGGTCAAACCCTGATCCGCCATATAGGTTGATCGCCTGCACCTTATAAAAATAGGTGGTAGCTGCCTGTACCGTGGAGTCGGTAAAGCTGACTACGTTCGCACCTGTGGTCGTTACGATGGAATAGGTACCGGTGCTGCTGCTGGCACGATAGACCTCGAATCCTGTCTCGTTATTGCTATTGTCCGTCCAGGTAATATTGATCTTATTATAAGCAGTGGCCGTTACCTTAATCTGTGTAGGTATGGCAGGGGCCGTACCTGCCGGCGTGAAGGAGCCGGCAAAGGCGCTGTTCGGGATGGCCACAAAAGCGCCGCCTGACGATGGCGTCTTCCAGTTCAATACCATGGAATACCCGCCGCCTGCCTGGAAGTATGCAATACTGATGGGATATGTCCCCGCCTGCAGCGTAAGAGTGGTGCTGTTCGTTGCCGTTGCGCCCTGAGGCTGGTTGGCGTTCACAATCGGAGTTCCCGTAAAGCTATACGGGAAAGCCGTCTGGTTGAGGCCGCCCAACCATACCTGACTGCCGTCATCCGAAACAGTCTGGAAGACATAGCTGCCGGTCACCGGTATAGTGATATACCCGTTCCACAGATACGAGAAATTAACGATCGCTGTCGCATTGGCAATGCTCACATTCGGCATATTACCCGAAAAGGTAGGCGTCAGCGTCGAGAAGTTGGGCATGACGCCCGGTTGCGAGCTCAGATTATAATAGCTGTAATTCAGCCCGCTATTGATCGTCGGCCCTGAAACCTGGTTGCTGTGTACGCTGGCATTGCCGCTGCCATCTACCGCTACTACAAAGAAGGAATATTCCTGGTTGGGCGTCAGATCGCTCACGACAAAGTTGGTGTCGCCTGCGGGCGTGGCATAGCTCTTCGCACCGTTGACATAGACATAATAACCGGTAACCGCGACATTATCCGTCGCACTGTTCCATTGAAGCGTGACGGAACTGCTGCTGGTCGTTACAACCTGCAGATTGGTCGGAGCCGTAGGTGGCGTCTTGTCGGATTGCGTGATCACCGTGGCCTGATTCGATACCGCCGCGGCGCCCGTACTGTCGACGGCCCGTACTACGTAATAATATTTCGTGTTGGGTGTAAGCCCCTGGTCCACAAAATCCACCGTGTCGGCAGGTACCAACGCCGCAAACGTATACGGACCCGTTATATTGGTGGCCCGGTAGACCTCAAAACCTGTCTCCGGATTTGTCGGGTGCGGATTCCGCGCCCATTCCAACTGTACCTGCGTAAAGGACAGGTCGGCCGCTATGAGATTGGAGGCCGGACTGGGCGCATTCGGTCCCGCCGCATTGACTACCCGGAATGGCGGCGAGAAATTGCTGGAACAGCCAAATTGCTGCGTCACGGAGACGATATATTGACCTGGCTGCGTCGCGTTGAACGTCTGCTGTGTACCGAGGACGGAATCACTACCCACCTTTTCCCAGGTAAAGCTCGTGTAATTGGTATCGGGAATTGTAAGCGTCACAAAAGTCTTGCCATCCGTACCCGGCAGCACATCACTCATCAGACCGCTGACATGTATCGGTGGTGTCACCGTAGGCGCACTATAAGATACGACCACCGGCACCGGCGACCATAGAGACCAGTTGCCGTTCCGTTCTACACGCGCGGAATAGGTACCCACCGATGTGACATTGATGGTATTCGACGTCGCGCCGGATATGAGTACTCCGTTCTTCTCCCATTGATAGGCCTGGAACCCGGCCACCAAACCCACCGTCAAATTGATGGGATTCCCCGGACAGAACTGCGTCCGCCCGAATAAGGTCCATGGATTGGAACTGTATTGCGCCTTCAGCCAGGGCCAGAACGCCGGCATCGACCACGTACTATCCCAGGTGTCATGCCCCTGCGTCGTCATATCCAGATACGTAAAGTTCGCACCCGCCGCCGAAAAAGCATTGGTGACCTGCTGGGCCGTATATGGAGCAGGCGAGCCATCAAGCCCGCCAGTGATCATCCAGATCGGTGTATACTTCTCCTTCGCTACCGTGTCCGGACTGGCGAAGGCAATCGCCACCGAACTCATCGGCAACACAGCCGCCGGATAAGTAGGGGCACTCTCAAAAAACTCCCAGTCCCCCGAGCCACCCGCGGAAAGCCCGTTGAGGTAAACGCGGAACGGATCCAACTGGTTGTTCTGTATCATATAATCGACGATATACTGCTGGGCCACCATCTGATTAGGCCCCCAGCTGCCGCTCGTCTGCATGATCAGCACATAACCGTCGAACGTCCCGTTCGTCACAGCCGCGTCAAAAATATTGCCGCCATGCGTCATCGAATATTCATTGTCATAGACCGATCCACCCTCGCCATCCCCGTGCATGAAGATCAACATCGGGTATACCTTTCCATTATTAACCGCCGGATTATAGTCCGGTGGGAAACGCAGCCGGAACTGGTTTCCATTATAGATATAACACTTCCAGAGATCGGTGTTATAAGGCTGCCTGACCGTCCGGAGCCATTTGGCGATATGCCCGTATGAGGGGACCGCGGGAGTATCCAGGGGATTAAATGTAACGATCGTATCGTTAGGGGTCATAATGCTTGAACTTTGCCCCCATACGGTTGGAGCACAAAAAGCCATAAAGGCGATCAACAATAAAAAGGAAATTCGGGTAGAGGTTTTCATGACTTGCGTTAAATGATAAATACAATTCCTATATACTATATGCTATAAATACAATAGTTGACTGCCAGGCATGAATGGCCCTGACGCTGTCGCGGACGCATTACTGCTTGGAATAGAGATAGTGGAAATAAAAGGTAAGTCCTGGAAAATCTAATAAAGGGTTTGTCGTAGGAAATGGGGCGAAGTGTTCATCTTAGGAATGATGAGAAAACAGGTTCTGCTGTAGGAAAATGGGTTAAGGGTCGATCGTAGGAATAATGGGGAGAAAAAAGTCCGTTATTTAAACGGAGAGATCAATCGAAAACAGTTAAAATAACCGTTAAAATCCGCTCGAAAATACACGTATTTTTCCGTTCCTGCAAGGTATTAACAGAAAAAGATCAGAATTAACCCGCAAATAACAATCATTGGCCGATTTTTTCCCATACGGTCATAAATCCACCGTTCAATTGATAGGGCAAAAGCTCGGCAAAAGCGCAGTCAAAACGCTGTAAAGCCTTGATTTTCTTGGAGAAAAAACTAAAGGGGAAAACATCCTCTACAAAATTGGTCTTTCCGAATCGCACGATGTTGAATCGTTGCTGATTAGCCAGTTTTTCCAGGGACGTTTTAGTAAAAAATTGTATATGTGTGAGGTCGTCCGCGCTGCTTTGAACGGTCGTGCCCTTATACCCGAACAGCCGCTTCATCTTTTGGACGGACGCCCACATCCAGTTGTTCTTTTTTTGCATCGCAATGATCGGCCGGGTAACAAACAGTTCCCGCGGCCCTACGCCGTTGGGTACCGTGACGATCAGCACGCCATTGGTATCCAACAGATCGTGCAATACGGCCAACAGCTTCCCCGGATCGTTGAGATGCTCCAGGACTTCACTGCAGATCACAGCATGATAACGGTGCCCGTCGGCCACCAACTGCTCGGCACTGACGACGTCGAAATGTACGGAGGGAAATTTATTCAGCTCCCGGGCCCTCGCGATGGCCTTTTCGCTCACATCGATGCCTCTGACGGATAACCCTTTCTCCCCCAGGCTACGCGAAATAACGCCATTCCCGCAACCTACATCCAGCACCTCGGCGCCGGAAGGCAGCCTGGCCTCTAATACATCGGTAATAAATTTTAGCCGTTTGACATCGGCAAAACGTTCAAATTCCATATGGAATGACTTTAATGATGTGCTTGTTCTAAAACCTTTGAATAAATCGTTTCGATCTCCCGCGTCATGGTCACCGCATCGAAACGCTGCCTGACTGTCTGATAAGCCTTGCAACGCAAGGTCTCCCGCAACTCTCCGTCACCAGCCAGCCGGACAATCGCCGCCGCCAGCGCATCGACATCCCCCGGCTCGACCATCAATCCATTTTCCCCATCCTGCAACACCTCGCGGGTCCCGTCGACCCGTGTACCGATCACCGCCTTACGCATCGCCATCGCCTCCAGCAACCCGATCGGTAATCCTTCCCATAAAGAAGGCAGCACAAAGATATCTGCAGCATGCAGGACATCGGGGACGTCCTGCCGGAATGCCTGGAAACTTACCCTGTCTTCTAATCCCAGCGCCCTGGCAAGCTCCAGCCCCGCCTCTTTTTCATCCCCATCGCCGACCATCAGCAAATGCAGCCCGGGCGCCTGTCCTCCCTTCAATGCCTTGGCAAAAGCCCGAATCAACGTCAAGGGCTGTTTGTGCGCCGTAAATCGCGCTATAAAAAGAACTACTACCCTATCCGGCGCGATCCCCAACTCGGACCTGATATCACTATATTTTCGCTCCGGATCGAATTTCTGTTGATCAATACCATTATTCACAATGATCGATTCGAACTGCGGGATCTGCTCTTTCCCCGACTGCTGATTGCTCGCGGAAACGGAGATATTCACCCGGGACCGCTCCGTAAGATACTTCTCTCCCCAGATCCGCAGGCGGCGTACCAGCGGATGCTGATCCTGGTGAAAAGACCAGCCATGAACGGTATAGACCACGGGAATCCCCAGCCTTCCCGCCGC
This sequence comes from Puia dinghuensis, assembly GCA_026225275.1. Lineage (GTDB taxonomy): Bacteria > Bacteroidota > Bacteroidia > Chitinophagales > Chitinophagaceae > Puia > Puia dinghuensis_B. Next base: position 101,332 of record JAMFSL010000016.1, read on the forward strand.
CCATAATACGTTGGAATTCGCCCGGGTGCCATGAGCATGTATAATATCGGGCGACTCGGCTTCCAGCAATTGCTTCACCTGGCTCCAAACCCGAATATCAAACGGTGTCTCGGTATGGATCAACCGCGTCTCGATGTCCATCTCCTTCAGCCGTTCCAGCATTGGACCATCCGTAAAGGAAAGAACCACCGGTTCGAAATGGCTCCGGTCAAGGTGTGCGACGAGACTCAGTAAATGGGATTCGCCGCCGCCGATCTTTCCCTGCCTTATACATTCCAGCACCCTGATCTTCTTAGCCATGGCAATGGTTACTTTAACACCTTCACAATAGCCCAGCCATCAGGCAGCTTTTCGGTGATCTCGATATTACTGAACTCCTGACCCTGACGCGCGCCAACCTCTTTGGCCCACTTCGCCATCCGGGAAACCCCTTCCTTCAGACTGATGTCCGTAGGCGCGCCAAAAATACTCCGCGCCTTGCTATGATCGGAATAGGCATGCAGGACCTCATTCCGGGCATTCAGGTGTTTGATATCCGGCTCTACCCCAAATTCGGCACAAACGACCTCCGCCAGTTCATTGACGGTATAGGGCTTGTCTGCACCTACATTGAACACCTGGTTGTAAGAGCCGGGAATATTGACGCACTTCGCGATGGGAATAGCCACATCGTCGATATAGCTGAATGCCCTGGTCTGCTCGCCGTCGCCAAAAACAGTCAGCTGCTTGCCCTGCATGATCTGGTTCATAAAGATGCCAATGACATTGCGATACTTATCTCCAATGTTCTGGTTCTCGCCGTACACATTGTGTGGACGGAAAACCACATAATTAAGCCCGAACATCTCATGCGCGGCCCGCAGATCGAGCTCCACCGCATATTTGCTAACCCCATAAGGATCCTCAGGAACCGGCGTCATCGCCTCGGTCATCGGTAACTGCCCCTTGCCGTATACCGCAATACTGGAAGTAAAGACAAAACACTTTACTTTATGCTTCACCGATTCGTTGATCAGATTGATACTGCCGATCAGGTTGGTCTCATAGTTATACCGCCGGATAAAATGCGACAACCCTTCGGCGGCATAGGCAGCTAAATGATATACGTAAGTGAACCGATACTCGTTGAAAAGATCTGTGATCAGTTCATGATCCGTTACGCTCCCTTTTACAAAATGAACGCCTTCAGGGAGATGGTCCTCGAACCCGCCGCTCAGATCATCCATGACCACCACTTCAAAACCCATTTCAAGACAATGCCTGGCTACATGCGATCCAATAAAGCCGGCTCCCCCTGTCACAAGTACGTTTGTTTTCATGTTTAGGTTATTTTTTATTTACGTCGTTTTATAATTTTGTGATCCAGCGGTCGTACCAAAGCTGAAAGATCAACACCTGCCAGAGCTTCTGGTAGTTGACTTTCTCTCCCGCCAGGTAACGGTCCCGTAAAGTTACTATCGGTTGGGGATTGAACATACCCGTCATTCCCAGCGCCCGCTCACTCAGATAATACTTTAGCTGCTCCTTCAGATCCTCCTTGAACCAGACCAGTAATGGCGCGATAAATGGCCGTTTCGGCCGCTCCATCATTTCCCTCGGAATGTACTTATGGACGACCTGTTTCAGCAGCCACTTGTTTACCCCGTCCCGGATCTTGAAAGAAGAAGGCAGCTGGGCCAGAAATTCTATCACCCGGTGATCGAGCATCGGCTCCCGCCCTTCCAGGCCCACGGACATGGTCGCCCTGTCCATTTTGACCAGGTTATTATCGACCAAAAAAGTCTTATAATCGATGGCCATCAGCCGGTTCACCACCCCATCATTCTTCTCCAGCTTGTTCCCGTCATCGAAAAACGTGTGATATCGCTCGAAATCCTTGCCCAAAAAGGAAGCGACCTCGCTTTCGGTAATGTACTGACTGATATACTTCACCGCCTGTACCGGGTCCCCGCTCTTCCAGATCAGCTTCATCTTCTCGTACCGCGTGCTGAAATTGTATTTCTTATTGAAATAAGGGATCTGATCCGGATTGATCAGCGACATTGTCCCGCTGATGAGGCCCTGCAAAGCCACCGGCATCCTGCTGGTAAACCGCTCTGCCTGGTTGAACTTATTGTACCCGCCGAAGATCTCATCTCCGCCGTCCGCACTTAACGCCACCTTCACCTGCTCACGCGCCAGCTTGCTGACCAGCACTGTGGGCACGGTACTGTTATCCGCAAAAGGCTCGTCATAAATACCCGGCAACAGATCCAGCACACTCCCCGCTTCCTTGGAGGTCAGATACCACTCGGTATGATCGGTCCCCAGATATGCAGCAATTTTCTTCGCCTCCGGCGCCTCATTGAATTCATCTTCATGGAACCCAATGGTAAACGTTTTTAACCGCTCGGTCCGGCCTGTCTGCAGCAACGCGGCCACACTCGAACTATCATACCCGCCGCTGAGGAAGATCCCCACAGGCACATCGGCGACCATCCGGTATTCGTATGCATTCTTCAGCAGTTTATCCGTCTCGTCGATCGCCTCCCGGTCACTCAACGTAATTTTGGGCTTATTATACGCATCGAAAACATCCCAGTATTTAACCAGCTCCTGCTGCCGGTTCTTCAGATCCACGATCAGGTAATGCCCTGGCAAAAGCTTTGATGTATGCTGAAAAATGCTGTGCGGAGCCGGGATATAACTATATTGCAGGAACAACGCCAGACTGTTGGCGTCGATCTTCTTTTCAAATGCCGGATGCTCATAAAGGGCCTTCAGTTCCGAGCCAAAAAGTAGGATATCGGCCTTCTGGAAACAATACAAAGGCTTGATACCCGCCCGGTCCCGGATCAATATCACCTTCTCCTTAGCCCTATCATACAAGGCAATGGCAAACATCCCTACAAACTTGTTCACTACCTCCATCCCCCAGCAATGATAGCCCTTTAGGATCACCTCTGTGTCACTCCAGGAATCAAAAGTGTATCCCTTTTCCTCCAATTCCTTGCGGATCTCCTTGAAATTATAGATCTCCCCATTGAAGTCCACGATCAGGTCCCCGAAATGCATCGGCTGATGGCCCAATGGCGAAAGGTCCAAAATAGATAACCTCCGCTGGCCAAAGCCAATGGAGGCAGAAGATGCGTCATACACCTCATATCCGGCATCGTCCGGCCCACGGTGCGTCATCGCATCGGTCATGCGCTTCAACACCCCCAGATCGGTGCTTTTTCGAAAATCAATAAAACCCGCTATACCACACATTAGAATTTAATTAAAGGTGATTGAACGGTTGAATTGCCACAAAATACCCTTCCAGAACGACCGCAGATGATCTTTCTGCCCTTTCAGCATAAACGTCAGCGTATTCTTGGGAACTGTAAAAAACGTAAAGTAGGCAAAAAAGACTAGCAAACCCGCCTTGGGCGCATTGCGCCGCATATAATAGATGCGGTTTTTTGTATGGTAAAAAGTCTTGAAGGCGCTGGCCTTTCCCGTACTCATCGACTCCTTGTGATAGATCAGGGACTTGGGCTGGTAATAGACCTTGTAGCCTTTCCTCTTGATCTGATCGCACCAATCGAACTCCTCATAATAAATGAAGAAATCCTCCGGCAACCCGCCTATCTCGTCGATGATCTTCCGAGGCACCATCATCCCACCACCATGTGCATAGTTCGTGACCTTGATCTCATTGTACTGCCCCTCGTCCTTCTCCCGGCAACCGATCATCCCGTTCCGGCCTGTCAATATGTTCACGGTATTATAACCGGCATATTCGATGGTGCCTTTGTGGAAGAAATAATGAAACTTAGGACTGACGATCCCCGCATCCGGGTACGTATCGAAGATCTCCAGCAATCCTTCCAGCAAGCCGGGCGTAACCTCCGTATCGTTATTGACGATAAACAGGTAATCCCCTTTCGCCGCCCGGATACCAACATTGTTGCCGCCCGTAAATCCAAGATTTTTGGGGTTTCGGATCAATTTGATAGCTGGATAAATGGCCGTTAAAGCAGCGGTGGGATCTTCCCGGGACCCGTTATCGACGACGATAACCTCCAGATTCTTATAGGTATTATGCTCGTTGAGCGAGCGTAGGAAATCACAAGTCACCTCAGTGGTGTTCCATGTGAGTGTAACGATAGAGATTAAAGGGTTATCCATCAAGTTAGGTTTCATTGATAAAAGCAAGCCGGAAACACGTTATACGTTTTCCTTCTGTAATAACGCCGATGGGGTATTGGCTATTATCCAAAGATCCGTAGCAAAGTTGCATTTGTACGCATAATCAATATCTATATTGATCCTTTCTTCCACTGACATATTTTTAGCTCCCCGCTTTTTCACCTGCCAAAGGCCTGTGATGCCGGCAGGCGCCATGAATCTCGCCGCATATTCATCGGTGGTCAGCGTCTTTGCTTCATATAAAGGCAAAGGCCTGTTACCGACCACTGACATATCGCCGAATAAAACATTCAAGAGCTGAGGCAGCTCGTCAAGGCTTGTATTCCTCAAAAAACGGCCGACCCTCGTAATGCGCGGATCATTGCTGATCTTGAAGAACACCGGCCCCACAGCCTCTGCACCGTATTGATTCAAATGGGTGAGCTCGTCGATCTCTTTATCGGCATCCTGCTTCATAGTACGGAATTTATAGAAATTAAATATTCTATAACCCCGTCCCGCCCGTTTGGCAATATAAAAAATAGGCCCCCTGGATTCAATCTTGATGGCGACCGCTATCAGTAGCAGCACCGGGCTCAGCAATATCAGCGCCAAACCGGCGACGATAATATCGAATAAACGCTTGCTCATCAGCCCGATATGCAGGTTAAAGGGCTTGCCATGCTCGATCTTGGCAGTAGTAAAGGCAGGCGCATCCAGCTTCATCTTCCGGAAAAAGTCCACTTTCCGGGTGAATTCACTTTGACCGACCGCGGCTATAGAGAGGATTTCATCCGGCCTTATTTTGTTCTTGTAAATCGGATATTTATCCGTAGAAAGCTCGGATCCTTCGATCAAAAGAGGAATGGAACGCAAAACGGGATGCTTCCGGAGGAACTGACAAAAATTGCTGATGGACTCCAGATCGGCCACAGCTCCGATCAGGATGAACTCGGGAAAAATGTTGTGATGAGCCTCAAGACACCTTGTCAGATCCGACTTGGCGTTCTCGAATGCTTCGGTGGCGTATCCCCTTTTATACAGGTCCAATAATAACTGAATATGAGCAGAGTTTTTGCCGATATAGTAGAAACCACTATATACCGGACAACTCGTTTCAAGTACAGGATAAGACCTAAAAGTGAATACCGCCTTCGGTTTTTTCTCCGATTTTACAGTTTGGGGTAGAAATAACATTTCCATAATAAACAGGGTTATTCTTCATAAATACGGTGGCTCAGAGATCAACATCTATTCAGGTAAAATAGCTTCTCTTATGGCTTAACAATCTAAATCTGATCCGCTTATCCGGCCATGGCAGGCAGACTTCTGTCCGACCTGTCACCAACCAGCAAAGCTTCTATACATTCGATGACTTCTACGGGGTTGAATGGTTTTAAAAAATGACCTGCTGCACCATACTCTACACACCTGCTCTCGGTCTCATTTTTATCAAATCCTGATAACACTAATAAAGGTATATTCCCATACATGCCGCTGCCCGATAATTGATGTATCAATTCCCAGTCCTCCATATCCGGCAACTGCGGATCCGCAATAATCAGATCGGGCTGCTCACGATGCGTTAAATAATACATAGCCGCATAACCATCCGGAACCGTAATTACCTGGTAACTTCTTCCCAATACAGTCTGCAACAAGAACCTGATGGCCTTACTATCATCGATAGCCAAAATACGCTTTTTCATTTTCCAACAGAGTTTTAAGGGTTTTAAGTAGAAACTTAATCTTTCTAGGAAACAATGGAAATGAATCGGCTTATGACAGGTATTGGCATCGAATACTTCACATGCGAAGCAGGCAATTTAGATAGTGACCTGGATTTTCTGGATTTTCGCTTAGCTAAAATGAATCGTTTAGATCCGGGGATTTCAAGGATGAATGGGTCAACGATGCGCTTACAAAGCAAGATAGGAAGCCTACTATTCAGAGGATTTCGAAGATGGCAGGCAATAAATACATGGTAAATATACTACTAGTTTTATATTATTCAAATAATTCACCTACTTTTTTTGATCGCACCTAAAAAGGGCTTATCCCTGTTGATCTTTTACCCAGAAACCATAATTCTTTAATGCAAATTCCGGACCACGCCCCTGCCTATAAAACCAGCGGATTCAGTTCCGACGCCGCCAGCCTTCCCGGCGGCAGCCCGGTCAGCCAGTTGTTTAATTCATACACCTGCCCCTCATGAATAGGTTGAGCCACCCTGGCCCCATCGGCCATATACGTGATACTCATCATCTCCCGCCGCCTGTCGGACTCATTGGCAGAAGTATGATGCACGGTATTGCCGTAATGCCAGCTCGAATCACCGGCCCGCATACCCGCAGCACAGGTTAGCGGAAAATGATGCTCACGGATATATTTCCGGTATAAACTATCGGGCTCGGAAGACAGCTTGGGGTCGATGATAGTCCCATTCTTGTGGGACCCCGAAGCAAAAACGAACATGCCCATCTCGATACTCTGATCGGTCAGCGCAATCGCTAACGTTATCGTGTCCGCGGTATCCAACGGCCAGTAATACTGATCCTGGTGCCAGTATGTCGCCTTGCCCCCCGCATCCTTGAAAAGAGCATGATCATGGTAGATCCGTACATTGGACACACCCAGCAGGTCTGCCGCCACCTTCCCAAGCCTCCTGGAAAAGACGAACTGCCTCACCCCCTCGTCACCCCGCCACAAATTCACCATCTGCCCGAAGGCCCTCCCATAAATACCCCGCTCCGGCGACTTTCTCCGCTCCCGGCTTTGCCGCTTCATCGCATCCACCACCAACTGACGATACACTCCGACCTCGGCGACGCTCAGCAAGCCCCGCACCATCAAATGCCCATTGTCCCGGAACTCATCACGCTGTGCCGTAGAGATCTCCCGCAAACCGTCCAAAGGTGGTATCGTTTTAGAAAGAGCCATTCTGACTGTAATGTAAGAAAACCTCCGCTGACAACAACCCGACAGGTGATTTTATAGAATTTTCTCGGCCCAACTCGTCAGGTATAACCCTTAAGGGCGCAGAAATTACCCCAACCTGCTACTGCACGGTAAATTTTTCTACTATCTTCATCCTCATTAAATTCAATCCTATGAGAAAAAGCTCTACTCTTCTCCCACTAGGGGTATGTCTTGTCCTCTCCATTTCAGTATCTGCACAGAACTCAGCTTTAGAATTAAACGGAACCAACTACGTCTTTTACAATGGAATCGATCCGGTCAATCCGGGTGGCGACTTTACAGTAGAATTCTGGGCCTACGTGCCCAGCCTGATCCAGGATGGCCAGATGCATCAGTTCGTTTCACAGGGTGACCCGACCGTCCAGGACGCATTCTACATGGGTTACGATGCCAGCGGCAATATCGTAGTGGGTAACCAGTGGCTTGATATCAACGGCAATCCGACCTCCACCGGCGTGCCGATGCCGGTCGGTCAATGGACACACCTGGCCTTTACCTTTTCGGCAAATTATGATACCGCCGCCTTGTATGTCAACGGCATCCTGCGGACTACCAATGCAAACGGCTATCTCTTTAACGACGGCCAGAACTTTCAAATTGGCGTAGCGACGAATGGCGCCCAACCGATGACCGGCAGGATCGATGAACTGCAAACCTGGTATGAAGTGCTCACTGCCGCACAGATCAGATCCGGCATGCTGGCAATTGTCAACGTCAACGACCCCAATCTCAATCTTTACATGAACTTTAATGCGGGCAGTGGCACCGCCGTGAACAACAATGCGGCCAATTCGCCAAACACAGACCACGCCGGCACTATTGACGGTACGGATGTCGCCGACTCCTGGCTATCCTCACCGGTACAGTTCGGTGACAACGCTATAACGCTCAACGGAGTCACCGACCAGGTCAACATCCCGGCCAATAGTCTGTATGACCTGTCTGCCGGCACGGTCGAATTCTGGGTCAATCCAACGACTCTCTCCAGTACTTTCAGCACGGTAGTGGGTAACCGCGGTACCGGCGGCGTTCGATACGCTTTTGACCTATCGGCTACCCAGATCGGCATCGACAATGGCTCGGCCAGCGTTGCGGTGATGAATTATAACGTTCCGCTCTCTACCTGGACACACTTGGCTTTCGTCAACGACGGCACACAGTCCACGGTATATATCAACGGCATACCCACTGGCACGATCGCGGGCAGCTTTGGCCCGGCCACGGGCCAGCCCCTCACCCTGGGCATCGCGAAAAATACATCCGGTTCAGACACGCAGCCTTTCGCAGGCGGCATCGACGAAGTGCGGATATGGAACACTCAGCAACCGGCCGCTGCCATCCTCAACAATATGGATAGCACCCTGCTGGGTAACGAGCCAGGCCTGGTCGGCCAGTTTAGTTTCAATGATGGCAACGCAGGCACGGACAATACCGGAATGACCGTCGCCCTGGATGGCACCAGCAACACCAACGATGGAGTGCTGACGAATCTGGCCATGACGGGCACTACCTCTAACTTCGTCGCACATCCGCTGACGGGTATCCCCTTGCCGATCCTCCTGACTGATTTCACCGCCAGCCGCCAGAATAACACCGCTCTCCTGCAATGGCAGACGGCCCAGGAAGAAAACACCCGCGAATTTCTCGTTCAAAGGGGCTCTGATGGCGCTACCTTCAGCACTATCGGTTCAGTCGCCGCCGCCGGCAACAGTTCGACCACGCTGAATTACTCTTTTGTAGACGGCTCACCGCTCACCGGCAATAATTACTATCGGCTGGAAGAAGTAGACCAGGATGGATATACTACCTATACCTCCGTCCGGCTGCTGAACTTTTCTTCATCGGAATCCTCGCAGCAGTTGACCTGGTACGCGACAAGCTACAAGACGGCAGAAGTCTACCTTACACGAGGTAGCAATGAATTATATACGCTGACGGATGTCTCCGGACAAACCCTTCGTCAGGGACAATTGTCAGGCGGAAAGACGGATGTCTCCGGCCTGCCGGCCGGCTTGTATATCGTCAAAGTACTGACGTTCACCGGACAGGCACTCACGACAAAAGTGCTTTTACCGTAAATAAAACCGACCTCATCATAATTCCACGATCTCATCATAATACCAGCGGGGGTCGCTAATGCGACCCCCGCTATATTTTTTATATCTTTCTCTACCCTTGCAACACCTGGTCCCAATCCTTCCACACCGCCTCATAGCCCTGCCGCCTGATCATTTCCGCAATCATCGCCGGACTCCGGTCATCGGAGATTTCAAATTGCTCCAGCGACTCGGGATCGACAACATATCCTCCCGGATTGGTACGGGATCCGGCACTCATGGCCGTAATCCCCAACCTAACCGCATGGTCCCGGAAAACCGGGCTCTCGCGCGTAGACAAAGACAACTCGACTTCCTCATTCAGTAACCGGTAAGCGCATATCAGCTGGATCAGCTCCCGGTCGGTCATTTCCACTTTGGGCTGTATCCCATAAGGCCGGTCCGCAGCCGTTTCCTCCCCGGAAAAGGGCCGCAACCGCGGAAAGGACAGCGAATACTTCGTTTTCCAATAAGTCCGTTCGAGATATTGTAAATGCAAGGCCGTAAACCACGTGTCAGTCCGCCAATCCTCCAACCCGATCAGCGTTCCCAGCCCTATCTTATGAATGCCGGCCATCCCCAGCCTGTCCGGCGTTTCCAGCCGGTAATTAAAATTGGATTTCTTCCCCTTCGGATGATGCAGCTTATAGTCTTCCCGGTGATAAGTCTCCTGGTATACCAGCACGGTGTTCAGCCCATGTTCCATCAGTATTGCGTAATCCTGCTGATCGAGAGGCTGCACTTCCATCGAAACATGCGCAAAATGCGAGCGCACCGCCTCCAGCGCTTTCACAAAATAATCCACGCCCACCGTCTGGTTAGCCTCACCGCTCACCAGCAGCACATGCTCATAACCCATTTCCCTGATCGCCATGACCTCGGTCAGTAATTCGCCCGTCGACAGCGTCCGCCTCCTGATCTTATTATCAAAGCTGAAGCCGCAATACGTACAGATATTCTGGCATTCATTCGACAGGTACAACGGAATATATAACTGGATAACCTTGCCAAAACGCTTTTGCGTCAGCCGGTGGCTCAGTTGCGCCATCTCTTCCAGGTATGGAGCGGCTGCCGGGGAGATCAACGCCTTGAAATCTTCCAGGTCCCGCTGCGACTTGCTCAATGCCCGCTCCACATCTGCGGCTGTCTTGTCAAGAATACCTTGCTTCACAGCGCCCCATTCATATCGGTCAAATTGTTCCGTGAACATATTCGTGTTTTAAAAAATCTAATCCAAAAATGCCGTCAACGGGCTGCTCGCGACCGCACGGTCAGAAGACGTCATCGCCAGCCGGGCTTCAAAAGCCATCCGCCCGCTCTCTACCGCTAACTTAAAAGCCTTTGCCATCTTTACCGGGTCGGCACTGGTCGCAATAGCCGTATTCACCAGCACCGCATCGGCGCCCATCTCCATCGCCTTCGCCGCATCGGAAGGAGCTCCAATACCCGCATCCACAACCACCGGCACCTTGCTCTGTGCAATGATGATCTCCAGGAAATCGAAGGTCTTTAATCCCTTGTTACTGCCGATCGGCGCGCCCAGCGGCATCACCGCCGCAACACCAACCTCTTCGAGTCGCTTGCATAACACCGGATCGGCATGGATATAGGGTAGTATGACGAACCCTCTCTTGACCAGTTCCTCTGCCGCCGCCAGTGTCTCGATCGGATCGGGCAGCAACCATTTCGGGTCGGGGTGTATCTCCAGCTTCAGCCAGTTGGTGCCCAGCGCCTCCCGGGCCAGCTCAGCAGCAAATACCGCCTCCCGCGCATTCCTCACCCCGGACGTATTGGGCAGCAAATGCAGATGTGGATGCCGGAGATGGTATAAGATATTATCGTCCTGACTCTGTACTTCTACCCGCCGCAAAGCTACGGTCACCAGCTCGCTACCACTCGCTACAATGGCTTCCTCCATCAATACGGAAGAGCCGAATTTCCCCGTCCCGGTGAATAACCGCGAATGAAAAGTTTTGTCTGCAATGGTCAACATATCAATGTTTTTTAAGTTTTAATTCCAACCCTTCCACCAATCCCTTCGGCTGGTCCGCATGCACCAGCATCCCGGAAAAAGCGACCCCCGCAAGACCCGTATCCAGTAGTGGCGCTACATCTTCCACCCCGATCCCGCCGATCGCGATCACCGGGATATCCACCCCTTCCTGCCTCAGCTGCTGCATGATGGCCCGGTATCCTTCCAACCCCAGAATAGGGCTCAACTTCTTTTTCGTCGTCGTATAACGATAGGGGCCCAGTCCGATGTAATCAGCCCCCTGCCGGTAATGCAACACAATATCTTCTACCACATTAGCCGTCCCGCCGATAATCTTATCTCCGCCCAGTATGCGCCGGGCCTCACTAACGGTCATATCTTCCTTACCCAGATGAACTCCGTCTACACCCACCGCCGCCGCCACGGCTACCCTATCATCGATGATCAACGTGCAACCATAGCCAGCACAAATCTTTTTCGCCGCCAGCGCTACGTCCCGTACCTCTTCATCACCGGCCTCTTTCATCCGCAGCTGAATCCACCGGATACCCGCCCCGCAGGCAATTTCGACCTGCTGCAGGTGATCGGTTGGAGCATCGTCCATGGTAATAAAATATAAGCTCGCCGGCACCCGCCAGCCTTCGGTCTTCACCCCAGCATGTTCTCCAAAGGTCGATGCCATCCTAATAAAGTTTTATTGCTGGTTAAAAATTGTTCTACATATCGCTTGCATCGGACTGCCGCATCCGCCAGTTCATATCCCATTGCCAGATTGGCCGCCAGCGCCGACGACAACACACACCCTGATCCATGCTTCGCATACACCTGCCCGCCATCCACCTCCGGCTCCAGCAGTAGCACTTCTCCCGCACTCCACAGATAATCTCTGCCCGGATACTCCGGATGATGCCCTCCCTTCAGATAGACATGGCATGTCGACTCCCTTGTCAGCTTTGCGCAAGCCTCAGCCACATCTTCCCCCGGGTACAACTGCCCGATCTCCTCCCAGTTGGGCGTCAACAGATAGCACCGCGCGGCTATCGCCTTCCATTCCTCTCCTACTTCTTGCCAGAACGCCCGCCCGCTGCTCGCTCTGATCACCGGATCCCATACGATCCTCACCCCACCATGACGCCTGTGAAGGTGATGGACGATCGCCGCTGCCATCCGCACGTCCTCGGTAATTCCCATCTTCACCCAGTCGAAATCCGCCGCCGCAAAACTGATATCGATCTGTTCAACGATCTCTTCAATAGAAAACCATTGTATCCGCCGGATCTCGCGCTCATTCTGGAACGTAAACCCCGTGCATACCGCATAGCCATATACACCATGAGCCTCCAGTGTCTTGACGTCCGATAAAACCCCGGCGCCGGCACTCTGATCATACCCCGCGACGACCAGCACCCGGGGTCGGTCGCTGTCCTTTACCCCCTCCCGCGTTCGCTCACTGCTCATCAATTATTTTTTTCAGTTGTTCAAACCTTTCCACCGCATCCTGCGGATGATCCCAAATCCATCCCAACACCGCCGCGCCTTTCCATCCCCGCCGGATCATTTCACCGATTGTATCCCCGCCGATCCCTCCCAATCCCACCGGCAAACAAGGTAAGTTCCCTGAAGGCTGCTGCAACAGCTGTGGGTTGGCTCCATAACCCGGTTTCGAAATACTATCAAACAATGGACTGATAAAAGCATAAGCCAGTCCGTCCGGTAATGCGGCAAACTCCTCCCAGGAATGCACGGAAGTGGATACCGCCCACAGCCCATCTCTTAATTCCACCGATCCGTGCACCTGCCGTATTCCGTGATCAAGCGCCAATTCCGGATGACCATGCAACACCAGCCGCTCAGCCCATCGCGGCGCCAGTCGCGTCAGCAAACCTTCTAAGGATGCCCTCTCTGCCCCGGGCTTACGCAGATGCAGCTTCATCAGCCCTGCCTCTAACAAACCAATGATCAACGCCTCCTCTTCGGCAAAAAAATCCGGCCGGGTGATCACCGCCAGCAGGAAGTCCTGCTGTTCCTCGCTCACTGCCCCCACCATTACAGATATATTTCCGACCCGGCCTCTTTAAATGCCGCCGCCTTCTCCTGCATCCCTGTTTCTAATGCCGCTTCCTCTTCCAAACCCTTCTCTTGCGCAAACCGCCGCACTTCCTGCGTGATCTTCATCGAACAGAAATGCGGTCCGCACATCGAACAGAAGTGAGCGATCTTCGCACCCTCCGCCGGTAAGGTCTCATCATGAAATGACCTCGCCGTGTCAGGATCCAGCGAGAGATTGAACTGATCCTGCCACCGGAACTCGAACCGGGCCTTGCTCAAAGCATTGTCGCGATATTGCGAACCGGGATGCCCTTTGGCCAGATCCGCCGCATGTGCCGCGATCTTATAAGTGATCACCCCATCCTTCACATCCTTCTTATTCGGCAGCCCCAGATGCTCCTTGGGCGTGACATAGCACAACATCGCCGTTCCGAACCAGCCGATCATGGCAGCCCCGATGGCAGACGTAATATGATCATAGCCGGGAGCGATATCTGTCGTCAACGGACCCAGCGTATAGAAAGGCGCTTCCGAGCATTCCTTCAGTTGCTTATCCATATTTTCCTTGATCAGGTGCATGGGAACATGCCCCGGACCTTCGATGATCACCTGGCAGTCATGCCGCCAAGCTATCTTCGTCAACTCACCCAATGTCTCTAACTCAGCAAACTGCGCCGCATCGTTCGCATCGGCAATAGATCCCGGCCTGAGTCCGTCACCCAGCGAGAAAGAGACATCGTATGCCTTCATGATCTCGCAGATATCTTCAAAATGAGTATACAAAAAACTTTCCTTATGATGCGCCAGACACCATTTGGCCATGATGGAGCCGCCGCGGGACACAATCCCCGTCATCCGGTTCGCCGTCATGGGAATATATCGTAACAGCACCCCTGCATGGATGGTAAAATAATCTACTCCCTGCTCAGCCTGTTCGATTAAGGTATCCCGGTAGATCTCCCAGGTCAGGTCTTCTGCCTTGCCGTTCACCTTCTCCAACGCCTGGTAAATCGGCACAGTTCCTACCGGCACCGGGGAATTGCGTAGTATCCATTCCCGCGTTTCGTGAATATTCTTACCGGTCGAGAGGTCCATGATGGTATCCGCTCCCCACCGACAAGCCCACACCGCCTTTTCTACTTCCTCTTCGATGCTGGAGCTAACCGCCGAATTACCGATATTGGCATTGATCTTGACCAAAAAGTTGCGGCCGATGATCATCGGTTCGGATTCCGGATGGTTGATGTTGGAAGGTATCACCGCCCGTCCCGCCGCTACTTCATCCCGCACAAACTCCGGCGTGATCAGGTGCTTCGGCGTCAGCGCGCCAAAACTATGGCCTGCATGCTGATGATACAGGCTGCCAGGCGTACCCTGGCCCGCTGCATGTCCGTTGCCGTTCGCATGCCCGTTGACCTTCCCGTTAGCGCCCGCCATCGCCGCATATTCCTCTATCCGCTGGTTTTCCCGAATAGCGATATATTCCATCTCCGCCGTGATGATCCCCTGACGGGCATAGGCCAACTGTGTCACCGCCAGCCCGGCCCTCGCTTTTCTCGGCGGCCGGATATGTGAAAATCTCAGCGTATCCAGCGCGACATCTTCCTGCCTGCGCCGGCCATAGACAGAACTAACAGTTTCCAGTTGATCGGTATCCCCCCTGCCCTCTACCCACGACTCCCGCAACCTCGGCAGACCTTCCCGGACATCGATGTCGACAGCAGGATCGGTATAGGCCCCGCTGGTATCATACACCGAAATAGAAGGATTTGGCGTCACGGATTGCGTAAACGTGTCCACCGTATCGCCGATGCTGATCTCCCGCATCGCCACCTGGATAGGATGCAGTTTTCCCTGCACATAGATCTTGCGCGAAGCAGGAAAAGGATCACAACTGATCACATGTTGCCCCGGAATAATGTCTTTTTTCATATCTATCGCATTTAATTTTATAAAATATCGCCTCGGCCGCCGAAGCCCGGTTATCCCCCCTGCGTAGCCCTTATCACAAATACCCTATCCTGTGCCTGCAGCACATGCCCCTCCCATTCCCCCCTGGGGATCACTGTTTCATTCAGCGCAATCGCTATACCATCCGCCTGCCGGATCTGTAACAACGGCAGGACATCGGCCAATGTACCGCTGTCGGGAAACTCAAATTTTTGCTGGTTGATAGTCACCTCTATCATGACGATCCGAATTAACGTTGTAACGTAAATTGATGAGGTGCTGCTTACGCAGAAAGAGAAAGTCCGTCTTTTCCCTTCGCCGGTATTAGCCGGATCAGGTTCTGAGGGTATTATCTCAGCCCGTATGAACGAGCACCCCTAAAGTTCTGACCCAAAGGTAGGCAAAAAACTAAAACACAAAATTTAATTAACTCATAGGCTATTTCAGCTCCAACACCACCACCGACTCCGCCGGCAGCTCCACCACCAGTTCATCCCCATCTTTCCTCGCTCTGCTAAAAACAGCCGGTTTCACCTTATCCGGCTGGTCAAAGGTATTCACATCGTTGAATCGACCAGAAGTAAGGATCTGGCCGCCTACATTCGTATAGGTGATCCCCGGCAGCCCGGCCCTGATCGTTATCGCCTTCGAAGGATCGAGGTTAACCAGCGAGATATGCACAACACCGCTGGAATCACGCGATGCACTGGCATTCACCGCCGGGATCCGCCGCCCCGCATACTCATAATCCGGACTGGCCAATTGTATCACCAGCGATTTCGCATCCTGGTGGACTTTATACATATCGAAAATATAATAGGTCGGCGTCAGCAACATCTTATCCTTGTCGGTCAACACCAATGCCTGCAGCACATTCACCGTCTGCGCCAGCGCCGCCATCTTCACCCTGTCTGCATGATTATTGAAAATATTCAGCGTCGTACCGGCGATCAACGCGTCCCGGAGACTGTTCTGCTGGTAAAGGAACCCGGGATGAGAACCCGGTTCGGGATCCGTCCAGATACCCCATTCATCCACTACCAGCCCTATCCGCTTCCGCGGATCGTATTTATCCATGATGGCCGAATGCTTGCCGACGATCTCTTCCATCTTCAGACACGCCGCCATGGCCTTGAAATACCTGTCTTCATCAAATTGCGTGGCCGACCCCTTGTGATCCCAGTCGCCGGCAATGGTATAGTAATGCATGGAAAGCCCCCAGGTACGGCCAAGGTCGATATGTTGCATCAACACATCGGTCCAGTTATAATCGTCGCTATTAGGTCCGCTCGCGATCAGCTTCAACGGAGCGCCCGGGTAACTCTTGCAAAATTCTGAATACCGGTTATACTCATTGGAATAGTATTCCGGCGTCATGCTGCCCCCGCATCCCCAACTCTCGTTCCCTACCCCCCAGAAAGATACATTCCACGGCTGCTCATGCCCGTTCTGCCGCCGCAGATCCGCCAGCGTGCTCTTCCCATTAAAATTCAGGTATTCCAGCCAGTTCTCCATTTCCTCCGGCGTCCCCGTTCCCACATTCCCGGCAATATAAGGCTGACAACCCAGCAGCCCGCATAGCTCCAGGAATTCATGCGTCCCAAAACTATTGTCCTCCGATACCATCCCCCACGACGTATTCACCGTTCTCTTACGATCCTTGCGGGGACCTATCGCATCCCGCCAATGATATTGATCCGCATAACAGCCCCCCGGCCAGCGAAGCACCGGCACCTTGATCTTTTTCAGAGCCGCCACCACATCCATGCGGATATGATCGCCTGTCCAAAAACCATCATAGATACATCGTCCCAGATCCTCGGAGAAATGGCCATAAATGTTTCGGCTGATAACAGGTCCGGAAGTATCCCGGATGGTAAGAGAGACAGGACGTTGAGCGGCGAGACCGCCGGCAATAGCCAGCAACAGGAATAGTAAGCAGGGTTTTTTCATATGCTAATAACGTTTTAGAAACCCTAAATTAAGCGTTTTTTTGACAATTAATAATCGAAAATTTATCGAGCCTGTCACCGTATCTGCCCCGTCCCCCGCATGATCCATTTCTCCGTCACCAGCTTCTCCAGCGCAAAAGGACCACGGGCATGCAGCTTCTGCGTCGAAATACCGATCTCTGCCCCCAACCCCAACTCCTCCCCATCGGTAAAGCGGGTCGAGGCATTCGCATACACCGCCGCCGCATCGACCTCCGCCAGGAACCGTTCACATTTCCCTTTGTCCCGCGCGACGATCGCCTCGGAATGCCGGGTCGAATGGAGCCCGATATGCTCCAGCGCCTCATCCATACCCCCTACAACCTTTACCGCACAGGCCAGACTCAGGAACTCCCGGTCATAATCGGAAGCTTTAGCCTCATGCAAATAAGGGTACCCGCCGAGCAACCGCCAGGCCGCCGGATCGGCAAACACTTCCACCTTATACTGCCCGAAAGGCTCCCGCAACCGCTTCAGCAACGCAGGCGCCACCGCCTTGTCGACGATCAGCGTATCCATTGCATTGCATACGGATGGCCTCGAAACCTTGGCATTGACGACAATAGCCACCGCCTTCTCCAGATCCGCCGTCTTCTCCACATAGACATGACAAACACCCGCCCCAGTCTCGATCACCGGCACCAGGCTGTTGGCCCGCACATAACGGATCAGCGCATCCGATCCCCGGGGGATCAATACATCCACCCAGCGCGTAGCGGTCAGCAGCTCCTGCACGGTCTCCCTTTCGGAAGGCAGCAGGGTCACACAATCCGGAGGCAATCCTCCCACCTTCAATGCCTTTCGGATCAACCCCATCGCCGCCTTATTGGTCTCAGCCGCCTCCTGGCTGCCTTTTAACAAACATCCATTCCGGCTGCGAAGACACAACGCCGCAATATCAAACGTCACATTGGGCCTCGACTCATAGATCGCTCCCACCACACCCAACGGTACGGCCCGTCTCTCTACCCGCAGCCCATTGGCCAAGACCCGGCTGTCTAATAGCTTCCCCGACGGATCGGGCAGCCGGCTCACCTTCCGGATGCTGCGGGCAATAGCATTTATCCGTTGCTCATTCAACAATAGCCTGTCCCGACGAGGATCATCCGGCGCCTGCCGCGCCAGATCCTTTGCATTGGCGCGTAAAAGGCTGGCCTGCTGAGATTCCAAAAGTGAAGCCAGCTCCTTCAGCACCATCTTTACCTGCCGGTCACTGGCCCGGCGCAACGCCGCCGCCGCCTTATGAGTCCGCACAATGAGCGGTTGTATTTTTTTTGTCATACCTTTAAAATAACACAATGTCGTCCGCATGAGCCGCCACAACATTCTTTGTCGATAAATGTGCCGCCACTTCCGCCGCCCCTATTCTCACCTTCGCCACCCCAATGATATTGTCTGCTTCATCGATCAGCTGCACCACTTCCCCACCGGTAAATTTCCCCTGTACCTTCCGGATTCCCACGGTCAGCAGACTCCGCCGCTGCTCGAGGGCCTTGCCTGCCCCCTTGTCCACAAAAATACTTCCGAAGGTGATGGAACCGCTCGCCAGCCATTTCTGCCGCGCCTTCAGGTTTGACGCCTGCGGCGAAAAGCTCGTGCCCGCCTTCCCGGCCAATGCATCCCCAAACGGATTTTTGCCATTTAACCCGCAGATCACCACCCCGATGCCCAGCGATGCAGCCAGCCGGGTAAACGTCAGCTTGGACAACATCCCACCCAAACCCAGACTGCTCTTGCCTTTCTGCACCAATCCCAGTATTTTGCTGTCTACCTTCTCCACCCTGGAGATGACCTTGCTGTTCTCATCCAGCAGCCCGCCCACTGATGTGCAAAGCAGCAAGGCTTCCGCATCGAAACCAATGGCCGTCAGCGTAGCCAGTTCATCATTATCGGAGAACTTTAGCTCCACATTGCTCACCAGATCATTTTCATTCATGATGGGCAGGATCCCGTTTGCCCAGAATTCGTCAAAAGTATTTTTCAATTGCACCCAGCGGCCGCGATTCGAGAAATGATGCCGCTCGCACAATGCCTGGGCAACCGGAATGCCATACATAGAGAAATGTTTCTGATAATGCCTGATGAGGATGGGATTTCCTACTGCAGCAGCTGCTTTTCGCTCGGTCAGCGTACCCTTATAATGAGGGAAAAAACTCCTGCCGCTACCCACCGCTCCGCTGGATACAAGCACTACGCGGTACGAGGCAGATAACGCCGCAATCTCCGCCGCGATCTTTTTAATGGTAGCCTGAACCAGCTCTCCGCGATCGCTTGTCAAAACAGCTGTACCTAACTTGATGACTAATACCGGCTTTTGCATGACGCAAAAGTATTCAATTTTAACACTTCCAAATACTAACCGCCGTCAAACTGAAATAAGATGTCAATTTAGCCCTTGCATATATGCAAATTGCACTTTACCTTAAAGTAATACTTATACCTTCACATGGAACAACCTAACATTCCTCTCCCACTGCAATGGACAAATGCACAACGGATCCTCTTTCGCTTTTTTTTCGCCTGGTTTCTGCTCTATATCTTTTTTAACCCCAATGGAGTAATTCCCGGGTCGGACGCAGCTTTCGATTATTATGTCAGTCCGTTCCACCGGCTGATCCCCTGGATCGGCCAACACATTCTGCACCTTTCCAAAAAAGTCACTGTCTTCACCAACGGTTCCGGCGACACGACTTATGACAATATTGTCCTGCTGTTCCTGACCGTACTGGCGATGCTGACTTGCCTGGTCTGGACACTGCTGGACCGCAAACGCCCCGCCTACAATATCTTATACTACTGGCTGACCACCATCATCCGCTATTACCTCGGCATCACCATGCTGTCTTACGGTTATGCCAAAGTGTTCAAACTACAGTTTCCTGCCCCCGGCCTTGGCAGGCTGTTGGAAACTTATGGCGAATCTTCTCCCATGGGCCTGGCCTGGACCTATATGGGCTATTCAACAGGCTATAACTTATTTACCGGTTTGGCGGAAGTTACCGCCGGCTTTCTGTTGCTATTCCGTCGAACAACTGCCATCGGCGCCTTCGTGGCTTTTATCGTCTCAGCCAATATCATGGCGATGAACATGAGCTTCGATATCCCTGTCAAACTGCTGTCCACCATGATGGTCCTGATGTCACTTTTCCTGCTGGGCGAAAATATCCGTCGGCTCTTCGGATTGTTTTTCCTCGGCCGGACGACCCGCCTCTCCATTGTCGCAAGCCCCCGGATCAAAAAGAAAGCCTTCCGGATTACCCTTATCGTCGCCAAATCCTTGCTGCTCCTTTACGTGGTGATCGGCACTGGCATGGACTCCATCGAATCGATGCATAAGTATGGTGACCACGCTCCTCATACTCCATTATACGGCATCTATAATACCCATCTCTTCCAGCATAACAAAGACACCCTGGCGCCTTTGCAAACAGATACGATCCGGTGGAAACAGCTGGTCATTGACGGCTCGGCCAATGATCCGTATGCCATGTTGAAAATGATGAACGACACCCTGAAGGCTTACTCGCTGCACATAGACACTATCCAACGCCTGCTCACGATCCATGATTTCCGGGACTCAACTAAAAGATGGCGGCTTCATTACCGCTCCGCCGTCAAAGACAGCCTGATCCTCTGGGGCAGCCGCTTCCAGGGACAGTTGGCCGACTCGGTTCAGATAGTGATGGTCCGCTACCCGGCTGAACGGTTCTGGCTGACTTCACGGGGATTCAACTGGATCAACGAATATCCCTATAATCGATGAAGCCCGCACAATGGCGAGCTTCATCTCAGTATCTTATCCGATATCGTATGATCGTCATCTACACCGTCCTCTTATGGCAGCGGCGGCTTCTGCCGCACCATCACCCCATTCATAATGAACGTACTTCCGCCATCGGCAACGATATTGTACACGGGTTGCACTCCGCCCGCGGATTCTTCCTTATTCCATACCGTGAAAGCGGTATACCTCCCCGTCTTCACGTCGAGACATAGCACCCGGTCTCCCTCCTTCAACTCACCCATTGTCTTATCCCCGGTCGCAGTGACCATCGGATGGTTGGGCGTCCCTTCCAGCTCCTTACATTGCAGCCGCACCTGCCGGCCCGATGCATCGGCCGAAACCGCAAGCAACGTCAACCGGGTAATGGCATAGTTCTTAGCCGCATGCACCGTCAGCGCCTTCACTGTAACCGGCACAGCCGCGTGTGTCAAAGGATCTACCGTTATCACTTTATCGCCTGCCTTCACCTCGCTCAGTAATTTCCGCCCGCCCCCGGCCATCGTCACCGCCATGTCCCCCGGAAAGCATATGTCGTTACCATACGTCCCGGCCTCCCGGCTTACCGCCCCGCCACCACTTTGCGCCGACCGGTACAACTGATAACCCAATTCCTCGGAAAGAACATAGGATAGCTTCATAACATAGAACTGCTCTTCCTTGTCGATGGCATGAATATCCTCGAAATATTTCCTCCAGACAGCAGAAGGCGCTTTGTAGCCCGGCATACAGGCGGTATAACGCTTCCCGGTCTCTGTGGTATAATAGATCACGGTCCCCAACTCTACCCTGCCGTCCTTCAGGATCAGCTTGTACAGGTCGATACGCTTTTTCTTGCCGTCATCGCCCGTGATAAAATACGGTTTGCCGAATCCACCATGGTCTAAGATATATGCATTCTCGAATTTGACATAGGTGTCTTTGTCGGGATCTGCCACGGAAAAAGTCCTGGCCTTTTCATACTCCTCCATCGTAAGGGCGCGGCTGACGGTCGAATCCTGGGCATACAAGCCCGCTACGCAGGCCAGCAAAAATACGCCCGCAAAAAAAATACGCTTCATGTAATGTATCAGATAATTTTAAAATGATGATTATGATATCTCCTTGAAGGCCGACGCAAAGGCTTCCATTTCGTCCATCCGCCCGATACTGATCCGGCACCAGTCCTGGTTATTGAATTTCCAGAACCGCACTCCGACACCACGTTTCATCATCTCATCGGTGAATTGCTTGCCCTCCATCTTGATGGGAAACAATACGAAGTTCGTGCTGGACGGAACATATATATAGCCCTCTTTCTTCAAGACTTCGTACAGGTAGTTCTTCGAGGCAACCGTCTTCTTCAAAGCACCATCGAGGAATTCCCTGTCCTGGTAGCTCGCAATCGCCGCTTGCAGGGTAGTGGTCGAAATAGACATGGACGCTTCGGTATACAAAGATAACTTCTTGATCGTGTCAGGCTGAGTGACCACATAACCTATCCTCAATCCCGCAAAGCCATACAGCTTCGAAAAGGTCCTGGCCACAATGATATTGGCGCCGGTATTCACCATCGGGATCAGTGTAGTGCCCTGGGGATCGTCCAGGTAATCGATATAAGCCTCATCGACAAATACAGTCACTTTCTTGGACACCCTGTCGCAGAAAGATTTCAGCTTGGCATTGTCCAACACCGTTGCCGTCGGATTGTTGGGATTGCAAATGTAGACAAGTACGGTGTTGGCGTCGATAGCCTTTTCCATAGCATCCAGATCCAGTTTGTATTCTGACGTCAGCGGCACCTTCACCCACGTGGCGCCGATCTTTTGGGCCTTGCTGGGCAGATCGGCGTAGGAAGGATCACCGGTCACAATGTTACAACCAGGTTTGTAATAAGCCAAAGCTGCCGCCATCAGCAGCGGCGACGAACCTGAGGCTAAGAAAATGTTCTCCTCCTTAACCTTTTCGAAAGCCGCGATCTTCTGGGTCAGGTCACCCATACTACGCATGGGGTACTGATAGCTGACCGGCAAAGTATTCATAATGGCTGCCTTCGCCTTATCCGAAGGGCCAAAAGGATTTTCATTGGCAAACAGCCGGGCCTTCAGCGGCTCGACGGCATGCAGGGCAATCTCCCTTTCCGTCCAACCTTCAGAACTGAAGGGAGTGGCAGCATGACCGGTGACCGATGGCGCAGCCTGTGCTGTATTCAGCAGACTGCCGGCAAATGGAAGCGCTCCCGCTAATACGGCGCCCCTCCGAAGTAATGTGCGACGACTGATTGTGTTGCCCATAAGAGTATATTTTATTGGTGGTTAAATGAATGTCAACTCCCCAGCGATGGATACGTAAACCGCTGTCCCGTTACCCTGTTGTGCAAAGCCGCTACTACGCTCCTGGCTGATTCCAGCGCCCCGGCCATCCAGGCATTCAGGTACGTCATATGCTCGCCCGCAAAGTACACCTGCCCGTCCGGCTTCAATAACGCTTTGTACAGCGTCTGCCGCTCTTCCTGCGAATAAAGCGCCCAACCGCCCAGGTTGTATTTCGTCTTGTGCCAGCTGACAGAGAAAGAAGTTTCGAATTCCTGCCTGTATTGCGGATGTATCAGGCTGCCTTTGTCCAATGCTAATTGTTCCCGCTGCCCGTAAGATAAATTGCCCGTCGCGACAGCCTTCTCATTAAAGTTATAATATCCGATCAATATTCCCTTACCGCTCAAATAATCATAGGAAGGATAAAAAATTTGCGTCAGTTGATTGTTCGTATGGGTAATGCCTCCATAGATCCCCTCATCTTCCTCCCAAAACCTGCGCTTGAACTGCAGCCCGATCTTCCCGGTGTTCATATACACAATCGAATCGATGGCCCTGCTGGCGTCAGACGAAAAGTTATGGTCGATATTGCTCAGCACCGGCAGGGGTATCGTGCAAATGCAAAGATCCGCAGCTATGCTTTTCTCTCCCGTCGTATCCTTGTACACTACCTTTACCCCTTTCTCTACATTGTGGATGGCACTCACCTCCGCCCGGTATCGTATCAGCCCGCCCACCTGCTGCTCGAAAGCCGCAGCGATCCTGTCCATCCCCCCGACTGCCTGGAACAATGTCCCCTGCAATTCATAGGTGTACTCTGCCACATTATAGAAATCAGGGTCTAGCAACCCGGACGCTGCCATCGCTGCTAAGGTCAGCGGATCACCTATTGTCCCCTCTTTATCCCCCGGCCCCGGAGAATCGATATATCCCCTTCGCGCCGAAGCCTTATACAATTTGTCGATATCCAATCCGCCTTCCGCCCGCAAATATTCGATAACCTTCAATGTGTCTTCTTTACTCATGCCCGCATCGATCTTTCCCCCATCGATCCCCTTTGCCAGTAACTCGGCCATCCAACCCCTCATGTCATTATGCACCTCCCGGACGCGAACCTTCTTATTGGATAACGGCCCCTTTCCTTCACTGAAATAATAGGTGTTCTCGTTCACATTGTTATACACCTGTACGGGCACTTTCAATTCTTTGCAGTAATGCAGGGTCAAAGCGTGATGATGAGGGATACGGGAAGGTCCTGCATTGAAGTACTGACCGTCATCGAAAGTCGCGGTATGAGCCGGTTGACCCCTTTCGACATTGGATGACCCTTTCCGGATGCTCCAGCATCGCCCCCCAGCCCGCTCCCGGGCCTCCAGGATGGTACACCGGTAGCCTAACTTACCCAATTCATACGCGGCAGCCATCCCCGCCAACCCGGCCCCCAGGATCACGACCTCCTTTCCATT
The DNA here is from genome assembly GCA_026225275.1 of Puia dinghuensis. Lineage (GTDB taxonomy): Bacteria > Bacteroidota > Bacteroidia > Chitinophagales > Chitinophagaceae > Puia > Puia dinghuensis_B. The sequence goes on from JAMFSL010000016.1 coordinate 126,083, forward strand.
TCCATCTCCTTCCAACCGGAACGGATGGGCCGGAGCCGCCGGCAACATTCCCAGCGCCAGCATCGCCGGATAAGCCCCCAGGCCAAAATTTCCCGTCTTTTGTAAGAATTCCCTGCGAGTTAGCGGTTTCAAATATTTAAAAAAAATAAAATATAACTAATGCTTTCTAAAGTTACTTATAATTAAGGAGGTAATAAAAAATAGAAAACATAATAATAAGTATAATATATGCCTTTTTACCCATTCGGTATCAGGATGACAGACGAATAAGGCGCCAATGTCAGCTTCCCCTGGTAGACTTTCCCCCCGGCATCTTTATAAGACCGGTCCAGCATGACCACCTTGCTGACCTTGCCCCCATTGTACTCAAATCTCACCGCAGCACCTGGTAAAGCCTGATGATCTGATTGGGTGTCCTTACCATATTTGGTCTGCCAGTCACTTAGCTGTCCCCTGGTCTGTACATTCTTATTATTCTGCGGCACGTCCACAATGAAAAAAGGCCCCCCTCCGCTCGTTCGCAGATAATGATTGTCGTGCAGGTTTGCAAAAGTGGTCACGTCCGCAGGAAGAGCCGAACTCACCGCCAGCAATACCTCATCATTTCTGACCGCAACAGCCGTATTGTTTGAAATGTCGTTGCCATGAAGAACGCCGGTCGCCAGCGGATGCCGGATCTGGAGCCCTATCCCGTTGTCATACACGGTATTGCCACTGACGGTCACCTGGTGCACATCCTGTAAAAAAATACCCGACGTACAATGGGCGACCGTATTGTTACGGACTACGAGCCCGCTGGAATTCTCATCCAGGTAAATACCAATGGCAGTGGCCGTGTGCGCACTGTCGGTTCCACCCGCAGCGGTAACTCCATTGAGCACAACATTACCGCTGATGACACCCGCATCCCTCTTCGCAGCAGAATCAATATCGCCCGACCAGGTATAGATGCCGCCGCCATCATCCTTCAAAAAACAAAAATAATCGATACTATTATTCTGAATAGTGGTCGTATTCGAATGCCAGAAGAAAATGCTCGCATAGCCAGTCGTATCGATTCTACTATTCTGCACAGTATTATTGCTGCCATCTATTTGTATTCCTACATAGGAATGCTCTTCAATGGCTATGCCCGGAATAGTGCCCGTATGGGATATCCTGCAGTCTGTCACCAGGCTTCCCGCTCCGTTCAGAAGAATCCCGTTGTCATTCGAATGATCGATTACGAGGTTCGACAAAGTCAGGTTGTTCGACTGGATAGCCTTGATCCCATCTAATCCGGAAAAAGATATCCCGCAACGGTCTATCGTAATATTGGCCGCACCCGAAAGAAAGAACCCGTCGTTATTGGCGCCCTGGAACGACAAACCCTCGAACACGAGGAATTGCCTGTTCAGGATGGACACCAGCGTATCGACACTTGACGCCAGCACCTTCGCCGTTGGCTGGCGGGCGCCAAAATAAATATTCATCCTGCGCAGCTTCGGATCATAAAACCATTCTCCCGGCTGATCAAGAGTGCGGATATCGTTCTGGATAAAATAGCCGTATTTATCCATGGGCTGGTAATAAGTCCCCTTTTTATAAGTCAGCGTATTGCCCTGCTGGGATACTATCGGGATTCTGTCAATGATAAACCTGTTCTTCCGGATCACCACATCGGCGCCCGTCCAGTCAGGACCACCGGCCAGATGATCATCGGTGATCCCGGTGTTGTCCGTATGACTCTGTATCCGCAGATACCCGCTATTTGGATATCTCCCCATCGCCTGCGCAGTATCCCCGATGGTGACCATATTTACCCCTGGTCCACAGCCCTGGCAAGGCGCTTGCCATATGCCGTTACCCCCGGACACCCACCCGCTTAACTTGGAAAACCCGCTGATGACCGGATCCTCACCCTGACCATAAGCCGCCAATACAATAGGATTCCCGGCAACGCCTGACTGCCCGGCTACGATGATGCCATAAAAAACATCTCCCCTTTTGAATAATACGGAATCCCCGGGTTGCAACTGGCTGAAAATCTGATTCAACTTGCCAAGGCTTCGCCAGGGAGTAACCGCCACCCGGGCCTGAGCGGCAGTTCTGGAGTCATCTCCGGTCGTCGAAGAAAAATAATAAGTGTTTCCCTTTGTGGGAATAATTCCACACAGCAGGAACAACAGCACGGATAAAAAACGATATATTATTTTCATGCCACCAGTTAAACGTTTTGACTAAATACCTATCAAAAAAATAGGCTGTTCCGATATATTGATTAAATTTGTTGAACGTTCCTTTTCAAAATTCCTCAGAAATTCCAAAAAACTGCTAAACTCCCCTAGAACAAAGCATCCGACTGCTTCCATATTAAGGCATGCTTATTGCAAATTGTGTTCCACAAGCCTTTTAAAAGCAAATGTAGGTTCGTTAAATCCCAAATGACCTCCGTAGTTCTGCTGACCTAACGCAGCATTGATCATTCTTGCTTGCTCAATGAATTTTCCACTCTTCGGAAAAGAGTGGGATATCATGTGCTTAAAACATAAAATTGACCAAATGAGATTGAGACCCAGAGAAATCCATTTGCTGATCCTGTCCGTAGACCTGTTCATCCTGAACGTGTCCTTTTTCCTCGTCAGGCTATTCCTTGACGAAGGAGATCCGGAATGCCTCAAGCAATTGCTTATTATCCTTAATGTTAGCTATGTCGTCGTCAGCCCCATTTTTGTCGAAAACCTTCGCGACCTGAAGTCGGATTACACGAAAATGACCAGATCTCTTATCCGGAGATTTGTTTATTATTTCGCCCTGACTTCACTGACGCTGCTGTTCTCAGATCGGACGGTCTGTCCGAAACATCAGTATCTGACTACGGTCTCGCTGTTTTTCCTGCTGAAGTTCTGCGTCTCCTCCTGGTTTTTCTTCCGCTATTTTTTCAAAACACATCTGTACCTCAAGCCGACGATCATTGTCGGAGACAACAAATTAGGCACCCAGTTACAAGATTATTTCATCACGAACAAATACCTCGGGATCAAGCCTATCGGACTCCTGGCCGATCAGCCATCTGCTAACCCGGACAAAAATGTGATCGGATCGGTAGAAGATTTTCAGAAGATTTTCGACAAACGCCCATTCGAAGATGCCTTCATCGTTCTGCCACTCAGCAGAGTCGATACAATCCGGAACCTTATTGCCGTCGCAGAAAGAAATGGTGTCAGGCCCCATCTCGTCCCCAATTTTGCAGGTGCCCACGAAATGCACTTCAAAGTTGATACCCTGGGGGATATCCCCCTGCTCCAGATGCGCACTTTCCCATTGGAGACCTATGCCAACCGATTTCTGAAAAGAGCCTTCGATATCGTTTTCTCCAGCCTGATGCTTTTACTGCTGCTGCCCTTCGGATTGATCATCGCCATCGCTATCAAACTCACCAGCAAAGGCCCGGTTTTCTTCAAAACCCACCGGCTCGGCGTTACCGGAGCCCCATTTACCATTTATAAGTTCCGGACCATGAAGTACCAGCCCGTCCAGGCTGACCAGCTCCAATCCACTACCGCCAATGACGACCGGATCTCCCGACTGGGGAAGATATTGAGGAAATATAGCCTCGATGAATTGCCCCAGCTTGTCAACGTATTGACCAACGATATGTCTATCGTCGGCCCGAGACCCCATCGGATCAATCTCAATAAGACATTGCAACAGAAAATGGGCCCCTATATGATGCGCCATACGATTAAGCCCGGCATCACCGGCTGGGCACAGGTTAACGGGTGGCGCGGTCCTACCGAAACAAAGATGCAGTACTGGGGCAGGACCCTCCATGATCTCTGGTATATCGAACACTGGACTTTTTGGCTCGATCTTTATATTATGCTACTAACACTCGTCGGGAAAAAAACCCGGCAAAATGCCTTTTAAGTATTGCAAACACCTTAAAAATCAATCCGTACTGCCCCTAAATTACTTATTTTTATCACATGAAAAAGAACAAAGGCTTATTGCTCTTGACCTTTCCATGCGTACTCTGGTGCCTGTTTTGCTGCTCCTGCACGAACTCAAAAAAATTGACCGTCATGCAGGATCTCGACCCCAATGAAACCATTAGGGGTTTTCCTAAGCCAGCTCCCGTTTACCGCATCAAACCAAAAGATAACCTTTACGTCGGCATCTCCACATCAGACCAGGACCTGACTAAAATGACCGATCCGATCGGCGGCGGCGCCCTCCTCGCTACGGCCTTTGAAGGATTGACTTCCAGGTCTGTCAATGGCAACCTGGTCGACGCCGGCGGTAATATCACCATCCCTATGCTGGGAAAGATCGCCGTCGCCGGAATGACTGTCACCGAAGTAGAAGACACGATCCGCGCCATCTCTAAACAATACCTGAAAGAGGCCACGGTCAAAGTCCGCCTGCTGAGCTATAAAGTGACGGTCCTCGGAGAAGTAAGGACACCCGGCATCTATTTTAACTACAATAATTACATCACTGTCCTCGATGCCATCAGCCTTGCCCAGGGGACAACGGACTACGCCAAACTGGGCGACGTACTGGTGCTGAGACCTACCCCACGCGGGACACGAACGTATTCCCTCAACCTCAATAGCAAGACAGCCGTGATGTCCGACGCCTGGTATCTCCAGCCAGATGATGTCGTCATCCTCCAACCCGGAAAGAACAAAGGACTCCAACAGAAACTGCCCCTGGTCGGTATCGTCGTCGGATCGCTTTCTGCCTTGTTACTATTGCTCAACTATTTAAAATAATAATGCAGAATAATACAATCCCCCCACAACCCGGCCTCCACTTCCATAGCGGAAAGAGCTTCAATAAGAAACTCATCATCCCCGCCATTCTCCGGAACTGGTATTGGTTCGGATTGGCCGCAATCCTGGGATTCGGAGCCGGCTTCGTTGTGCACCGTATCAACCCTACCCATTTCAAAAGCACAATGACGATCCTGCTGATCAATGCTCCTCATGCGATGCCCTTCAATACAACCCTCGACAATAACCTGGACATCCGGCAAAGCCCGGTCAACGTGCAGGACGAACAGTCGGTGGTTTCAGCCTACAGCCTTCAATTGCAGACTTTAGAGGCGCTGAACTGGAAAACAATCTGGTACAAAAAGTCGTTTTTGGGCAAAAAAGATCTTTATAAAGAAGACCCCTTCATCGTAAGCTTTCCGGACGATTCCGTGCTGAAGGGCATCCCGCTGACCATTACGCCCGTCTCCGCTGCCAATTACCTTGTCAGTTGTGATTATAAAGATAAATGGGCCGATACTGATCGTATCATCCGCTTCACGATAAAGGCTGCCTTCGGTAAGCCCTTTATCAGTGACTATTTCCATTTTACCCTCTATACCACACAACCCGCTACTCCCGCCAACGGAACCAGTTATTCTCTCGTATTTAATGACCTGAACTTTTTAGCCATCGAATACCAGGGCGACCTCGACGTAAGGATCCCTGCCCCCGAAAGCAATGTGCTGGCTATCGACCTGAAAGGCGAAAATGTAATGCGCAATGTGGACTATCTGAATGAACTGGGCCATACGTACCTGAAATTCGGACTGGATCAGAAAAATCAATCCGCTGTCAACACCCTGTCCTTCATCCGCAGTCAGCTCTCCGGCGTAGCCGACTCTCTCCGAACCTCGGGCGACCGCTACACCGATTTCCGCACCCGCAATAGGGTCGTCGACCTCACCACCGAAGGAGCCATGGCGCTACACAAAGAAGAAGATATTGACAAGGAGGAAAGCCTGCTGAATTTAAAGATGAATTATTATGAAAGCCTGAACCGTCAACTCAAAGACCAGGATAACCTGAAGAACTTCGTCGCGCCGTCAATGGGCGACCCTGATCCTGACCTCAGCGCCCTCGTTCAGAAGCTGACCTCCTTGTACAGCCTGCAGGCAAACCTCTCCCTCACGGCCCAGCCCAATAATCCAAAGATGATCTCCGTAGGTCAGGATATCACGCTTACCCAGCAGCTTGTTCAAAGCAATATCTCTGCTCATATCAACACCACCAGAGACCAGATTAATGCCCTGGAACAACAGAAACAAGAGACCAATACTCAGTTGACGAACATTCCCGCAACAGAAAGAGCCTACCTTGACATCAAAAGAGGATTCGATGTCAATAGCACCCTCTATAATTTTCTATTGCAGAAACGGGCAGAAGCCGGCATCGCCCTGGCTTCCAATAATCCTGACGCTCAGATCCTCGATCCCGCTGTTGTACCGACAACCGCACCCATCGGACTAAAACCTTTGGTTGACATGGCCATAGGCGTTATAGTGGGCGTCCTCATCACCCTGGGCATTGTCTTGTTGAAAGAATATCAGAACGACGAACTGAGGGAACCAGAAGAAGTGACGGCAGCCCTCCGCCTGTCCGTAGCCGGCCAGATCCCCCATAATAGACTGAAATCGGAACTGCCCGTAACGCTGCATCCCCATTCGGAAATCACCGAATCCTTCCGTAACCTGCGCGCCAATCTCCGTTACCTGCTCAAAGACCCCAATCATGGAGTGATCTCGGTGCAGTCCCCCGCTCCAAAAGAAGGAAGATCCTTTATCGCAGTCAACCTGGCCTCACTGTTGGCCCAGAGCAGCAAGAAGACCCTTCTGATCCAGGCAGACAAATATGACGACCACATGCAGACGCTTACCGGAGCCAAGCCCGCACAGGACCTCACCAATTTCCTCGAAGGTACGGTCTCCTTCCGGAACCTCCTGTCGCCAACATCCATTCCCGGACTTAGCTATGTCCGTGCCGGCCAGCCGGAAAGCCACCTGTCCGAACTCATGGATACCCCGGCCATGGAAGCTTTCGTAAAGCAGGCCAGATCGGAGTTCGATTTTATCGTCGTAGACAATCCGCCGATCGGCATCCTCACCGATGGCCGAACCATGGCCTCCTATGCCGATATCAATCTCTTCGTGCTGCGTATCGGCCACAGCACGGTCAAACAATTGGCTTATGTCAACAACATCGCAGAAGAAGATACCATAAAAAACATGATCGTCGTGCTGAATGAGATCCCGGTCGCCTGGAAAAACAGAAAGAAAACAGGCTATTTCAAAGACTAACCCCATGATTTACCTGACAAAAATAAAAAGCCGATTTTTTGGCGAACATGCCCGGACAACGAAGGCCAATAAGAACATCATTTACTCCTTCCTTATAAAAGGCCTTAGTATCGGTTGCCAGTTCGCCATGGTGCCCCTTACCCTGCACTACCTGGACAAGGAAAGATATGGGATCTGGCTGACGATGGCCTCGATCGTCAGCTGGTTCAGCTTCTTCGACATCGGTATCGGCAATGGCCTGCGTAACAAACTTTCCGAGGCGCTGGCCAAAGGAGATACCCGGATGGCCAAAATCTATGTCAGCACTTCCTACGCCTTCGTAGGCGCCATCTTCCTGACACTGATGTTGTTGTTCTGGATCGTCAACCGTTTCATCTACTGGCCGCACGTCATCAACACCCAGCCCGGACTGGCCGCAGAACTCAGCAAAATGATGCTGGTCGTATTTTCTTTTTTCTGCCTTCAGTTTATCCTCAATCTGATTGGCAATATCCTTTTCGCCCACCAGGAATCCGCCCTCACCGGCCTGATCAATCCATTGGGCAACTTATTGTCCCTGACGATCATCTTTATCCTGACGCTGACCACCCCCGGCTCTCTGTTCTGGGTTGCCGTCGTCTTCAGCGCCTCTCCTGTGCTGGTGCTGCTGATCTTCAATGCCCTGTTCCTCGGCTGGAAATACCGCGATATCGCCCCGGGCTTCCGGTATATCCAATTCCGCCATTCGAAAGATCTTTTCGGGATGGGATTGCAGTTCTTTGTCATCCAGATCGCCTTTATCGTGATGTACTACAGCGCCAATATTGTCCTGACGAAACTCTTTGGTCCCGCCGAAGTCACTGTCTACAATATCGCTTATAAATATTTTACCATCGCCCTCCTCGTCAACGGCATCATTACCGCCACCTACTGGTCGGCTTTTACCGATGCATATGTCCGGGAGGAATGGACCTGGATCAGACAAACGATCCGACGGATGGAAAAAGTGACCTATTTCTTGATGGCCATGGTCGTCGTCTCGACTGTCCTGGCGAATAAACTCATCGGACTCTGGTTGCACAACGCTGTCCAGGTGCCCCTTTCCATGCAGATCATCCTTTGCATTTTCACCCTGATCAGCCTGATCGCCGCCCCGCAGCACATCTTCCTGAATGGCACGGGTAAGGTCAGACTGCAGCTCTATACTGCCATCTACAGCATCATCGTCACTATCCCCCTGGCCCTGCTGTTCTGCAAGACCTTCCACCTGGGACCCGAAGGGGTCATCCTGGCCATGATCTGTACCAGCCTGCCGGTCACTCTCCTGTATAGGATCCAATACAATAAAATAATGAGCGGAAAAGCCAAAGGGATTTGGATTCGATAGCCCAACCAAACAACATTATGGCCAATAAGAAAAATAGAACGGTCGGCGATATAGTTGAGTATAAATTTTACTCCTTACTGGGCCGTCTGTGCAGGCTGGCCTTATCCATCTTCACCCGCCGTAAATTACCGGCAGACAAGCCATTGTCGGATGTCAGCCTGGTCCTTTTTTCAGGCCGGAAAAGCGCAAAAATGGTCAAAGCCGTCCTGCTTTCTATCTATTACCGCTGGGAAAAGATCCCTACCGTGATCCTTGTGTCCGACGGCACCCCGAATGAGACGTTGCAGGCAGTCATGCAGTTCTGGCCCTTCCCCTTTGAAGTGAAATCCTGGGAAGATTGCGCCGCCTTCCACCGGCAAAAAGGCCGGCATTCGATCGTCGAGTTCGCCCGGATCAATGTCTATGCCCGCAAACTCCTGACGGTGCTGGCTGAGGCGGAGATCCGGCCTGTTCTCTATTGCGATACTGATGTCCTCTGGTTCGCTGAACCACGGCTGCCCGATCCGGCCTCAGGTAACGGCTTCATCATGCGGATATCCCGGGATAATATGCATTGCTATCACCCGCCGGCCCTCCGCTACCTCAACCGGCTCGATCTGATGGAAAAGCCGGCTATTAACTGCGGCATTGTCTACCTGTCGGGATCGGCATACGACAACTACCCCGGATTCGAAGAACTCCTGCAGTTCATGAAGATCTTCGACGAACCTTTTGCCGAACAAACGACCTTCGCCCTGCTGGCAGACAGGCTGGGCGACACCTGGAGCGAAGAAGAGATCATCGTCAGCACGGAAGATATCCATTGGCCGCTCATCCCGCGCTACCCATTCTCCGGTACCCAGTCGGCACGTCATCATGTGGCGACGAAACATTCCTGGTTCTGGCGGGATATCCTGCTGATTGTTTTATTCAAACGAAAAAAACACTACCGGCCGACAGCGGCTTAACCATGCAACGGATCGCCGCATATAAAAATCAGTCCTGGATCGATTGGATCGCCATGTTCCTCCTCATTGGCGTAACCGCCAATCCATTCTTCTATGCGTCGGTGGAAATGCTTTTCCTCTCCACCGCCGTACTCCTGGTCTTCTGGTTGATCAAAGAGGGTGACCGCATAAAGCTGAACAGCTATTTCTGGATCTATGTTGCCATCCTGACCTGCCTTCAGCTCTGCCAGAGCCTTGTCTATCACATGTTCCCCCTCAAAACTTTCCTCGGCGAATATCTCCGGATCATCTTCGCGGTCTTCGCGGTTTGCATACTCGGTCAACGCTTTTTCGACCAATTCGTCAAATTCGTATACGTCTTCGCGGTGATCAGCCTGTTCTTCTATATCCCCTGCATGCTCGTCAAATCCCTCGGCCCCTTCCTGGTCCAACACGTCGCCGCACATATGATGTCACCTTTTTCCCGCGGCGATATAGGGGATTTTTATGCCAGCCACGAAAACATGATCATCTTCAACCTGGGCCAGATAGACCTGCACCGTAACTCGGGCTTCTACTGGGAACCCGGAACGCACGGCGGATTTCTCGTCATGGCCCTTTTTATCAACCTCTTCTATCGGAAAGAAAAATGGACGTCCCGTTTTAATCTGCTATTTCTCTTTACTATCGCGACGACCCTGTCCACTACCACCTATCTCGCCGTTTTCTTCGTGGTGCTGGCCTCCCTCAAAGAGCAATTTATCAAAAGACCCCTGATATCCTTTTCACTCCTCCTGATCATCGCAGGCGGAGCCTTCCTCCTTTACAATAAACTGGATTTTCTGAATAAAAAGATCGACCAGCAGATCGAAAAAAGCAATAACGGCGTGGCGGGAGAAAGCCGTTTCGGCAGCCTGCTCGCCGACATCCAAATGGTATCGGAACATCCGCTGATCGGCACGGGACGTAACATGGAAATGAAATTTGGAAAGAACGTAGCCAATATCCCATTAAGACTCCTGCATCGTAACAATGGTATCGGGGTATTGCTGAGCACCTACGGGATCCTTTTCATCTTCTATTTCTTTTATCTTAACTGGCGAACCTTCTACAAAATACTGGGCAACAGGATTAACGCCACCCTTCTCCTGATCCTGCTGTTGATCCTCGGTTTCTCGGAAGATTATTTCTTCAGGGCTTTCTTCATCGCGCTACCTCTTTATTGCGGCGTCACGATCACCCCGGTGCCGCGTATCGTGGTCTGGCGCTCAAAAAAATTACGTTTAGGCAAGACTCCATTGATGTATGAATACGACTGAACAACAACCCATCCGGATAGCGGCGATCATCCCTACCTTCAATCGGGCCGCTAGCCTGAAGAATATTCTCACCTGTCTCGGACAGCAGGTGTTCGATGATTACCACGTCAGCCTTTTACCCGTTGCCGTCGTAGACGGCTCTACTGACGAAACGCTGGATATGCTGACACAGGAATTTCCCGATGTGACGGTCGTCCACGGAGACGGCAGTTGGTGGTACACCCGGTCGATCAACGAAGGGATCAAAAAAGCCCGCCAGCTCGATTGCCACCTGATCCTTACCCTCAACGACGACATCACCTTTCCTCCGGGGTATGTCCTTACTTTGCTCCGCGATCATATCCGCAGCGGCCCGGACTCGATCATCGGATCAGTATCTATCAGCACCGGCAACCCCAGCCTTATCACCTTTTCCGGCGTTTCCAAAGTCGACTTCTTCCTCAAAGAATTCAACTATATCCCAAAATTCTCCCCTATAGACGAGGCCTCGCTCGATGGACTGAAACCCTCCGTGGTACTATCCGGCCGCGGCATCCTCTATCCGGCAAAAACCTTCGATCGTTTCGGGCTCTATGACGAAAAGCTCATTCAGTATGCTTCGGAAACGGATTTTACCTACACCGCATCCCGGCAGGGCTTACCGGTTTTCATCTCCTACAATGCAAGGATATATGAGAACATCCGGACCACCTCGGCCGGCGCTGTCTTTAACAATCCCTCCCTGGCTGCGTTGCTCAAAAGCTTTCGCAACAAATACTCCATAAACTCAATCGTCAAGATCAGGTATTATTCTATCAAGCACCGGGGCCCGGTTGTAGGATCGCTGCTTACCCTCTGGCGGACAATGGGCGTGGTCAAGAATTTTGCCCTGGTTAAATTAAAACTCAAAAAATGAAGATCCTATTTCTGTCCCATCAATGGACCCGGAACTCTCATCTTTCGTTGTATAGCGGTTTTAAACGATTCATTCATTTCGCAGCGCTCCACAATGATGCTACCCTGGTGACCTTTGGACCGGAAGAGACGGAATACCGGGAAGATAATGTCAGGGTGATCACGGTCAAGGGCGCCAAAAAAGATTATTTCTTTTCGAAAAGAATGGCCATCTCCCGCAAGGGCAAGGAACTCGCCGGACAGTTCGACGCGATCCATTCGATCGTTTCCGATTGCACTTATTATCTGCCCGAAAATCAGTTCACCATGACGCTGCACGTATTGCCTGGCGTCGTTAAATACAAGGAATTCAAACAAAACGCTTTCCTCTTCCTGAAATACCACGTTATCCAGAAAAGAGCATTCCGGCGGGCAAAAGAGATCGTCTGCGTCAGCCGCAACCTGCTGGCAGCCATTCCCCAAAAATACCAATCCAAGGCCCGGTTCATCCCGCATGGCGTCGATACGGAATTCTGGGACCCGGCACTGGCAAAAATGCCCGCCGCCTTTCCCGAAGGCGGATACGTACTCTGCGTCGGCTCGCATGGCCTGGACATGCAGCTCTTCCGTGAATTTATCGAGGCTAACCCATCGGTCCCTTTTGTCATGGTGGGAGTGAAAGAGAGGTTGGGTGACCATTCGAATGCACACTACCTTACCAAAATATCCGACGAAGATCTTCGCGATCTGTACCTGGGCGCCGGCCTGACTTTCAGGCCCATGTTGTTCGCGACCGCCAATAACTGCATCCTCGAATCCCTGGCGATGGGTAAGACCGTGCTGGCCAATCGGATTGCAGGCGTCACCGATTACCTGACTGACGACACCTGTGTATTCATGGACACCCTTAAAGATAAGTCCCTGGCAAATTTACAGGCCCTTCGTCTCGACCCCATTACCTTGCGACAGACCACGATAGAAAAATTCGGCTGGCCCCGCATAGTAAACGACTATTTAGCGATCTATAATCAATAGCAGCATGGACCAAAAGAAAAAAAAGATAGCCGTCATCGGTTTGAAAGGGCTCCCGCCATTCGGGGGCGCCGCTAACGTAGGCGACACGATAATCGAACGCCTGTCCGGAAAATATGATTTCACCATCTATGCCACAGCCTCCCATACGACACACAAAGGCGACTATAAAGGCGCCCATCAGGTCGTCTTTGCACGTTTCCCGATAAAAAAGCTCAACGTATTCTATTATTACATCGCTTCAGCCTTCCATGCCGTATTAGCCCGCAAGTACGATCTGGTCCACCTGCACCACATGGACGGCGCATTTACCCTCCTGCTGCTCCGCCTTAGATATAAAGTCATCGCCACAGGCCATGGTCAGCCTTATGCCAATGGCAAATGGGGCAAATGGCTAAATCCTTATTTCAGGACCAACGAATGGCTGCAGGCCAGGCTCTCCAATCACCTTACCGTAGTATCCCGTGACCTCCAACGGAATTACAGCCGGTTGCTGCCTCCGGAAAAGATCACCTATATTCCTAATGGCGTCACGTATCTCGCCCCTTCCACCGCAGAGATCTCAGCCGTCCCCGGCAGTTATATCCTCTTTTCCGCAGGACGCATCATCTCGACAAAAGGGCTGCATATCCTCTTGTCCGCCCTCCGGATTTGCGGCTACAAGGGTAAACTGATTGTACTGGGAGATCACTTACAACGGCAAGACTATGCTCAACAACTTTTTGACCTGGCAGCAGGCCTGGATGTCGAATTCAAGGGGCTCCTCAAAGACAAGGCATTGCTCAATGCCTATGTAGCCGGCGCCAGATTATTCGTGTTTCCCTCCACGCTAGAAGGAATGTCCATGATGCTCCTTGAAGTCGCATCACTGCGCACCCCCGTCATCTGCTCCGATATCGTTCAGAATACCGACGTCTTCGATAAAGACGAAATGCTCTTCTTCCGGTCAGGGTCGGACACCGACCTGGCCGAAAAAATAACCTGGGCGCTCAATCACCCGGAAGAAATGAAGGTCATGGCCGAAAAAGCATGGGCATCACAGGTCGTCAAATATGAGAGCTCGGTGACCACCCGTCAGTATGATGAGGTCTTCCAACAATTCCTGACCGACCAGCCGGGCAAATGATCAACCTTTCTTCGCGATCATCTCCGCATGCCGGTCGATCATCTCCGCATAGCGGGCCATCATCTCCTGGACAATGATGCCGGGATCATGCCGGCGATGCGCAACATGATAAGCCGCTTCCGCCATTTCCATAGCCGGTCCCGGAGCATCCAGCATCTCCTGGATACATCCCGCCAGGGAATAAGGATCCCCATCCTGGTATAAGACACCTTGCTGTTTGTCCTGCAAAAGAGAGGCTGTTCCACCTGCATACGAGGCAATGATAGGGATGCCAGCCAGCATCGCTTCACAAAGGCTGTTGGGGCTATTCTCGATGTGAGAGACCTGAATGTAAATATCTGCCTGTGAAAAATGATCGGCCAGTTCCTGCTCGTCCAATGTCCCCAACAACCGGATATTCAATGTTCCCAGGTTCTCTATACGTTTCTGCCACTTAAACAGCTTCACCAGCGGCTGACCTTCCTTTATTCCGGCTACCAACCACGTAAAAGCAATTCCATTTTTGCAAAGGATCTCAGCCGTGTCGATCACTGTCTCGAATCCTTTATATAAAGAAGCACTCGACGTAGTAAAAAGGACAACAGATCCACGGGACTTATCCGATTGATGTCTCACCTCTTCCCATTTTCTCTGGTAGAATTCCGGCCGGATCACCTCATCAAGATGAAAATATTCGGCCTGCGGCGCCATAGCCTTGGAAACCCGCCGGTCCCAGTCCGTTCTTCCAAAGAGGAACTCCGCCTTCCGCATGATCTCCTGCTCGATCTTTGCCCTTTTCAGCCAGATCTTGTAATCGGCCCCGAAAAAAGCATACCCGGAACGCAACTGGCGCAACAGACCCGGCATGGACATACCTGAAAAGTATTTCTTTTCATATGCGGTCAGCACCCCTTGGATGGAAATGACTACGGGAATATCCCGGATATGATGGAGAATAACACCGAATGGTGACTCTGTACCATGGATATGAATAATATCCGGCTTAAAACGCCTGATGATGTCCAGGAATTTCGTAACGTTCTCATTGTATTCCGCCACCCCTTTCAACCGGTTTAACAATCGCCTCTTTTTATTATGACCAATCCGCTGAATGGGGAAGTACCAGGTCTTGTTCAATTCGAAAGCATCCATGGGAACGTCATGATAAAATGCCAACCCCAGTTCACAATCCCCATACTCTTCCACCGCTCGCTGAAGAGCCGGAATCCACCCGCTGCCTGCTACCCTCACCTTCAATGTATCGGCACTTAATCCCGGAGCATTGGCAAACCACAAAACCTTCATCTGCCTTTTGTCCTTTTGCATCAATTATTTTTGGACCGCAATATAACCAATAATGTTATTTTGTCTTCAATCCGTTGAGCAAAGCACTGCCGATAGGAACACCCCATCCCGACACCGCATCGTATCCCGGCCCGGCACTGTAACCGCCAATGGAGGCGGTATCATTATTTCCGACGGTGATATCCCGGCATACGGACAGCCCCAGGGCTTGGCCGTTGGCGTCTGCCCCATATAGCAATGGGCTAAGATAACCAACCGGCGTTCCCAGACTCGCATTCAGTCGCGCAACCAGGCTGGCCCATAAAGGAGTCGCCGCGCTCGTGCCGCCGACTACCCCGCCTTGTCCGTCCACTACCGTCCAGTAACCCGTATTGGCGCTGCCATCCGCCGCTACATCAGGCACCACGCGGCCTTCGATGGAACCCGGATTGATGGATTGAATGCTGACGGTCTGCCAGGACGGCCGGGCAAACTGGGTGCTCACTCCACCGCCTGTACTGCCGCCATTGTCCGCGCGTAACCCGTCCCCATCCTTCCAGGCCGTTTCTGTAATCGCCCCCGATGACGACTTTTTCAAGGTCGTCCCGCCGACAGCCAGCACATAAGGGCTGGCAGCGGGAAAGTCCACATGCGCATGACCGTCAGTCACCCCATCGCTGGAACCATCGTCACCGGCTGCAACACAAATAGTGACACCCAGCAGTGCCGCTGATTGCAAAGTTTCATTGATCGAAGTGATCGCCCCCGCAGTCCAGCCGCCCGAAGCGTCTTCCGCATATCCCCAGCTACAGGACAGCACAGTCAGCGGAAACTCCGTATCATGTATCGCCATATCGATGGCATCGACCCAGCCGCCTTCATCGAAAGTTGAAAAGAATACTACAATGGTAGCCGCCGGACAGACACCCGCCACCACCTCCACATCCAGCATGACCTCATCCTCATCCCCGTCTTTCTGGTTGGTCGGCGTATTGTTGACGGATACGGCTTGTACGGTAGGCACCGATACCCCGGCATCCTGGCAAAACGTGGCGAGATCGGATGCAAAATAGCCGCCCCCGAATTCCAGCAGACCAACGGTCTGCCCTTTCCCGTCACCGGCAGGAAAAGAATAGATCGTCGCCAGCTCCGCCGGAAAAAACCACGCCCTGCTAGCCTCCGCCCGCGTGGCCAGATCCAGTGAAGTCCTCCTTTTCTTTATCGGACGCCTCTTCACCAGCTTGCGGTTATCCAGGCCGAAGACCGCAGTGACTATACCGGCCAATTCGGCCGGAATATGAATCTCTCCCGTTCTGCCCCGGTAGTTACCTCCGGGATGTGAATAATGAAATAGTTTTACCCGGAAAACGGATTCTACTACGCTGGCACGCCCTCCCGCACGGATGCTGCAGCTGATGGGACTTTCTTTCAGAATACGCAATCCCAAACCGGTCAGCACGGCCTTGACTGTATCAATGTCCTCCTGGGCCGCGCCATATTCCTCATTCAATTCCTCCCTTGTCAATATCTTGCCGGGTAGCCCCGCAGGTTCAGGTAAAGGTTTTTTACGTCTGACTTTGAGGGTCACTTCAATCCATTCATCCGCATCTGCCACACCCAGCACATGGGCTCCCGGCAGCACAGCTCGCTGACTTCCCGCCAAAACGACATAGGATCCCGGTCCATTGGCCGAAGTCCCCGCGGGGGCCTCCTGATTGGTTGATTTCATATGAACGATTATTTGATTCGGGTAAGATTCCCAAAATTCGTGCTGGAATTTATCCCCCCTCCTGATTTTATCCAACAATAACAGATTCACCTAATTCCTGCTCCAATTCTTCAATGGAAGGCAGATCGCCCTTTAAATTGTCCGGTATGGCATTCATAATCTGATGTTCTGCCACACCTAACGGACTGGTTATATTTTCCAAAGCATATTCCACCATAATTTTATTGGGCGTTTTACATAAAAGTATGCCAATGCTGGGCTGATCCTGGGGATGTTTCAGCTGCGCATTCACCACATTCAGATAAAAGTTCAGCTTACCTGCATATTCAGGCTTGAACTCGGTTGCTTTTAACTCAACGATCACATAACAACGAAGACGCGTATGATAGAATAACAGATCGAGATAAAACGTATCTCCCCCCACATCGGTCGGGAACTGTCTCCCCATATAGGCAAACCCCTGACCCAATTCCATAATAAATTTCTGTATATGAGCAGTCAATGCATCCTCCAGGTCCTTTTCCCCTGCCTCTCTGCCAAGACTAAGAAAATCGAAATTATAAGGATTTTTCAACGTCTCCCGGGCAAGATCCGCTTGCGGTCCAGGCATAGCTAATTGAAAATTCTGAATGGCCTTTCCCTGCCGCTCATACAACTTACTTTCCATCTGAGCCACTAATACGGCTCGTGACCAGTTGTTTTTAATGGTCTCCCGGACATAAAATAGAGCCTCGGAAACAGCTGAGCATCTGGTAACGATTTCCCGATTATGGCCCCAGGGAATTTGAGTCATCAATTCCAACGCTTTGTCATTGTTTTTCAACTCCTTACCAATTTGTCCCACAACTTGTGGGACAATTTCACCCCGATAGAAAACAAACCATTTTCGAACATAAAAAATATTGGTTCTGGAAAACCCCTTTACACCCGGAAAAGCCGCAGAAAGATCCTTCGCCAACTGCTCGATCAATCCTTCCCCCCAATTCGCCTTCTCCTGCTTCTCGCAGATTTCCCTGCCCAGTTCCCAATAAAGATACAACAGCTCCCTGTTCACCGATAAAGCCGCTTTGATCTGCGTCGTCCGGATCTTATCCTTCAATTCAACGATCCACTTTTTATATTGCTTGTCAACTGATAAATTTTGTGCCATAAATAAGGTTTTAAGTCGATAAAAATACTAAATAAAATAGCAACACAAAACTAAAATAAATAGCACCCAAAAGTCCCCACTTTACCCTAACTTAATTCCATGAAACTCCAAAACTACCTCTTGGCCTCCGCCATCACCCTCCTTCTCGCAGCAACAACCACCACCGCGATCGCCCAATCCCCGTCGGGCCACTCTACCCAACCCCCCGGCCTCTCCGCCATCCGCCAGCAGGACATCAAAGCCGACATCTACACTATGGCCGACGATCACTTCCGCGGTCGCGAAGCCGGCACCCCCGACGAACTCAAAGCCGCCGTATGGCTCGCTGATAAAGCCCGCGCCGCAGGTCTCGCCCCCGGTGGCGATGACGGCACCTACTTCCAGTTCTTTTCGATGTGGCGCAATCGCATCAGCTCTTTCAGCACAGCCTCCCTCGGCGACCACCCCTTGCCGCTATGGACCGACGTCCTCATTCCACAAACGGCCACCGCGTCTGTCGACGCACCGATCCTCTTTATCGACAAGGCCGATACCGCTACCGCCGATGTCAAAGGCAAAGCCGTAGCCTTACTCGCCTCCACGGAAGGCATGGACCTCCAGGTCTCGCTGCCTCTACGCAGATACCCGTCATTGCTAGTGCGTAAATATGCCACTGGCCTCCTGTCCCGAGGCGCCGCTGCGGTCATCTTTATCGCTGACGACCTTATCGAGTCAGGTTGGGCGCTCAATGCCACATATTTCAATCACGGTACCTATACCCTCGACGGCGACCCTGCAGCTACCGTTGCTACAAAGGCGCCCATCCTCTTCGTTCACGCTTCGACTATCAACCAGGTCAAATCTCCGGGCCAAACCCTGAAGGTCAATCTGGAGATAGAGCATTTCCAATATCCTTCCGTAAATGTGGTGGGTATACAGCCAGGCAAAGATCCCATCATGGCTAAAGAATATGTCATCTTCAGCGGACATCACGACCATGACGGTGTTCGCAATATCCCGGGCAACGATTCGATCTTCAATGGCGCCGATGACAACGCCAGCGTCAGCGTCGCCCTGCTCGCCATCGCCCGTGCCGTGCACCGTCAGCCAGGCCTCCGCTCTACCCTCTTCATCTGGCATGGCGCGGAAGAAAAGGGATTGCTCGGCTCCCGCTGGTACGTCGGGCATCCTACGGTTCCTAAGACCTCGATTGTCGCCGTCCTTAATGGAGACATGATCGGAAGAAATAGCCCGGACAGCGCAGCGCTGCTGGGCACCCGGCCGCCGCATCGCAATTCCCGCGATCTGGTGGCTATTGCACTCGCCGCCAATACAGAAGGCCCGCGCTTTCTGCTGGACACGGTATACGACAACCCTACTCATATCGAAGGCTGGTATTTCCGCAGCGACCACCTGCCCTATGCACGGGCCGGCATCCCGGCGCTGTTTTTCACTTCCCTTCTTCACCCTGATTACCATACACCCCGGGATGAAGCCTCCCGCATCGACACGGAAAAGATCACCCGCATCGCACAGTGGATGTATCGCACCGGGTGGAAACTGGCCAATGCCCCTAACCGACCCACCCTGGATCCCGACTTTAAATTGGAAAGATAGACGCCTGGAATGCCCCGGTTCCAAAGAAAAAAGCCGCACCCGGCAATTGCGGATATTGGCGCAATGGCGTAACTTGGCCCAGAAAATAATGGCTAAAGATATCCAATCCGAAAAAAGCCCTATAACAACATAATTTCTTTATGCTATTCAATTCACTGAATTTTATTGTTTTCTTTATTGTAGTCACTACCCTTTATTATGTATTGCCTTTTAGACTTCGTTGGATAATGCTTCTGGCCGCCAGCTGCTTTTTCTACATGTCTTTTATCCCTGTTTACATTCTCATCCTGCTCATCACCATCCTCATCGACTTTTTTGCCGGAATATATATAGAAAAAGCGCAAAACAAGGCGCATAAAAAAGCCCTGCTGACGGTTAGTATTTTAAGTACCTGTCTGGTCTTGTGCATTTTCAAATATTATAATTTCATCGTCGTAAACTATAATGAAATAGCAAAAGCATTTCATTGGAATTACAAAGTCGAGTATCTGAAGATCATATTACCTATCGGGCTGTCCTTTCACACTTTCCAAAGCCTGAGTTATGTCATTGAAGTCTATCGTGGCCACCAAAAAGCGGAAAAACATTTCGGAATTTATTCTCTGTATGTAATGTATTACCCTCAGCTGGTCGCCGGTCCGATAGAAAGACCCCAGAATTTGTTGCACCAGTTTAAGACTAAGGTAAACTTCGATTTAAATGTTGTAGCCGAAGGCTTAAAATTAATGTGCATGGGCTTCTTCATGAAGCTGGTGATCGCGGACCGATGCTCTTTATATGTAAACGCAGTCTATAATAATGTTCATGCCCATTCGGGAATCACCTTCATAGCGGCTACATTTTTATTCGCTTTTCAGATTTACTGCGATTTCGCAGGCTATTCTTTAATTGCCATTGGGGCATCTAAAACAATGGGCATCCAGTTGATGACGAATTTCCGAACCCCTTATGCATCCAATAGCCTCTCGGAATTCTGGCGAAGATGGCATATTTCGTTATCGACATGGTTCAAGGATTACTTGTATGTTCCGCTTGGGGGGAGCCGTGGTTCAAAACTCAATACCTACAGGAATTTATTCATCACATTTTTAGTTAGCGGTCTTTGGCATGGCGCAAACTGGACATTCATCATCTGGGGGGCATTCCACGGACTTTATCTCATCATAGAATCGATGATAGCAAAGGGCAAAAAATACAAATTCCCCGCCATTTGGGTTTTCATTGTCGTCTGTTTTGGCTGGATATTTTTCAGATCGAATACAGTCCAGGATTCATTCTTTATTGTTAAATCTATTTTTACTCACCCGGGGAAATTATTTATCCCTTCCGATCAGGATGTGACCGCTCCGATATATGCGCTGATCGGCATCGCTCTTTTATTGATCGTAGAGAATCGTTCTAAAATTGCAGGAATCTTTCCGGCTGCCAACAGACCGATACACCCTTATCTCAGCATGTCGTTTTACATTTTTCTGACCTTGATCATTTTATATTTAGGCGTATTCGACGGCGGGCAGTTTATTTACTTCCAATTTTAGCATTATGATTAAAAAAAATCTCTTTCGGGTTGTCATTTTTTTAATTGCCTTGATTGTATGTGATTCTATTTTTGGCCTGTTTTCCAAAATGCTCTTCAACACGCAAAAAAGCGGAAAGTACGCAAGGTTAACCTACATCATAAAAACCGACACTTCAGATATAATTGTATTGGGGAGTTCACATGCCAACAGGCAGTTCGTTTCGGATATTATTCAGGATTCTCTGAAAGAATCGACCTTTAATTGCGGAACGATGGGGCAAAAGTTATTATTCAACAGGGCTATTTATGAATTCCGGGAAAGACGTTCCAGGCCGAAAATGATATTGCTGAATGTTGATGAAGACTGGTTTTTAAATAAACGCGACCAGCAGGACAGGATGTCGGACCTTTATCCGTATTATGGAAGTATGGGGGATATCATCTTCGAAGATTTTAGTAGAAAAGACAGACTCCTGGGACATTTAAAATTATTATCTAAAACTTTCCCCTATAATTCCACTATAGTTCATATTATTAAATACAGGCTGAAACCGCAGGATGAATTCAAAGGTTATGCCCCGCTGAGCGGAGTGCTGGATTCCCTCCAGTTAGCATTGAAGATAAATTCAGAAAAAGGGTTGGATAGAACAAAATGGCCCCCGGATTATGACAGTTCCCTGGTGAATTTGTTTAGTCAATTCGTAGATGATATAAACAGAAATAATATCAGGCTTTTTATAATCTTTACTCCCAATCTGTTAAAACCATACTATCCCAAAATCGATGAAGAAGTCAGAGAGATCTGTAACAACAAAAATATCCCGCTGATAGACTTTTCAAATACCGGTTTTTTTTATAATAACAGGCCCCTATTTGACGATTTCTCCCATTTAAATGATTCCGGGTCTAGAATTTTCACGAAACTTCTTGTTGATAGCATTAAATTAAGAATGCAGCATTAGTTTTTTTTTTCAAAACGACGACCTCGCTCTGCTTATTCGACAGACCCTGGCTTATTCCTCGCCAGGCCGGTATGTTTTCTGAACATTAGCCAATACATCCTCCCGATAGAACAGCACATCCTTGAACCATCCCCCCAGGTACATCACAGCCTGATCCGAAAAATGGGGCGAGGCCGGGTTACTGCTCTCCCCGCCTGTGACAATGGTTTTGGCTGTCACCTTTTTGCCGAACTCTATCGCGGCAATGAAGCTGTTTCCGGAATACCCATAACGCTTCTTCGTGCCCGGCATGACCCGGCTCTGGTATGACGGTAGTTCACCAAATGCGGAAGAGGCCAATCCCACCGGCAGACTGGGCTTTTTATCATCGTACGTCTCCACGATCTTCCCCGTCAGCCGCTGATAACGGCATATATCCCCCCATTCCATTTTCCAGTTACCGTAACGTTGCCGTAGATCGGCGATAACAGCCAGCAACTCACCCGTCTTTTGTGCAGCCGTGGAATGCGTCACCTCGGCCTGAACATTACCCACGGCATTGGAAGCCGCTTCTGTCGTGACAGGCCGGGGCGCATAGGGCATCATCCGCGTGCCCCACTCCACCGCCAGCGTCGTCGCTACGGAATGAATGGCCGACCGCCGATCCCATTTCTGCAGGTAAGCAATGGGCTCCTGCAACGCCTTTTTCACGGAGTCGGAGGCGCCGGCATACGCCTCGAACAACGAGGGCAGCAGCACATCGAAAGCCGTAAGATAATGGTCATATCCTTTCAGGGTGAGACTATCCAGCGTAAAGTCATTGGCGCCGGCCAATAACCGAACGGCATTCAGCGCCCGAAAGTTTTCGCCGTCGGGAGCCATATAAGCCGGATATTGATTCCGTTGAGGGCTACTGTTGCCCGACAGCGTAAAGGGAGTGGAATTGCAATTTTGTATCCAGCCGGTGGCAGGGTTGTAACAATGGACAATCTCATCCAGTTCATGCACTCCCTTCCATTCGGTGGCCGCGATGGTTCCATCTACCGGCAACGACCAGTTGTAGGCGGTATCCCGCCGCGGCATAAAATTGCCATGCCAATAGGCAATATTGCCCTGGTCATCGGCATAGACGGTGTTGTTGGTGGTATTGGCCCGGAGATCCATTGCCTTCTTGTACTCATCGAATGTGTTGGCCTTCGTGATCAGCCATGCTTCCAGCAATGCATTCAGCGATCGGTTGTATTCCCGCAGGCTCAGCCATTTACCGTCCCTGCTGGCCATCACTGGCCCATGATGAGTGTAATATCCCGTGACAGGCAAAACTTTCAGGGAATCATCTTTCTTATAATAGACCGCAATCGGCCGGGTCGTCACGGGCTTCGTCTGCCCCTCGTATTCATAAACCCAGCTACTTCCCTCCTGCTGCACTTTCTCGGCATAAAGATCCGCCACATCCGCCAGGCTGGAAGTATGCATCCACCCGCAGTGAGCGTTAAAACCCTGATAGATGAAAAATTGCCCCCAGGTAACCGCGCCATAAGTATTCAACCCTTCTTCACTGACCAGTTGTACTTCCATCCGGAAGTAAAAGGGAACATGTGGATTGATATATAACTCGGTATTGCCCGAAGCCGTCCGGAATCCGGCCAACGCAAACCCGTTAGAGCCACCCTCCCTGTCATCCAACTCATCGTACGATCCTGGCTTGCCGGTCTCTTGCTCCCCCACCGGCGGCGCCTGCCTCTCTTGCTGGCCAGTCCCGCTCTTCCGGGATTCCTCGCCTCCCGGCCCCGACATCCCCCTGTCTGATAACACCATCCTCTCTACTGCTGACAAGGCATGCTGCCGGCTGGGCGACGGCGCCATCGTCCCCGATGAGCTATCACTGCAGCTGTAAAAATTTCGTATCTCGTCGGGCCTTACCCCTCCCGTACTCGTGGCCGAAACACTCCCATCCGTGAACATCAGAGCATACCACGGCTCAAAACGCTTCAATAGTAAGGGCTTCGTCTCCGGATGCTTGTAGAGATAATAATTCACTCCATCTGCAAACGCATCCAGCAGTTTATGCATCCAATCGGGGCTTTTTACATAGTCGGCTTCGGCCTGCGCACTATCATAGATCAGCCGCATCATCACATCATTATACAAATAGGTCTCCCCATAAGCCTCTGCCTGACGACCCAGTACCTCCAGGTAGTTCTTCTCCACCCGGCTGAAGTCTTCCTGACACTCGGCATACATTAGCCCGAAAACGACAGCAGCATCCGTTTTCCCATAAATATGCGGGATTCCCCATTTGTCACGGATGATCGTCACCTCCTTGGCCTCCCCTTCACAATGCCGACGTTCCTGCAGGGAAAGGACCTGACAGTAGCCCGGCAATGTCAGCCCGCAGAAGACGATCATAAGCAGTCTATTCATGTCTTAATATTTCGCCGCTTCACCAGGCTTGGGCAACGATGCCCGGATGAACTTCCGCAGATTTTCATTGGCCTCAGCCAGATCTGGTTTCCGGAGGTACAGCATATGCCCGCTCCGATACCCTTCCCAGTGTAATCGGTCTTTCAGCCTGCCACTGGGATCCAGCTGCCACAAACTGTATTTCGCATTGAAATAATCACAGGCGCCATCGTAATACCCCGATTGGATCAGCAGGTGCAAATAGGGGTTCTCGGCAATCGCCTTGCGCAGATCCTCACCGGTATGGTTGTTCTGGTTGTTCCAGGGATGAACAGGCCCGAACATATTATATTCCAGATCTGTCTTGTAATGCAGGTCCTCCCGCAGGTAAATGTTGATAGCAGGCGTAAAAGCATGCAGCCAGGATGTAAGTTCGGCGTTATAGTCCGGTGCATCTCCCGCATCCTGCCCGTCAATGCCGCGATACCGGCTATCCAGCCGGCCAACGGTATACCCTTTGTCTCTTAACAGTTCTTTCCAGAAAAAATTATCCGGAATGATCAGGTTGGATTGCAGAATGGCCTTCTCCGATAGACCGGTATAACGCGATAGCGTATCTGCCAACCCCTTTTTCCGGGCCTCATCCAGGTATCCCCCCCTTGATAAGGCAGGTCTCAGCTGATTGATGGTGAAGTCTTCCACCTGGGGCAGGAAATCGGTCAGATCTTTTCCTTGCAGATCAGGCGCCAGCGTCTTATGAAACCAGGCCGTAGCCGCATAATAGGGCACTCTCAGCGATGCCTGTACAAATTCGCTCCGCTCGATCCCCAGGTCTGTAGGCGACACCAGGATCACGCCATTCAGATACATCCATTGAGATTCCTGTAACTCCAGCGCCAGCCCGGCTGCCCGGGTCGTACCATAGCTCTCCCCGATCAGGAATTTAGGCGAAGCCCACCGGTTATACCGGGTCACAAAAGTGGATATCCATTCCGCCAGATATTTGATGTCTGCATTGACGCCGAAAAAACGGGAGGTCGGAATATCCGCACTCACCGCCCTGGAAAAACCGGTATTGACCGGATCGAGGTATACGATATCCGCAATATCCAAAATGGAAGAATTGTTCTCTTTCAACCCATACGGTTGCACCGGATACCCCTCGTCGTCCAGCAATAACCGGCGCGGCCCGGTATACCCGATCTCCATCCATACAGATGGCGTGCCCGGCCCCCCATTGAACGATATCACCAGCGGCCTGGATGCACGGTCCTTCACATCGGAACGCTCATAATAGGTAAAAAATAATCCCGCGATGGGTTTGCCTTCTTCATCCCATACGGGGATGGTACCCGCCGTAGCATCATAAGGCACCCGCTGCCCGTTGATCGTCACCTCTGCATGGGTCGTAAGGGAGGAATCGATGTTCAACACCCGGCTGCCGGCCGGTAATTTGACCGGGCCTGCAGGGGCAGCACCCGGAGACGGCATGGTCGCCCCTGGCCGGTTTTGATTATGGTTTTGCGCATAGCTGCTATATACAATGGACATGGCCAGCAAGACGTAAATAATCTTTCTCATAAACAGGTAAATTGATTTGATACACGAATATAAGGCACCCGGAAACTATGGCCGCGTTTTTGTTATTTTCTTATACTATCGATTGAGTTTAAGCACAGTTATGTATACCCTGCGGGGCCAGGGAAAGGGAAAATTGTAGAAAAATTTCCACGGCTTGTCTACAATCGGTTACCTTGACGGACCTGCAAATTTGCGAACACTAAACAATTACGTCTCATGCTGACGGAAGAATTAAAAGAAGTCACTGCCGATGCCCATCGGGCCGCTGAAAAAAAGTTGATCACTGTGTTAAAGAAGATGGGAACGACGACGGATTATATGAATATGCTGAACTGGCTCTATGGCTATTATGCGCCCATGGAAGCCCTCATCCGCCGGTTTCTGACGCCCGATATCCTGCCAGATATCCTCCGGCGATCCCGGGCCGAATATCTACTCTGGGACATGAATGAGACGGGTCTGCCCGAGCTGCCGCCTGACATCTGTCAGCAGTTGCCTGTCATCGACTCCTATCCGCGCGCCCTCGGCGCCCTCTACGTACTGGAGGGCAGTACCCTGGGAGGACGGATCATCGCCGGGATGATCAGCCAGGAACTGGACACCTTAAAAAGCCTATCTTTTTTCAATGGCTACGGCGCCGAGACAAACAGAATGTGGCAATCCTTCAAAGAATTTCTCAATCGCCCTTTCCCGCTGATACAACGCCGGGAAATCATCGCGGCGGCCGAAGATACATTCATCACCTTCAAAAACTGGATAGAGAGGCATGAGCTCCAACCCCAGGTATAATTCTGTATTCACTGTTCCAGCGGTTACCCCTTAAAGATAGCTATGATAAAATACAAGAAAATATTACTCGTAGACGACGACATAGACGACCGGCTGATCTTCGAAGAGATCCTTCGGGAGATGGACGACGACTCACTGCTGATCTACGCAGAGAATGGCCTTGACATGGTATCACTGCTGGACAAAACAAAAGAAGATGAACTGCCCGATATGATCATCCTGGACCAGAACATGCCAAAAATGACCGGCAAGGATAGCCTGGTCTTCCTAAAGGAAAATCAGCGCTACCGGGATATCCCGACGATTATTTACTCCACCTATCAGGTAAAAGACTTCTATCGCGAATGCCTTCTTCTCGGCGCCCAGGATGTCGTGGCCAAACCGGATAGTCTCCAGGCCTACAGAGAAATGATCGAGCAATTCCTTACCTCCCGATGACACCCGCGCTCCCCCCCGGCAAAGTTATCTTAAGTTTATGAATGACGCACCCTGTCGCTAATCCCTTCTTTAGGCTTATATTTACCATTGATAAAACCCCTTATGGTCTGGTACGAAAATGAAGTTCAACGGCTGGAAAAGGAAAGGGCGGCATTGACCTACGATCCTAAACTGCTCTTCTACGGCAGTTCCTCCATCCGGCTCTGGGAGAGCCTGGATCAGGATTTTGCCCCTTACCAGCCCGTCAACCTGGGCTTCGGTGGGTCTACCCTGGCCGCCTGTGTCTGGTTCTTCGATCGCCTCATCGCCCCCTTCCACCCGAATTCCATTATCGTCTATGCGGGCGACAACGATCTGGGCGACGGCCGGCACCCGGAAGAAGTGTTCATTTTTTTCCAGCAGCTGGTAGCCCTCACCCGTCAGCATTTCGGTAATATCCCCCTGGCATTCATCTCCATTAAACCCAGCATCACCCGGTGGAATATCGTCGACAGTATCCGGTATACCAATAAAATTATCGAAGAAGAGATTACCAGGCAAAGCAACAATCTGCATTTTATAAATGTCTATAATCGGATGACCGATAATTCAGGCTATCCAAAAAGAGAATTCCTGGACCCCGACGGACTCCACATTAACGGTAAAGGCTATGCTTTATGGAAAGAAATCATCCAGCAATATCTAGCCGCACCGACGCCATGAACAGGGAATATTATAAATGGTTCAGCCCCCACCTGCAAAGGGACATGGAGCTGCTGATCTTCGGCCACACCGGAGATCCGGTATTATTCTTCCCCACCCGCACCGCCCGCTTTTTCGACTATGAAGACTGGGGCGTCATCGAAGCCCTCCGCCGCAAGATCGAAGCAGGCAGCATCCAGGTCTGGTGCCTGGACAGCGTGGACAGGGATAGCTTTTATTCAAAGGAAGTCCATCCAGCCGAACGGATCCTCCGTCACTTCCAGTTCGAAAAATATATCATCGAAGAAGTACTCACCCTCGTTCAGGAAAAGAACCCGCACCCCACAGTCATAGCCGCCGGTTGTAGCCTCGGCGCCTGGCACGCAATTAACCTCGCCTTCAAATATCCTTCTCTTTTTCATAAAGTCGTGGGGCTCAGCGGCCGCTATGACCTTACCCTCTCGCTCGAGCACTTCGGCGACCTCTTTGACGGCTATCGGGATGAAAATATCTATTACAACACCCCCAGCCAGTACATCCTTAACTTGCACCATCCTGATTGGATCGCCGCACTCAAAGCGCTGGAAATCATTTTTGTCGTGGGGGAAAAAGATGTTTTCCTGGAAAACAACCAGACCCTCAGCAATGCCCTCTGGGCAAAAGGCATCTGGAATGCCCTGCATCTATGGGACGGAGAATCCCACAAAGCCCGGTATTGGCGCCATATGGTGCAATTGTATCTCTGAGTTGCATCCCTTCCCCGCCCTCGGTCGCCGAAGCTTCAGCGTAGGCGACTCACCTCCACTGTCCAATCCCCACCGCTTGCTATATGGTTGGCCGCCGCAAAATCACCCTGGTTCAACGCAAAAGATAATTGTAACAGACTGTTCAGATACGCTAGCGGCTTACCTACCCCGACGGACCCGAAAGTAGCCGTATAAGGCATCTCACCCCGATACGCTTCCTTCCCCTGGCGCATGATCTTCACCTGCAGCATATCCCCGAAAGACAACCCCAACCGTTGGAACATTTCAGCAGGAATATTCGTCCAGACATTTCCATATTGCACATCCAGCACCGGGACGGTACCCTTGATGACGCCATCCGCCATTACCGCCTTCTGATAAGGGATCGATACAACCTCCTGCCTCGGCAACATCGGCCCCACCTGTTCGAACCTGATCACCCCCGCCGCCAGCCGGGCTGCCGTATAGGAATATACATCCCGGCCATGAAAAGTATAGGAGTTCCGCGATTCCGGCCGCCGGTTGATGGACTCGTCGATCTCCCTGATGGAATCGATACCCAATGACTCGGCCACCAGTGTCAATGTCCCGTTATCGGGCGTCACGATATACTCACCTGTCCTGGTCTTCAGCACTACCGATTTTCGCTCGGTCCCGACCCCGGGGTCT
Organism: Puia dinghuensis; assembly: GCA_026225275.1. Classification (GTDB taxonomy): domain Bacteria; phylum Bacteroidota; class Bacteroidia; order Chitinophagales; family Chitinophagaceae; genus Puia; species Puia dinghuensis_B. The sequence goes on from JAMFSL010000016.1 coordinate 155,323, forward strand.
ACTACTGACACAAACACTGTCCCGGCCGGCCAGTAGGGCACGGTCTGCTGCAGGCGGTAAGCAGCCTCCCAGATATTGTAAGCCGGTATCTCATGCGTGAGATCGAATAATTTCAATGCAGGAGATACCCCCATCGCCACCCCCTTCATCTCGGACACCGCACCGTCCTTTAACCCGAAATCGGACTGATACACAACGATCCCATTCTGCGCCCGGGACAGCCATGGCGCCAGCACGACCAGTAACAATAACATTCCTGCCCGAATACAGTTATCCGGAAATTGCATTTTCATAAACAACCCTTTTTAATTGTCTAATGCAATGCTATAACTCGAAAGCCGTAAAACAATAATTATTTGCCGCCCCGATCAGTTTGGGCGAAAACCAGGTGTAAGCTTTGAGAAAATCATGAAATGCCCTGAATTCATGTTGATTGGAGGAAAATTCATCGAACATCAGGATGTCACCCTTTTTCAGGTAAGGCGCCAGCATCGTCAGCACGAACAAGGTCGAACTATATAGATCGGCATCCAAAAAAATCACCTTTTGACGGTTGTCTTCGAAAGTCTTTAGGAAAGGGCCCAGCGTATCCTGAAAAAATCCTTGTATGAACTGGCCCCTGGAATCCCGGAGAGCCGGCACCCGCCCATGCTGGGTAAAGGCACCCACCTTATTACCACTCCATTCCTCGGGCAACCCTTCAAAGGTATCGAACCCGTAAAATCTGGATTCAGAATTCTGTTGCTGCTTCATCCACCAATGAAAGGTCTCACCGTCGAATACGCCAAATTCCATATAATTAATGGGCTTATCCCCAACATGCTTGATCACAAACTCAAAAAGTCCAAAACGCAACGTATACTCCCGCTTGATCGGAAAATCATTATAGGCAATATCTTTATTCTCATGCATCCAGTCCGCAAACTGAACAAAACCGACCAATTTCTTCATGTTCTTCATAAACGGTCGCGCCATCTTATACGCGCCTGTACGTATCAGGGAATTTTTAAATTGTTGCATATAAGGTCAATTGGTATCAAATATCCGACCAAATTTCTGTATGCCCAAACCCTTATATTTGCCTGATCAATCGCCTGAAAATGATGAAAAAGCTCACCCCCTTCCACGTCGCTGTTCCCGTTTACGATCTGCAGGAGACCCGATCATTCTACCGTGACGTCCTGGGCTGCGAAGAAGGACGCAGCTCCGACCAGTGGGTGGACTTCGACCTGTTCGGCCACCAGTTCGTCATTCACCTCAAACCCCGTCCCAAAGCTGAAGAAGCCCTTCACTCTAACCCGGTGGACGGTCATGAGGTCCCCGTTCCCCACTATGGGGTCGTCCTGGAATGGGATCAGTGGCATGACCTGGAAAAACGACTGAAAGCCCGCGCTATCCCATTCATCATCGAACCCTATATCCGCTTCAAAGGACTACCCGGCGAACAAGCTACCATGTTCTTCCTCGACCCCTCCGGCAACGCACTTGAATTCAAAGCCTTCCAGGATATCTCCCAGCTATTCGCTAAATAACCCCGCGCCGCCTGTCCCCTTACCGCTGACCAATATATTTGACCAGCGATCCCCGCTTTTTCTTAGCTGGCGGAAAAGCCGCACCTGTCCTCTTGGCTTTCAGTCGCTTAACGTATCTTTCATGTATTAATTAGCCAAAACCAATTACATGCGCAAAACACTGTTAACCTTGCTCACCTTCATCTGTACCCTGTCCATTTCCAGGGCCCAGATCAACGCCGCCTTATTCCGCTTCCCCGACGTCTCTGCCACCCAGATCGTCTTTACATACGCCAATGACCTTTGGGTCGTATCCAAAGAAGGAGGCATAGCCACCCATCTCAGCTCACCATCCGGCGTGGAATCCTTTCCTAAATTCTCACCCAACGGTAAGACGATCGCCTATACCGCCGATTATGATGGCAGCAATTCCATTTACGCTATCCCCACCGCCGGCGGCATCCCCACCCGGCTCACCTGGTATGGATCACCCGAACGCGTAGCCGACTGGTACCCCGACGGAAAAAATATTCTCTTTGCCTCCAGCCGCGCCAGCGGACGCGAACGATTCGACCAGTTCTTCAAATTGGCCGCCACCGGCGGTGTGCCGCAACAGCTGCCGCTGCCCTATGCCGAATATGGCACCCTGTCGCCCGACGCAGGCCAGGTCGCCTTCACCTACAAATCTCAGGTAGCCCGTAACTGGAAACGTTACCATGGCGGCTGGAATGGCCAGATCCATCTTTTTAACCTGAGCAGCTACGCAGACGAAAATATCTCTGCAGCAGATGCCGACGACGAATTACCCATGTGGCATGACAATAGTGTCTTCTTCCTGTCCGACCGCGGTGAAGACAAGCGGGCAAACCTCTGGGAATATGATATCGCTACGAAAAAATTCACTGAACTTACCCATTTTACAGACTACGATGCCCACTATGCCTCGAAAGGTCCGAACGATATCGTATTCGAACAGGGCGGCCATCTCTGGCTCTACACCTTTACTACTCACCAGGCACACCAGGTCAACGTACAGGTCATCTCCGACGAAACAGCTTTGCGTCCCACCCTGCAGCCGGTGGAAAAATTAATCTCCAACGCCTTTATCGCTCCCGACGGTAAACGCGTCCTCTTCGAAGCGCGCGGGGATATCTTCTCCGTACCTGCGGAGGACGGTCCGGTAACAGATCTGACCCGGACTTCCGGCGTGGCTGAACGTTTTCCCGCCTGGTCGCCCGACGGAAAATACCTCGCTTACTGGAGCGACCGCTCCGGCGAATACGAACTCATGCTCCGCGAAGCTGGAAAAGAGAGCGCCGAAAAACAAGTCACTTCCTACGGCGCAGGCTTCCGTTATAACCTTTATTGGTCCCCGGATAGTAAGAAACTCGCCTTCATCGACAAAGCAGGTAAGATCTACATCTACGATCGCATCAGCGGCCAGACTGCCCAGGTAGACCAGGCCCTTCGTTATACAGAAGGCAATCTGCAGGGCTTTACAGCCAGCTGGTCCCCGGACAGCCGCTGGCTGTCCTATGACCGCGACATGGTCAACAATCATCGCGCGATATTCATCTATGATGCGACGGAAAAACAATTGCATCCCGTAACCTCCGGCTATTATAGTTGCGCCAACCCGGTATTCGACGCATCCGGCAAATACCTCTACGTGACGACGAGCCAGTCTTTCAACCCGCTGTACAGCGACCTCGACAATACCTTCATCTACCCCAATTCTACCCGGTTGGCGGTCATCGTCCTGAAAAAACACACGCAATCCCCGTTGTATCCCAAGGACGACACAGTAGCCATTCAAAAAGAAGAGGACAGCGCACCCGCCATGGCAGCAGCCGACAAGAAGGCCAAACCGCCTGTAACACCTGCTCCTTCAAAACCCGCTATCCCCGCAGTCGCCATCGACTTCGACGGACTGGAATCCCGGCTGATACTGCTGCCGTCTGAACCAGGCAACTATAACAATCTCACGGCCGCCGACGGCAAACTGATCTATCTGCAGCAATCGAACACCGGCTCCGAAGAAAGAACTCAGGCCCTTAAATTCTTCGACCTCGACAAACGCAAATCAAAGACGATACTCGCTGAAGTCGACGGCTATCAGCTGGCAGCCGACGGCAAACATATCCTGGCAACAAAAGACGGTTCCTTTTCTATCGTCGCCGCCGATGAAGGACAAAAAATGGACAAAAAGCTCCGCACGGCCGAAATGCAGATGTGGGTCAACCCGCGCGAAGAATGGCATCAGATCCTCGTCGATGCCTGGCGCCTTGAAAGAGACTATTTCTACGATCCTGCTATGCATGGCGTAGATTGGAAAAAAGTAGAAGAACAATACCTGAAGATATTGGAAGGCGCCAGCAATCGCGAAGAACTCGATTGGATCATCGGCGAAATGATTGGCGAACTTAGTTCGTCCCACACCTACCACAACGGAGGAGTGACAGAACCCACCAGACACGTTTCTACAGGCTATCTTGGCGTCGACTGGGTAGCCGACGGCGACTATTACAAGATCGGCAAGATCATCAGAGGCGCTTCCTGGGATGCTGAAACAAGGTCCCCGCTCGATCTCCCCGGCGTACCTGTGAAAGAAGGGGACTATATTCTCGCCGTCAATGGTATTCCGCTGACGACGAAGACTGAGCCATATGCCCCCTTCGTTAACCTTAGCAACCGCCCTGTCGAGCTGACTTACAGCAGCACCCCCTCCCTCTCCGGAGCAAAGACCGTCGTCGTAGTGACACTCAGTGATGAATCCCATCTTCGCAACCTTGCCTGGGTGGAAGAAAACCGTAAGATGGTAGAAGCAGGCACCAATGGCCAGGTCGGCTATATCTACGTCCGCAGTACTGGCATCGATGGTCAGGACGACCTCATCCGACAGTTCACCGCTCAGCTGGATAAGAAGGCACTCGTTATCGACGAACGATTCAACAGTGGCGGCCAGATCCCTGACCGCTTTATCGAGCTGCTCAACCGCAAAGCACTGGCCTTCTGGGCGACCCGCGACGGAATAGGCTTCAGCTCACCACCCTTCGCCAACTTCGGACCAAAAGTCATGCTGATCAATGGCTGGAGCGGTTCGGGCGGCGACGCTTTCCCCGACTTCTTCCGCAAGACGGGCCTCGGGCCCCTCATAGGTACCCGCACCTGGGGCGGCCTCATCGGTATCAGCGGCGTACCGGGACTCATCGACGGCGGTTCTATCACAGTTCCTACCTTCCGCATGTATAACCCCGACGGTACCTGGTTCAAGGAAGGCCACGGCGTAGATCCCGATATCGCCGTCCCCGAAAACCTCACCGCCTCCGCCCATGGCAAAGATGCCCAGCTCGAACGGGCCATCTCCGAGATCAATGAATTAATGAAACAAAAAGGATTTACTCAGCCCGCTCGCCCGGCGGCAGAGATCCGCTGACAGGGAAAAACATCAGCCGTGTAACCGTGCAAACAGCTTATCGATCTTTTGATGTAAGTACAGCATGGGTACACGGCGCTTTCCCGCCATCAGCAGCCGACGGATTTCTTCACTGCATTCCCGGAATAGTGCGTCGTCGGGCATCTCCCGGCTGGCCCTCTCCGTAACCTCCAGTGCAAAGCCATATTGCTGTTCCAGCAAGGCAAAGACGATCAGTAATAGGTACGCCCGGGTATTAAGCCCCCCTGCCTTTCGCAGATAGCTGAGCTCCGCCCAACCCGGCGTGGTGCGCATGATCCTACGGGCAATATAAGATTTCAGCCCCGCGACATGTTTGGCGTCCAACCGCTGAACCCCCTGGACTTTCATCGAAGACAACCAGAAACCATCCTCCTCCAGCTGCTGCAAGATGGCAACCAGCTTGTCCTCTCCCTTATAGGCATCCAGTATCCCCGGTTCGAACTCAGCCGCCAATACGCCAGCCCGGACAGCAGCCGAAAGACTATTCCACAAGCGCAGATCAATGCCCTGCGCATCACTCTTAAACCAGTCGATATAATCAATATTCGCCTGCCGTAGCGATTCCGTCAGGGTGATCGCCGGCAATCGCAACTTCTTTTCGACCGCAAATAACCCGCTATGAACCCAGGGTTTTAACTGGTCCTGGTCCGGTTCGAGCATGCTGGAACAGAAAGGTGAAGCTGTCAGATAGAAGTCCGTGTATTCCATAGGTTCCGCCGTCACAATCCTGTTGAACGTGATCAACTTTTTATAAGTCTTATTCGTCTGCTCTGTCACATGGAACTCCCGATCATCGGCGTCGAAAGCCAGGCAAATACTATAATCAGCGATCGCCTTCCATTTGGTATTGATCTCACCAGATGCCCCTATATCTACCAGTACGGGAGGGCGATCTGCAAAATGTACGGACTGTAAGATTTTCTGTATAATTTTCATAAACAGTTGTTTAGGGGGTGTAATTGTGTGGAAATTATAGAAAAAAAAGTAATTAGCCAAAAGACCCGCTGGTCTTCCTCCCCAACCACGTCGTAAACACGGTATGCGATACCGCCATAATGATCGCCCCCTTGAACATTCCCGTAAAACCCCAGGCCGCCAGCCCCCCGATCACCCCCAGGAACAAAACCAGAAAGGGAATCTTCCCCCCGCTCCTCGCAATCAGGATCGGCTTCAGAAAAGCATCGATCACCAGCAAAGCAATCCCGTAAATGATGAGAAATATCGTCATCCCCGTATGCCCCTCGATGATCGCCCAGATAACCACCGGTATCCAAACCAGTAAAGGTCCTAGCTGCAGCAACACCAGAAAAAAGACAAGCCCCGCCAGCACCAGCGAATAGCTTACCCCGGCCAAAAACAGTCCGATCCATGCCAGAAAACCCGCAATAAAAGCCGTACCCATGATCCCGATGGATACCCCCTTGATGGCCTGGGTGATGACACCTAGCAGGGACAACCCATCCTCCTTCCCCAACAGGTGCACGGTCGTCAATTCTACCGGCTCCATTATTTTTTTCCCCGTCGCCAGAAAATAAGCCGAAATAAAGATTCCCACGATAAACTGTACCGCCGTACCGACAATACCAGCCCCACTGGTCAGCATCCGCCTCAGCAACTGCCGGATCTGCTCGCCATGATGGGCAATGGCATCCCTTGGACTGTCCTGCACCTGCTGCCAGAAGGAATCGATATCCTCCCCGACAAAAGGTAGATTGATAACCCATTTGGGCAGCGGTGGCACCCCATTCTTCTTCACATCCGCCAGCCATACGATAGATTCCCTCACATGATGCCGTACGGTTGAAACAATAAAAGTGAACGGTAAGGCTACGATAGCCACCAGTAGGATCGAATAAATAATTGACGCCAGCACCCGCCTGTTACCCAGTATCCGCACCAATCGCTCGAAAGGACCGGAAAAAGACACGGAAAAGATAAGGGCAAAGGTCAGCACACCGAAAAATACCCTCAGCACGTCGTATAACGCCAGCATGAGGAGCAATAACAACAGCAGGACTAGTATGGTCTCTATGAGACTGCGGGAGTCGTTAGGAAAAAATTTGTTCATAAAATTCCGCTTGCATCTAAAGTTACACAATTCCTGATGCAAGCGACACGCCCTCGCCCGACACTTCCCCACAACCCTTGCGGCGCTTCCCAAATATTTCTATTCTGCCCTCAAACTCTCATCGGAAGCCGAGCTCACTCAGCCCTCAGGCTCTCATCGGGAGCCGAAGCTCACTCTGAGCAAGAAGACGCGATAGCGTCTGATCCCAGAAGCGCCAGGTTATGTGCTTAGCTAGTCAGCCCTCAGGCTCTTCACCGGATTCGCCAACGCCGACCGCAAAGCCTGCAGGCCCACCGACAATAAGGCAATCCCTACCGCCAACGTCCCCGCCAGCGCAAAGACCTCCCAGCCAATACTGATCCGATAGGCATAATCCTGTAACCACCTGTACATGGCCCACCAGGATAGCGGAAAGGCAATCAGGGCAGCTATGAGCACCAGTAAAAGGAAATCTTTGGACAATAAGGCGATAATACCAGTCACCGACGCCCCCAGCACTTTCCGGATGCCAATTTCCCGCATGCGCTGCTCGGCTGCATACGCCGCCAGCCCGAACAATCCCAGGCAGGCAATGAAGATCGCCAGTAGCGAAAAAGAAAGGGAAATTCCTCCCATCCGTTGCTCGGACCGGTACAGGGAATTGAAATCGTCATCCATAAAGGTACAGCTGAACGGTTGCCCCGGCGCCAGCGTCCGCCAGTTGTCCTCTACCTGGGCAACCAGCCGCTCCACATGGTCGGTGCTCACCCGCAGGGCTATCCTGTTATTATCCGGCCGAAGGAAGAAGGCCAGAGGCGAAACCACCTCCCGAAGTGAATTGAAATTGAAATCCTTCACCACCCCCACTACATGATAGGTCAGAAGTTTTTTAGTCGTGATATCGTCCAGCGTATAGAACTTCGTTCCGATGGGATGGGTAAGACCCGCCAACCGGACCACCGCTTCATTAATGATGATGCCAGTGGAATCCGTGGGGAAATCCTTGGAAAAATTTCGCCCGTCCACTATGTTCATACCCAGCACTGGAATATAATGTTCGTCGATCGGCCATTGCTGCATCGACAATCCTTTTTTGATATCCAGGTCGGGCGAAAGGAAAAAAGCATCATCATTGCGATAACCCGAAGTGGGCAGATAACCGGTCATCGTTACCCCTTCCACCCCCGGAAGATTGGCCAACTTATCCTTATAGGCCTTAACTCCGGCGCCTAATGCCGATGTATTCTGGATGACCAGCACCTGCTCGCGGTTGAAGCCAAGCGAACGGCTGCGGATATACCCTAGTTGACGATAAATGACCACCGTACCGATAATCAGGCAGATGGAAATTGCGAATTGAAAGACCACCAGTGAATTGCGTAGCCATCCTGTCTTGAACCCCCTGGCGACGTTGCCCTTCAGCACCGCAATGGGTTGGAAGGCCGACAGGAAAAAGGCCGGATAGCTGCCCGCCAGCAGCCCCACCACTAACACCAGGCATAACAAGCCCGGTGCCAGCAATGGCCTGGAAAAAAGACCGATGGACATTTCCTTGGCGGCCAGTTGATCGAATACCGGCAACAATAACCAGGCAATCCCCAGAGCCAACAGCATCGCGATAAAGCTGACCAATACGGACTCAATGATAAATTGCTGGATAAGACTCCCCCGTAAGGATCCTAACACTTTTCGGATGCCAACCTCCTTTGCCCGGTTCGCAGATCGCGCCGTAGACAGGTTCATAAAATTCACACAGGCAATCAGCAGAATGAAAATGGCAATGGCGGAAAAGATATAGACATACTGAATACTCCCGTTCGCCCCCATTTCTGATGTCTTGTTGCTATGGAGATGAATGTCAGTCAGCGGCGTCAGGGTAAAGACATACTTATTACCACCCTTGTAGAACTGATCCAGTGAAACATTGACTACTGACTGTAAAAGGGGAGCGATATATTTTACAACCATTCCCTGCAGCTTCCCTTCAAAATGGCGACCATTCACCCCTGGCCGCAGCAGCATATAAATGTTGTAATTATTGCTCAGCCATTGATCTGTCCGCTTCGCATCATCCGATTCGGACAACGAGACCAGGAAATCAGCACGGAAATGAGACTGTGTAGGCATGTCCCGCATCACCCCCGTCACCTTATAGGGAATGCTGTCATTGATCACCAGGGTCTTTCCCACTATATCTACCGCATCGAAGTATTTTTTGGCCATCTTTTCTGACAGCACGATCGTATGGGCATCCACCAGCGCGGTATGCGGATCACCATTGATCAGAGGCAACGTGAACACGTCAAAAATAGTCGAGTCCGCATACACCACTGCATCTTCCCGGATATTCTGGCTGCCCTTCCGGACCAGGAAACCACCGTCCTGCCGCATCCGCACCTCCTTCTCCACTTCAGGATAATCTTTCAACAAGGCCGGTCCTGCCGCCGCAGGCGCCGAGGCCAGCACAAAATGTGTTCCACCGAATTTGATCTCTGCATCCAACCGGTATATCCGGTCGGCATTCTTGTTATACCGGTCATAGCTCAACTCGTCCATGACATAGATCAGGATCAACAGACAGGTGGCCAGCCCGATAGCCAGCCCCATAATATTAATGGCAGAAAAACCCTTGTTCTTCCACAAGTTGCGGAGTGCTGTTTTGAGATAGTTGCGTATCATGTGGAAGTAGTTTATCCCTGTGGGACGAAGACCCTCACATAAATGTTACACCACCTTGAACTCATTCACCAACCCACCCTATCGACCGGCAGGCAACGGCACCACCGGCAGACTCTCATTCCCCGCCTCAGAAACGGATTGTACCGCAAAAAAGTAATTGTCCTTGGAATAGGGTAGCTTGACATCGGTCTCCGTGGTAAAGATCTTCTTTTGCCACACCGCACTCGTCGTCTCCCGCATCAGGATGTAATATCCCTTGATCTTTCCAACGGTCGGCGCCTTCCACATCAGCTGTGTACCATTGGTCAGGTTGCGGACCTCCACCTTCACCTCCTGCGGCATCCCCGGCGATTTCGCCAGGTTCGCCAGGTTGGCCAGGTTAAGCGCCGTATTCTTTCGCAGATATTCGAAATCCATGAACTCCTCCAAGTCCCCATACACCACGCCTTTCTCCGTCCGCACATCCTGGTGCTGGTGATTGAAATTCTCATTCATCTCGGTGATCCGTACCGCCGTAAAACCGGTGTCTACATAGGGCGTATGGTCGCCACCCCGCAAAAAACGGTCATTCCGGTAAATCATCACTACCTGCAGGTTGTCCACATACCGCTCCCCAACCTCTTTCACATACCGCGCCAACTGCCGCGCTTTACCATCATTCTCCAACCCCAGCTGCCTGATCATCTTTGCCTGCCTGGTCAGATCGTAGGAAGGCAATCCCTCACTAAATACCCTTACCTGCGTGTTGTTGATAATATTGGTCTCATTGCTGTTATTGCTACCCATAATATCGTTATTCAACACAGCCTCGATATTCCAGTTCTCCACTCTGGCCTTCTTCGCCATATAAGTGCTTCCCAATAACCCCTGCTCCTCACCGCTCACGGTCACGAAGATGATCGTGGCCGGAAAGGAATGCTTGCTCATCACCCGTGCACATTCCAGCACAGCCGCACTACCACTGCCATCGTCATTCGCTCCGGGCGCATCGTTGGTCCCATCCATCACATCCGTCCGCCGGCTGTCCAGGTGACCGCTGATGATAAAAATGCGATTGTCGTTCGGATCGGTCCCCTTTAACGTAGCCACGGTATTGCCCAGACTGACGTTGTTCTTCACTCGCTTGCCGTCAGCCACATAAGTACTCGTATCCACAAAGGCCGTCAACCGACCGCCCGAGGCCGCCGCAAATTGATTGAATTTCATCAACACCCATTCCCGCGCCGCCCCGATGCCTTTCCTCTTGTCGGTCGTGGAGCTGACTGTGCTACGGGTGCCGAAAGCCACCATATTTTTTATATATGATTGCAGGGAATCCGGATTGACTTCTTTTACCATGCTTTCTATCTCCGGATCACGGTTGATCGTCGTCTGACCATGCACAAAGGTCATCGACCCAACCATGATGACGACAAGTAAGGATTTTCTCATGTTCAAAACAGTTTTGAAAGCCAATATAATTAAAAAATCCCGGCCGGACGACCAGGATTCTTTAATGTCAATATTAATTATTTTCTACCGGAAACTCAATTCTACATTTCCACCGCTACCTCTGACCTTCACCGGTATCCCGCCTCCATTCATGGTGCCGGCAATGCTGTGCTTGTCGATATCACCGCTGAAATTTTCCAGCTTGGATGTATGCACCCGCTCGCCGGAAACAGTCAGGCTCATCCCTAACCCCTGCGGCATCGCAACAGAAATATTTCCGCCGGAATTCGACAGGTCAAGATATTTTCCCATCGTCTTCAGATCGACATCGATACTGCCGCCACTGGTAGAGGCGCTCAGACTGCAGGAAAGATTACCCAAATGGATATTTCCACCCGATGTCGACGTCCGCAGTTCACCGGCTATGTCCTGACCCTCTACCTGGCCGCCCGACGTAGTCGCATGAATATCTCCCTTCACATCTTCCAGTACCAGGTTGCCCCCCGAAGTGCCCATCCGGATGGTCCCTTCGCAATGTGTGGCATGCATATTACCCCCGCTGGTCCGCAGGTCAATATCATTCTTGGAATCAGAAATGGTTACATTACCTCCCGAAGTACTCCCGTCGATCTTACCCGTCAAATGCGCGATACTCATGTTCCCGCCGCTGGTTCCGAAATTCTCCGTTCCCGACAGATCACTGAGACTGATATTCCCGCCGCTCGTGTGCACTTCAGATGAGACGGATTCCGGCACATAGATCCGGAAGGAAATAGACAGACTGTGATTCCAGTTGTCAAAATGCTCCTTATGCCTGGCAATCGCTTTCAACGTACCGCCCTCAACCGCAACAGTCAGATCGAATTGCTCATCCAGCCGCTTCTGGATCTCTTCTTTGGACAGCCCTTCTCCCCATCCGTTATTGCCGTGGATATAAACTTCGACCCGTGCTTCCCCGCTGGTCTGTCCCGAAACGGAAATGTTCCCGCCGGAAGTTTTGGTCTCCAGCTGCTTGATGGATGCCATGGGAAATGATTTCGTTATAAATGGCGACTCATCATGCGATTGCGCCGCCGCGGCCAATACCTGCAGACCGCAGGCCAGGGAAAACAGAATTCTTTTCATATTAGCTGATTGATTGGTTTTGATGACTAATAGTCGCGCCCCCTAAAAAAAATGTTGCATCCCTCTTTCTCTAAATATTCCCTTTTCGCATTTTGTCCGCCAGCGTACAGCTTACTGTATCACAACCGGACAGCACAGAAGGCCTTTACCAGTCTGGCCCCTCTCCCCTCAGCATGCAACCGCCTCGTAATCAATAACCGCGACGTACTCTCTACCCTATATCAGTCAATTACCGTGCTGAACTCGGCATGGCCGGCCGGGGTTGTCGTCAATCCTCAATATGGTAGGACATGGAATACCCCTTTCCTGTTACATATTTGGCAATGTATTTCTTCTGGACCGCCTCTGGCAGCGGCTTACCGTTCAGTATCATCTCATCTGAATTGATCTTCAGCGAATGGATACTTTCCTTATCCTGCACCAAACCGTCCTTGACCAGGTCATCCATAATATTTTGCATGATAGCCCTGTCTTCCGCCGCCCGTTTGCGATCCCGTTCCGCTTGCTCCCGGTCCCGCCCGGCCTGCTCGCGATCTCGTCCCGCCTGCTCGCGATCTTTCTCTGCCTGTTCACGGTCTCTTACCGTCTGTTCCTGATCCCGGCCTGCTTGCTGCCGCTCCTTTTCGGCCTGTGCCCGGTCCCGCTCTGCCTGCTCACGATCTTTCTCTGCCTGCACACGGTCTCTTTCAGCTTGCTCCCGATCCCGTCCCGCCTGTTCACGATCCCGCTCCGCCTGCTGCCGGTCTAGTCTGGCCTGCACCCTTGACCGTTCCACCTGGACTTTTATCTCCTTGATGACCGGTCCATATCTGCTCATACTGTCCGACGGCACCTGATGACCGTCGACGGTAAGATCCAACAGCTTATCCCCTATCATATGTAACGTATACAATGGTCCGTTCCCGTCTCTGTAAACAGCCATCGACTTCGGCGGCACGGAGGAAGAATCTTCATCGAAATAGAGATAGGTGTTTCCCGAGATTTCCTGTACATGATGCTGGCCAAACGAATTTCGGCTAATGATTAACGTTAATAGAAGGAGCAAAATCCTTCCCATGCTGATCTTTTTCATTTTTTATTGATTTAGTGTTTGATCGGGCAAAATATCTCTCTTGCCATTGCAAAGAGGTTCCAGGACCTTTGCCCGCGGCCCGTTGAAGCGATCCGTATAGTAGAGGATTATTCTTTCGTTGTGGTTGTCGTTGTCGTTACCGTCGTCTTTGTGCTCCGTTGCCTGGCCGCCTGCTGCCGTTCCAATTCAGCCTGCTGCCGGTCACGCTCTGCCTGCGCCCGATCCTTTTCTCCTTGTTGCCTGTCCCGGTCGGCCTGCGCCCTGTCCCGGTCGGTCTGTAGCCTGTCGAGTTCGGCCTGAGCAAGATCCTTCACGGCTTGTTCCCTGTCACGCTCAACCTGCATCCTTTCTCTTTCAGCCTCCGCCCGGCTCACCTGCGCCTTGTTCAACTCATCCTGCTCCCGATTCCGTTGCGCTTGCAACCTGTTCTTCTCGACTTGCTCCCTGTTCCGGTCCGCCTGCTCCCGATCCCGCTGCCCTTGCAACATATCCGGCTGGGCCTGCGCTTGGTCGTTCAGGACTTCCTCATTCACCTGCCGCGTCTGCATCTTCCGTGTCCCCTCACCCTCTGTCCTTCGCTTCGGAACTTTCCCTGTCTTTATCTTATGTTGATGTAAGATCGTCAACTGCTGCCTGGCCCATTCCATGTTCTCCGCTACCTGCTTTTGTTCCCTTAACACCGACATTAACTCCGGCCCCGGAGCCTCCACTGCCGCCGAATGACTATCCATCGCCTGCCGCTGTGCCGCCATCTGGCTTTCAGCCATCGCTCCGCCTCCAACCCGGTGAACCGATAACAACAATAACACCACCACCAGACCGCTCGCGCTCAAAAAGAACCGCTCCCCACCGTGCAGCCCCTGGTTGCGCTGCTGCGCGATCCGCAGGACCCGGCGCAACAACTGACGCTTACCACCAGGCCGGAAAGCGACCGCTGCAACCCCCATGCTATGTTCCTTGATGCGCACCAACGCCCGCACCAGCCTGACACCATCTCCCGTTTGCGCAATCGCAATATCATCACAGCAATTCTCCCGCTCCTCCCGTAACAAGGAAGACACCCACAACAACCCGGGATTGAAAAAGAGCACACATTCTGCCAACTGCTGCATCAGGTTCACCAGGTAATCGTGACGCCGGATGTGCGCCAGCTCGTGCAATAGCACCGCCTCTATCTCGTCCGGCGGCAACTGATTGATCAAACCGAGCGGTATAAAAATAACCGGCTTTAAATGACCCACTATCATTGGCGCCTGCACCAGCCGGGACTCCAACAACCTGACATGGCGCCGGATCCCTAACTCTCCCGCCCAGCGCGCAACCAACCGCACCCATTGCTCCGGCGCTTCCTTATGACCATGCCGGCTGATGGCATGCACATATCCCCAGCCACCCGCCATCCTTACTGCCTTGACCGCAGCCACCACAAACCATGCGCACACGATCCATCCCGCATTTGTCTCGCAATACCGTCGAAGTATACCCGACCCTGCTGCCAGAACGTCCGCCGCCGCGGTATTCCCCGCCTCTCCGACGCCGCCAATTTCTCCCGCCACGTATAACTCGTATAAAAAGGTCATACCACAGGTCGCCAGGAACAACAACAACAACCCGCCCAGCAACCGGTATCGCACCGCGGCAGCCGATCGCTTCGTCCCGGCCAGGACGCACCCTGCCGCAACCGCCAGCACGGCACCCTGCCAAAGAGAATGGATCAATACCCAGCAAATGGCTTGTATCATAATTATTTTGCTTTTTTCTCCATATCAGCCAGCAACGCCTTCATCTTCTGAAGATCGTCCCGGGAGGTCCGCTCATTTCCCAGTAGGGCGATCATCATGCTCTCCACCGACCCCTGATACATGGTGTCGATAAATTTGCTGAGCAAATGACCCTTGGTTCCCCTCTCCTCCAGAACAGCCCGGTAGACATGCTTCATATTCGTCTCATCCCGTTCCAGCATCCCCTTATCGGTCATTACTTGCATCAACTTCAGGGTGGTCGTATATTGCGTCGTCTCTTTACCCTCATTCACGCCGTCATGTACCACCCTCACGGTCGAAGGCCCATGTTGCCACAAATACTCCAGTACCGCCAATTCGGACTTCGTCGGCTCGACAGCATCCTCACTATCCTTTTTGAATTTCTTCATAAAATGAAGGTACGTAAAAAAACGTACGTTTACGATATTAGCTGGGAAATTTTTTTTGCCCTTATTTTTGCCGATGCACTTCACCCCCGTGCCTCCCTCATACCGTTTCTTCCTAACCCTTATTCTTTGCGGACTGCTCTCAGTCAGGCACGGATATGCTGGCGGCCTTCCCGCCAGCCAGGCCAACCCCGGAAATACCGTCCCCGGCTCTTCCACCCGGGAACAAGCCCTCGACTATCTCCTCAAAACCAAAATACCCGACTCCAGCATCTACTGGCCTGATATCCACCGCGACCTCTTCATCGCGAACCTCAAAGCAAATATCATAGCGCCTCTGGCGCTCTACCAGGGCACCAACACGAACTTCTGCGGCTACGCGGCCCTGTCCTACCTTCCATTGCATGAAGACCCGCTGGGCTATACCCGCTTTATGCTGACCCTCTATTCGGAAGGCAAAGCCGCCTGGGGCGCCGCCCATTTCAACCCCTCCCCTGCCGTCCGGCTGGCTGCGGGCACCCTAAGGTTCAAAGGCATCCTCGATATCCGCCCAGCCGATCAACTCTGGTTCCTGGTGCTGGCAGATCATTTCAGAAGCTATCTCAATTTTTTCACCCGTCATTTCCACCCCGGAGCTGAAAATACCTTCTGGGCCGCTGTCAATTATGGAAAGTTCAACCGTATGATCCGGGAATTGTTCGGCTACCGCGTTCAAGCCAAAGGCTCAGATCTCATCCGTCCCGATATCCCCGACCTCTATGATTACCTCACCCAATCCCTTCACACCGGTCTCACTTATCTATATGTGAACAACACCTACCTCCATAAAAAGAACCATAATAAATTTAAAGGCCACTTTCCGACTCACTTTATCGTCCTCGACGCCATCCGCAGGATCCCGGACCAGCAGGATATGGTGGATATCGTCTACTGGGACTATGGTGGCCGCACCCTGCGCCAGGTCAGCATGAAATTCCTTAAGAAAATTACCTTCGGTGTCACAGTCTGTATAAAACAATCGTCCCCCACCGGTCCGACGCCTCATTCTTAATCCATGAACTATCCTAACACATACCGCCTGTTACTCATCGCCATCCTGGCGTCCGCAGCCTCCTGCACCAGCCTCAACATCACGAACTATTATCACAAACACCATTCTACCCTGGACGGCATGGAACAGGTCTACCTCAACGCCTATAATACCAAACCCTTCTCGATCGAATTTACTGACCGGCCTTTCGATCATGTGTCACTTGAACTGTCGACTGATTCCCTCACCTACATCTATGAATTCGCCGTCGGCGAACCCCGCCTGCAGGATACACTCCTCAAATATGGCTACAATCCCGCCCCCATCAATAACCTGATAAAAAATATGCGCTCGATGGAATGCACCTGGATCAATCATCTTGACTATTATGCGGACGAGACCCGCCATTCGCTGATCTATATCTCCCTCTGGCCAAAAACCTTCGACCTGCCATTCGTCAACAAAAAGTATTATATCCTCACCTATTTCTCCCAGCCGCAATACTTCGACGCTGATGGCGATCTGATGACCGGCAGACGCCTCCGCCGGATTCGCAAGATCAATGGAGAAACGTTCAGGAAAATAAATGATAAGGTATGCTACACGATCTCCGCACAGTTCAGGTGATCGCACGCCCCGCCCACTCCCTTACCCCCCGCCCAACTGCCTCCAAATGCGGCACCCGCATCTCCTCATACTCTCTGGAAACCATGATACCTCCGGCCCCGCCTTCAAAAGCTCTGAGGGTAGCCTGGTAAATCCTTTCCGGATCATCCGGCGGACTGCCAGGAACATCAAAACCAATACCCGCAAAAATGCGCGTCTTCCCCGCCGCAGATGCTACGCTCCGTTTAGTCTCCCGGAAAACAAAATCGGCTGAAAATCCCTTCGTGCTCAGCTCGTCCAACGTCGGCTCTTTACTCTTGTCATACCCAAAAATATCATAGTAAAGATTCAACGACTCTTCAAGGGATAGCTCACTGAGAATAGTACTCTTGAACCTTTCCAGGTACCAGCTCCGGATCCGGGGCCCCAACACTTCATGATAAAGGATCAGCTTGATATAGTCGGAATAAGGAGCCATCTCTTCATAACTCATCTCGGCACGGTATACGATGTCCCAGCTGGCAGGTTGCTGGTCGACATGCCAACCCACCAGGGCCGAAGGCTTGATAGCCTTGATGGTATCGTACATTCCCCTATGCACATCCTCCCGGGACAGCCGGTACTGGTATTGCCACGACAGGATTTCAGGATAGCGCATCAGGTGCCGGACAAACACCGTGTACACGCCTTCGGCAGGCTTCGGCGCATCCGATCTCAGCTGTTGTACATACTCATATAATTTCCGGTAACCTTCCTTCGCCCGCTCCGGATCGATACCCGCAGCCTTGCCGCGCTCGGCACAATAGGTGCAGAAACAGGTGGGTGCATCCTTGTTCCATGGTAGAATAACATTCATTAACGGCCCCATCCGCTCCGCACCCCATTGCAGCCCGTCAAGATCATAATGATGAAACATATCCGATACGACCGCATTCCAGAAATTCCTGTAATCCGGATGACTCCAGCAGGCCTTGACACCACGCTTCCCATACACATCCACGGTCTGCACCAGGTCAAAATTTTCGATCGCCCGGCCTGAACCCTCCAGGATGCGCGCGCAAACGGTCATGTTACGCTGCCGCGCCGGTGCGACTATTTCCTGGAAGAGCTCCCGACTCGAAAATTCCAGCCCCGGATCGGTCGGCTTGACCCGCAACCGCGTCCCCTTGAAGTACTCCTCATGATGCCTGACCCAGACCATCGGAACAAGATTACGAAAATCTCGCGGCGCCTTCCCATGATCGGCCGCCAGTTCATTCACCGACTGGCCAAGACTGCTGGTATGAAAAGCATGACTATACGGATAGACCGCATTGACGGCTGCCGTTCGCTGGATAAGATCGAGACAGGACTCGATTCCCTCGTATAACATTGTATGAGGGCTCATCTGGATGCCGACATAAGGATCCGCCCCGGCCGCTTGAACACGCCCCGTCGCCTCCGGCAGAAATTCCGCGCTTGACGCGTCTGCCGGCATCGTAGCCCCCGCAGGTATCCCAGCCCCCGCCAGAAGCACCGCCAAACTCCCTAAAAATTCACGCCTGGTAGTATCATTCATAGGAATAAAAGATACCGATAAAATCAACACTCACGGCATGCAGTTAATATCCGCTAAAGAGTGGTCAATAACCGTCAATCGAAGTCCTTTGCCAAAGAATAGCTTCAACAAATGAAAAGAGGCGACTTCATCAAAAACAGCACGACCCTCGCCGCCGGATCTCTGCTGATTCCTTTCGGTAATCCCCTCGCCGTCCCGCACCCATCCGCCGCCTGCCCCGCCGACCCCACACCCCCCTCGCCAGCCCCCACCGGCAAAATCATCGGCATCCAGGTCGGGCCGGAATCCTTTGTCGATGAAGGCGTAGACAACCTGCTCGACTGGCTCAGCCAACACGCCGCCGTCAATACGATCTCTCTCACGACCTTCACCTATGGCCAGGGCTTCGCCGGCAGGCTCCCGGCTGGCCCCAATCACCCCGGACACGGTACAGCAGCCTCGAAAGACACCCCCTTTCACGGCGGCAATTTCGCCAAGCCGAACGAAAAATTCTACCATAACACTATCCTCAATAATACCCGGGCAACTGATTTCGGCCAACGCGATATCCTCGCCGAAGTGCTGCCCGCCGCCAAACAACGTGGCATAAAACTCTTCTGCGGCATCGAAGATCGCTGGGACAAAGCCTTCGACGTACCCGGCCTGAAAGAATGCGCAGAAATCGATCTCATGGGCCGATCCACCTTCGACCCCTCTCGCAGTATCACCACCTGCGTCTTCAACCCGGATGTAAGAAATTTCTGGACGAGCCTGGTCACGGACCTCTCCTCCTCCTATCCTATCGACGGCTTTCTTTTCGAAAACGAACGCAGCGGCCCGCTGATGAACGTACTGGGTGCCACCCCTTTCCGGAAAGGCGTCGGCGACACATCGCATGTCGCCTGCTTTTGCGATCATCATCGCCAGGCAGCTGTCGAACATAACATTGATTTCGAGCGCGCCAAAGAAGGCTATAAAAAGTTAGTGCAGTTTGTTCAGGCGGCTATTGCCGATGAACGCCCCCCGGATGGCTATTATGTCTCCTTTCAGGAGATCCTGATGGAATATCCGGAGATCATTGCGTATGACCGCCTCTGTGATATCGGCAAACTAAGCATCGTCGACGAGATCAGATCGACCATGAAAGCCATCCGGCAGGATTTGCAGCTCATCTTCCACATTGAGCAAACGATCTCTTTCAACCCTGTCACCCGCGCCGCACTCGGCTATGCACACCTGGCGGATAAGGCTGATTTCCTCAAACCTGCCACCTACAATAACTGCGCCGGCGAACGCTACGCCGACTTTGTCCGTAATATAGGCGCCACCATATTCCGTGACATCCCGGTCGATGAATTATACCCATTCCTTAACCATATCCTGCATTATGAGGGGCTGGCGCCGCTGAACCAGCTACCCACCACTGGCCTGCCTGCCTCCTACATAACCCGTGAGACGGAACGTGCCCTGGCAGGCGTCAAAAGCAAATGTGGTATCCTGATGGGCATAGACGTCAGCATCCCCGTAAGATCGGATAGCCATAAAGCATCGCCCGACGACACTTACGCCGCTACCCTGGCAGCACTTCAGGCAGGTGCCCAGGGAGTCATCCTGTCAAGAAAATATTCGGAAATGCAGCAGGACCTGTTGGTCGCCGCCGGCAAGGCGATTCGCTTCAACTCTTCAAATCCAATACCACATTGATGGTTAAAGCCACGATCACCGTATTGAAAAGAAAAGACAATAATCCATGCACCAACGCCACCCGGCGAATATGACGCGAAGAAATTTCGATATCGGAAACCTGGAATGTCATACCTATCACAAACGCAAAATAAGCGAAGTCAATATAGTCCGGCCACAACTCATTCGGGATCTGCAACCCCACGGTATGCTCATCGGGGTCCAGCGGATGATCGCCATAATACAACAACGCATACCGGTACGTGAACATGGTATGCAACAGGAACCAGCTCAGGATCACCCCGGCAATATAAATAAACGTCTCCATACCCTTGCCCAGCAGCCAGTTCTTGTTACCCAACAATAGCATGATCCCCAGCAAACTACCGATGGTAGTGATCAGCGTAATGGCAAAAACGACGATCCGGCCTGCATCCTCCTGCTTGGCCAACACCCGGATCTGCCGCGGCCGCATGCTGAAAAAGATAAGCCCGCTAAAAATGATCATACTGATGCTGAAAAAATCCCAGCCAATCATAATCCTCGTCATACTCTCCATCTTCACAGGCCCCAACCCCGCAGAAATGATCGTCGCAACCGCAAGACTAATGATCAGTTTGTATATAGAAGGCAGCCGGTGCAACCAGCCGGGACAATTAATATATTCCGCCATAGTGCAATTTAATCCCTTACCCGCACTACGCAAAAAATTTGCTCTCCCCCTATTCATTTCAACGTATTTTTACCCAAATAAACGCTCCGCTATGTCCCGTATGTTGTTCACTCTGCTGGTCCTCATCATCCTGGTATGCCCCGCTGCGCGCTCCCAAGCCTACAACCCGGTCATTGATGTCCAGCACTATGATTTTTCCCTCGCACTCAATGATGACAGCAACAGCATCCGCGGCACAGCCATTATCACCCTCACATTCAAACAGCCCGCGACGCAGATCACACTCGATCTGACGGAAAAAAATAGCACCGGCAAAGGAATGACGGTTTTTTCCGTCAGCGAAGGTCGCCAGCCTGTCCACTTTATCCAGGACAGCACTCGCCTCGTGATCCAGACAAGCGGCGCCCCCGGTATCCCGCATAATTACATCATCCGGTACGGAGGTATTCCCGCAGATGGCCTCATCATCTCCAATAATAAATTCGGTAAGCGGGGCTTCTTCGGAGATAACTGGCCCAATCGCGCTCACAACTGGCTGCCCTGCGTCGACGACCCTTCTGATAAGGCAACCCTCGACTTCCGCATCACCGCACCCGATCACTACAAGGTAGTGGCCAACGGCGCCTTACAGGAAGAAAAAGATCTTCCGAATCACTTTCGGCTCACGCACTGGAGGGAATCCGTACCACTCGCACCCAAGATCATGGTCATCGGCGTCGCCGACTTCGCTGTCGATCACCCCGGAGACGCTATGGGGGTCCCGGTCTGGAACTATGTCTTCGAACAAAATAAAGAAGTAGGATTTAAAAGTTATTCGGTCGCCTTACAGATCCTTCCCTTTTATATCACCCATATCGGCCCCTATCCTTTCGAAAAAGAAGGCAATGTGCAATCGAAGACCCGCTTCGGCGGACTGGAGAATGCCAGCGCCATCTTCTATTTCGAGAACTCGGTCTCCGCTCCCGGCGTGGAATCACTGATGGCCCACGAGATCGCCCACCAATGGTTCGGCGATGCCGCCACGGAGACGCAGTGGAAACATCTCTGGCTCAGCGAAGGTTTTGCCACCTATATGACCCATTGTTACCTGGAAAGTAAATACGGTTCCGACACCCTCCGAAAAGGAATGAAGACAGACCGGGCCAAAGTCATCGCCTTTGAGAAACATAAGCTCACGCCCGTGGTCGACAGCTCGATCAAGGATGACTACATGCAGATGCTCAACCCCAATAGCTAC
>JAMFSL010000156.1 GCA_026225275.1 Puia dinghuensis
ACGCCCCTCACCAACCATACCAGATAAACCCCCAGTATCAGGATATGAATAGAAAGAAATCGCGATTCGATAACGGCATATAACGCAACACAAAAAGTGATCCCATGAAAGCACGGGTAAAAATAATCCCGAAATCCCTGGCCATTCCTCACCCCCTTGCCAGGCAACGACAACAATAACAAACCTGCTGCACGGAAAAACAGACATCCTATCGTACTGAATAAAAATTGCAATATGAACTGGACAATCCTGCTTTCAGCCATTATAAAAGTCATTTATGCAGCCGATGATATAATCCGTTTGCATGTCCGTTAGCTCGAAATAAAAAGGAAGACGTAGCAAACAGGCTGAATATCGCTCCGTATGAATCAGACTGACTGCCTCGTGATCCTTCAGATAATAGCTGCTCTGGTGTAAAGGCACATAATGGAATACCGCCATGATACCCCTTTCCGCCAAATGATCGATTATAGCCTCCCGCTGCACCAGACTGTCCGCCACCAGGTAGAATAAGTGGGCGTTATTGCAACCCCACCCGGGCACCACCGGCAACCGTACTTTCCCTTCCTGCTGCAACGGCAGCAACCCTTCGAAATACCGGGCCCATATCTGTTTCCGCCTGGCCTGTATCCGGTCGAGGTTTTCCAGTTGCGCAAAGAGGAATGCAGCCGTGATCTCCGAAGGCAGAAAAGAAGACCCTATATCAACCCATGAGTATTTGGCAATCTCGCCCCGGAAGAATTTGGACCGGTCTGTGCCCTTTTCCAGGATGATCTCGGCCCTTTCAATAAATCGTTGATCATTGATCACCAGCATTCCCCCCTCCCCGGCAATGATGTTCTTCGTTTCATGAAAAGAAAAGGCGGCGAAATGCCCGATACCGCCCAGGGGCCGGTTTTCAAAAAAACTGTCTATCGCCTGCGCCGCATCCTCTACCACAAATAGCCCATACTTTTCCGCAAGGCTCATAATGACATCCATTTTGCAGGCAATCCCCGCATAATGAGTAATGACAATCACCTTCGTTCTGGGCGTGATCAATTCTTCAATACCGGCTTCATCGATAACAGGACATTCCGGTCGGGTATCACAAAACACAATATCCGCTCCCCGGAGAACAAAGGCATTCACTGTCGAAACGAAAGTGAAAGAAGGAGCAATAACCTCATCCCCCTGTTGAATGTCACAAAGGATTGCCGCCATTTCGAGAGCATCCGTGCAGGAAGCGGTCAATAACACCTTTTTAAACCCATACTTCTCTTCAAAAAACGATTGACATCTTCGGGAAAATATCCCATCGCCGGATATCTTGCCGCTTTCCACAGCCGCACGGATATAATCCAGCTCCTTCCCCGACAAAAATGGCTTATTGAAGAATATTCTGTCCATATCGGTCCAAATATAACTCCTTTAAGAATACCGCCCGGGCTGGGCCCGGAAGGAATTTTATGGTAATTTTAGCCGCAAAACCCCCTGATGATCGATCATGTCAGCCAGATAGATACCCAAAGATTCGGTTTTAAAATTGCCCGGATAAATGATGCCGACAGACTCTTGACGGCAAAGTTCATCCAATCTTTAAAAGACCAGGGTATAGCATTGATCATCACTCGCATCGATACCGAAAATCTGGCCGCGATCAATGCCCTGGAAGATGCAGGCTTTAGAATAAAAGACATTCACTACAATTGGCGTCATTCTGCAGGAGACCCTGTAAATGAAAAACACCTCAACTCCGATATCATTATCAGACCGGCTATAGCAGCCGATATCAAGCAGGTCACCGTCATTGCACAGCATGCCTTCGATGGATATGGCCATTATTTCGCCGATCAACGACTGGACAAAGACCGGTGCAGAGAAATTTACCCGGATTGGGCAGCACTGTCGATAACCGATAAGAAAGTGGCCGACCAAACCCTGGTGGCTGAATATAATGAAAAGATCATTGGCTTCATATCTGTGAAAATAGCGGAAAAAGACGGCGAAAAATATTCGGCAGGCGGCCTCGGCGCCGTGTCGGCAGATTGTAGGGGTCAAAATGTTTTTGCTTCCCTTGTCATTGCGGGACTTCAATGGGGACAGGCAATAGTACCTACCTGGCAAGAGCATTATTCACTGGCTATAAATTACCCCGTTAACCGAGTCCTCACTAAAGTCGGATTCCGGCAGATAGGCTCTTCCGTTACACTACACGGCTGGCTCAATGGCTAATTGACCGCCTTCTCGATAATATATCTCGGCCTTCCCTTTGCCTCCTCGAACGTCCTGCCTACATAAACGCCAACCATACCCAAAGTAAAAAGTATTACACCACCCATGAACCAGATAGAAAGTATAATGCTGGTATAACCCATTACAAGGATCTTTCCACGCATATATTCAACCAGCGTGTACAACCCGAATAAAAAGGAAATGCTGCAGATTACAAAGCCCGCCTTAATGGCATACCGTAATGGTTTATCGGAATAAGTAAGGGTAATATTAAACGCCAGTCTTAACAATTTCCCCAGGCTATACCCCGATTTACCTTCTCTCCTGATCCCATGCGGAACATCGATGCACTTCGTTCGGAATCCCCCCCAGTGGATGACCATCGGCAAAAACCGGTCATTCTCCTGCATCCTGTTGACCTCATCGATCACCGTTCGATGGTAAATGCCGAAATTCGCAATCGTATGATCGGCCTTCAAACCCGACAATATTCTCATCAGCCAGTAAAAAATCCTTGAGGCAACCCGGCGATAGATGGCATCCGTCCTGCCGGTACGTCTGGCCCTGACCACAGGGTAACCCTCTTGTGCAGTATTGTATAATCGGACGATTTCCTTTGGCTGGTCTTGCAGATCGCTGTCCATAACCACCACATATTCCCCCGAACAGACATCCAGGCCCGCAGCCAGTGCACGGTGCTGCCCGAAATTCCTGGTCAGTTTGATCGCCCTTATCCTGCGGTCACCGACAGCCAGTTTCTCCAGGATCGGCCAGGCACCGTCAGGGCTGCCATCATCCACCAGGACGATCTCGAAATCATCCGTCATGCCGGCCATTACCTCAGTGACCTGCCTGACCAGTTCTTCGACGATATCCCCGGTATTATAGATGGAACTGACAATCGAAAGCTTGACCATAATTTTCAACTATTCGTTTACCGGTACTGCCCCGGAAAATATCGACGAAGGACAGGGATAATAGCCTTTGCCACTATGTCGGATACCTCCACCGCACCCTGGTTGGTAAAATGTGACATATCATAATAATACAGGCTGTTCTTAGGCATTGAACGCGCCAGATCGATCACCGGCACTCCCTTCTCAGCAGGCAGACCGCGAACGACATCATTATACCGCTCCAGCATTTGCCACATCAGTTGACCACTGAGTTGGTCGTCATGAGGGTCGCAGGGAAAAAGGGCCAGATCGGTGCTGGTCAACGGATCCTTGCCAAATCCAAACTGATTCGGCTGCGTCACAAATACCGGTAAAATACCCCACGCCAGACACGTATCCGCCAACTGTTCCACCCTGCGCCGATAAGCCACTACAAACGGTGCCTGGGCAGCAAGACGCCTTTGCATCACCGAATCCGGTAGGATAAGCCTCCGGCTGCTGTCAAGCAGTACCTCAGCATTGGTCGTATTGTTGAACTTCTGCGCCCTCCATCCCCTGGCCAGGTTAAGGCAAAGATTCAACACTTCGCTGTTCCAGAAAATATAATGCCTGAAATCAGGATAGGCACCCCGAATATTTAGTTTATCATGAAAGGTCGGCTCTTCTGTCTCCACATCATTGATACCGGTCAGGAAAATGATCACCTTAGGACGCAATTTCTTGATATAATCATTTAAAAGAACAATATGCCCGTAAGTGGAGTGCCCATCCAGTCCTGCATTATTTAACCAGCAGCGTGAAAAGGAATCACTCAACTCCTGGCTCAGCAGATAAGGCCAGGTTTTATTATCATTGAGGAAATGACATTCAGTAGTGCTGCCGCCAACAGTGATCACCGTTAGGCAGCTCTTCCAGTCCACCGGCGGTTCCGGCCCCCGAAGCCCCAGGCTATTTCGTGTGTCGACAATGAGGGGATCCAGTTTGGGATTGATCTTGTTCGTGATAATGATCTTCTGGTTGATCGGCAGTATGATCTTGTCTCCCCTCAACCGGAAATGAAAGGGGTTATAGATCCGGAGTACAATCTCCAACAAGACGAACACAGCCACGAAAAGATATACCCCATAGGCCAATCGCCTAATTCCCTTCCTGCCTCCAGCATTGCTTTTATTCCGCATCCTACGACAATTAACCGCCGACCAGGCCTGCTATCTCATCAAATACATTTTTCCATATCCGTTGACGAAGTATTGATTGGTATTATCTCCCGCAGCCGAATATTTACTCAACGATTTCCCGTTCAGGTTGGTCATGACATGATACAAATATACGCCATTCGCCAATCGGTTTCCATATTGGTCCGTGCCGTTCCACTTATATTGCGTGATATTCAGTCCGACATGCAGCGGCCCCAGTTCCTGCTGAGTGATCTGCCGTACCACTTTCCCCGTAATGGTCAGGATCTCGATCTTCATGTCCTGCGGAACCGTCGATCCGGTAATAGTAAATACAAACGCCGTAGATGTCGAGAATGGATTGGGATAATTAAGCATATTGGAGATCATAGGCTTATTGATGACCGTAAACGCAACCCGGTACGGACTGACCCCGGCCGTATTGCCCTGCTCATCTTTCCCCGTAACAGCTAATTGATAGACATCCCCGTTTGGATTGTATTGCGTAGTGAACGTCGGCGAAAAATTAATCGTAGCCACATTATTACTGGTGCTCGTAGCAGGAGTGAACTTCAGCGTATCGTTGCTGAAGTAATAAGGATGTACCTGCCCGTTCGGGTAAGTCACCTGTACCGTTACCAGCGAAGTATCCTTCAACAACAAATAGTGCGACTGGCTCTCTAGTTTGATCTCTATATTCGGCTTCGACGATACGATGTCATCGTTGAGTATATGGACATTATCGAAAGTAACATCCATCGAAGGCCCACGGTTATCCCCTTTCACATACACGGTCTTATAAACGAAATTGTTGAAAAAATACTGCTCGGGCTGAACATTCGGATTGAAATCCACATAAATAGTATTATTCCCGATAAAGGAATTCGACGGCAAAGTATAATCCAAGATCAGCGTATCGCCACTGACGATAGGCCTCCTCTTCGGAAGAGTAATATTATGCGTTACATTGCTGGCATCCGTAATATACATCTTGATCGCCATGCTGTCAAACGTATAAGGACTGACATTCTTGAAAGCGATCGCAAATTCGATGGGCTGCCCGACGACAACCGTGTCCGGGGCCTTCAGCACGATGTTTGGTGCCAGTGCGCCTTCGGGGACAGGTACATAATTTGCCCGCCAGTATTGCAGTTGATATGGCTTCCCATGAGTAGGGTCATAGGTCGAAAGCTGGAATTGCAGGTATGGATAATGCCTGGCATTGATCGACGAGACATTGAAGTCCTGATTCGACCTGTTCAGATTATAAAGAGGTGTTGAATTGCCCAGGGTATCTATTCCTATCACCTGTACTCCTACCGTATCCGTCCCCGGATTAGTTGGGTCCGCACCCCGCCAATGTACCGAGGTCCATTGCTTCGCCGGCCCGATTTGCGGCGACGTGACAGTCCCGGAATAATAAGGACCGGGACAAGTGGAAGACAAGGATATCGCATCACTATCCCCACGTGAAAAAACATTTGCGGGCGTAAAACTTGGATCATTCTTCTTGTAAATGAAAACGAATACCCGCGGTGCATTAAAAGAATCCACATCTGTCAAACCTGCATTATACAAACTATTATAAAGAGATATGCCTGATCCGTAAATGGCCGTGTCCGCCAGCCAGGAGGCGGATAATGCATTGACACCCGGTGTGGGCGAAGGATCGTTCCAACAGGTCACCCAAAACCCATTAGGAACAGAATCCATAAATCGAACGGCATTTTCACGATCCGTAGGATCCTGTACTGAAAATTCAAAATTATACCACCTGGTGGTATCACAATTGGCTGAAAAACTGCCAAACCTATATAAATTGTTACCGCTGGCATCAACATTTTTCCAGGGGAGGAAAGTCACCGGATCGAAAACATTAAAAATGACAGAACCGCCCTCACAGGCGCTCTGGATATTTTGAGCCCCATCCACACTAGTAGAAAAATCGACATCCAGCGTCCCACCTGTTGGATATACTGCATTTCTCTGGTAAATATTATGGTAATCCGTATTGAATGTCCATTGCCTGTTGGCCGCCATCGTAATATTGGTGGTAGTAGAGGCCAGATGCTGGAAATAATGCGACTGATTGAAACCTACACTGCTCCTGGCAGGATCGATATATATAAATGAGGCATTCGCCCATATTGCCTGCTGCCCCGACGCAGGTACGGTCGCTACCCGCCAGTAATACACGGTACTATCCCTGTAAACAACTCCGGGATTGAATTCCAGCTCGCCGCCGATCTGCGTCAATGTCTTGGTCACCAGCGACGGGGAATTGAAATTTTGGGAAGTATCGAGCTGCATCTCGTATTGCAGCGACGGAAGTATCGGATTATTGGTAGAAGCCACCAGCAGGGAAGTCGGCGTATTGATAATAGCGTAGTTGTAAGGGTAGACAGGAGTGGCGCCATTCTGATAAATATAGACATTCGTTGTGATAGAGTTATTGGCATACGTTACTTCCGGGATCACATTGCCCGGATCGATCGTAACGATGATCTGGTTATTCCCGATGTCACGCGTCGGCAGGATCGGCACCGTCAGCTTAATGGAATCCGCATAAAATACAGGCGCTACCTTCTTATTATAAAGAACAGTGCTCGTCCCATTGGGATAGATCCGCGTAACGGTCACCCCCAGCGAATCATTCACCGCCTTTCCCAGATCATAGAACTTGGCGCTAACCGTAAAGGAAGTATTGCTGGCCGAAATAAAGCTGGGATTGATCACCACCGAAGAAGCCTCGATATCGTAATCGGTCTGTCCCTGGTCTAATTTCATATACGGATCTCCATTGATGTCCATCTGCTCCGCATGTGTCCGGCCGAAAAAATCGCCCGGCGTGGCATTGACCAGGTTTTGTAGCGCATCCTTTTGCAGCTGCCCCAGCGGCTTCCCATAATCCGCCCCATCCATTAAAGTGTATAGCCCGTTCAGGTAAAGATTACAGTAATTGACAATCTCGAAGTTGGTCGCCGCGACAAAACCGATTGATCCCCGCTGATTAGCCAGTTCATAGGTCTCAGACAAAGTCAGGCTGGCACCGCTTGGCCGGCCGGCATCATAAATGAAAAAATCACCCGCATCACAACCGTTCACAAAAAAGACCGGGTACTTGTTCACATTATCGTAGTCCGACGGATTATCCAGGTTATAGCCCAAAACAGTATTGGAAGAATGACCAAAATAATTCAATACGCCGAACCCCGTCGTAAAAAGATTATTGATCTGGCTCGCAGGCACTTGCGCCACCGCGCTGGCGTTACCATCGCAAAACAGGCTCACATTAGCCCCGATAAGAGTATCTGTAATGATTTGTTGATACGCAGTCATATAATTACAGATGATCGTCCCCAGGTAGGCTTCACTCACCCCGGTGAGATGAACGAAATTTTTCATCCATAATCTCCCTGCAACAGTATTAGGCGCAGTCGTCTGCACCTGCTCATATGACTCGAGTTTACTCAGGTAAGTTTCTATCTCCGCCCCTGAACAAACAGATAATCTGCCAATAGGTGTCATGGGCACCGTACTCGACCCATTATTGACATTCAACATGTTATCTGAGGCCGGATAACCCCAGGCCGGCACCAGATCCAACTGGTCCGCCAATGGGTCATGGTTGATATTGTGATATGTCCAATAATCCGTATAACACATCCCGTGACCGATGAGCAGCACATACGCTGGCTTGACCGACCAGGTATTCCTGGCATACCGCAGGAAATTCTGAATCGACAACGGATCTTTACTGATCCCGAAACCAAACTGGTCCACCAGTTCATTGATGTCATACATCTGCGCATCAAAACTGCCCCCGGCCGCCGACTTCCTGTAATTCATGTAATCCGCTACCGCATTGCCGCCTGCACCATTGGCATACAAAATGGGATTACTGATGATAACATAATTACTCTGACTGGCCGCAAGAGTAAAATTGACAAAATTCTTGACGGTTAGAGACGTGACCTGCTGCACCGTGGCAGGATCTTCATTCACCAGCACCAGGTTACGCCCAGCAGTAGATCCACCCAGTGCAAAAGACAACGAATTATCCGGATTGACGACAGCAGCATACTGCAGCCCGTTCGTCTCATCATATAAGATGGGCGTACTGCCCGCAATCAGCGGGACATTCGTGATATTCAGCAAAAAACCCGCGCCCCGCGCCGGCAGCTGGAAATAAAAATCTTCAGCGCCGCCAAAATTGAACTGGCGCGGATAATTCAATTCGTAAAAACTAGCCACCATCCAATCCGTCGATACCGGCGAATTATTGACATAGCTTACTGTGATAGAATTTGAGCTCAACAGGCTCAATGGCACCGTTTCAGTGGTCAGCCAGTCCTGGAAACTATTCATTACCGTATCCCCCACCACCGTGCCATTCACAGTCAGTTCCGCCGTCCGGGTATCGTCTGCATCCCCGACCATGCCAAACCTTATGCTGGCATTAGGCCCCCCGGTATAGACATATAAATTGGATTTGCTATCCGTCAGGGGAGAGCCGGGCGCGATATTTGACGAGCCCCAGAATTCCCCCATGTCATAGACTGATGAATAAATGTACTCCCCCACCACCTGCGCAAAACCCGGATTGATAGCCGTATTGAAGTAGGTACCTGCCGTATACATGAAGTAAGGTTCTACTGGTAAAGGCGAACTTGCAGGATTATTGGCTGTCGGAATATAATGAAACGTATTTCCCGTACTGTTAACCGTCAGAAAATAAACCGCGGTATCCGTTTCCAGACTCTTGTGCCTGGTATGCTGATAAACAGGATTATAATACAACGGCACATCCGGCACCCCATCATTCATCCGGCCCCAGAATTCAATATAGCCGTTAGTCGGCAGCGCCCCGCTCTGGGCAGAAGTATAGATAGGCACTTCCTTGCCGTTACGGAACAGCTGGTAGTTCTGTACCGGAATACTGCCCAGGCCGTTTGTCGCCAGTACCGATTGCGGGATGCGGTACAGCCCGTCAGCCCCGATCTTGAATTTGTAATAGGTGTTACTAAAATTGATCCACTCATTGTTGTACGGCTGGGCGGAAAGCCCCAGGCTAAAGAGTAAGACCAGAATAGTAAAAAAGGTTTTCATACAGTTCAAAATTTATTGATCACATTCCCCCCCTCATCGTGCCTGCCGGTCATCCGAAGACTTCAAAAAGACCATAGGACCTTGGTTAGCCTTCGGCCCCCGGTCCCTTATGGCCTCGTCTTGACCGCTTTCTGCGCTTTCCTCCTTATGTCGAGTTTTAATGAAAAAACATTGGTGTATAAAGGATATGACTGATTCGCAAGGTTAGTGAACGCATAATCGATCTGGATATCCCCTACCTTGAAACCTACCCCTACGCTCGGCTGGAAGATCCAGATGCTCCTGGTATTGGTCGTGTCCGCATCATCCAGCACCTTCTGAAAATTATCCACTCCCGCCCTGACGAAAAATATATTCTTTAAATTCAACTCCAGCCCCAACCGGGGATCGATACTGATCGGATTGGAACTGATCACCTCATCCCGCTCCCCGTCGAAGGTCACATCTATGTCGGCTTCCACCTCCAGGCTCAGTTTGCGACTGAATTTGAAATCATAAGCCCCCCCAATGATCAGCTGAGGAGCCGTCAACTCGATCGTTTTACCCGGGATCAGGTTATTCGTCTCGTAGAAAACAGCCTGCTCCGCCTGATTGAGGCTGAATGACCAGGCATTGAACGTCGTCGTCACATCCTTTGCTACGATACCCACCTTCCAGTTATGGCCGATGATCTGCGTCGCAGCATCGAACCCGAACCCCCAGGAATGCGCAAATCCCCCTGCCGTCTGATAGATGATCTTGGCATTGCCGCCGAAATTGATCTGCTCACCCCCTGGTAACTTCGCCGACTGCGCCAGAGATAACAACAAGGCATAATCCGCAGAAGAAAAACTGGTGATATTGGAATAATTCACTGACCCATCCGGATTGACCAGGAAAATAGTGTTGGGAATATCATCGACGGCAAAACGAAGCAGCGTGATCCCTAACGTCCGCTTTTTGTCCTTCAACGGCAGGACCAGGTTGCCATAATCGTACTTGCCAATGCCCGCAAAATACTCCGCATGCATAATATTCAACTGCGGAAGCCCTCCATTCATATTGGCCAGCGCCGCAGGATTCCAGTAGCCCGCCGTACCATCCGATACCGACGCCACCTGCGCGTCGCCCATGGCCATGCCACGCGCACCCGCGCCAATATTCATAAATTCATTGGAATAAGTAGTGAATTGAGCAGAAGCAGACAGGTATAAGAACGATCCGACGACGATCAACAAGGAGTAATGACTTGTTTTACCCCACAATCTTTTCAGCATAAGCCAACGGTTATGGTTTTTATACGGAATTAATTCATTCAGCGACGAAGTTTTGTCAAGGGTCGGATGGAGCTTCGGTTCAGGGGTTCGGATCATCGTCTCAACTGGATTTCCGCGAAAATGATTATTGGATTATCCTCGTATAACGGGCTTTTATTCACAATATTGTACCCTTAATATGTTAATCATACCCGCTCCCCGTGGGCCTTCCGGCCCCCCTCACGCCTCCCTTCGATTCCTGTCCTGCCCGATCACAACGCTGCCGATTCTAGTATCGGATGCTACCGCATCCTCTTCCCTCCCCCCGTACCTTCCAGCCTCCCTCGCGCCTCCCTTCGCCGAACTCCCGCTTCCCGGATAAAATGTCCGGAAATGCTTTAATTTGCGCCAAAATAGCAAAGGCCCAATTCATGAACTTGATCGAAGAACTAAAATGGCGCGGCATGATCCAGGATATCATGCCCGGAACAGAACAACAACTGGACAAACTACGGCTGAACGGAGAAATAACCTCCGGCTATATCGGATTCGACCCCACGGCAGATAGCCTGCACATCGGCAGCCTGGTGCCCATTCTTCTGTTGGTTCATTTACAACGTGCTGGACATAAACCAGTTGCGCTCGTCGGTGGCGCCACCGGGATGGTCGGCGACCCCAGTGGTAAAAGCGAGGAAAGGAACCTCCTCAGCGAAGAAGTCCTCAACCATAACCTCGCCGGCGTCAAACGGCAACTCGAAAAATACCTCGACTTTTCCCCCAATATGCCCAATGGCGCCCTCATAGTCAACAACTATGATTGGTTCCGAAATATGACTTTCCTGGATTTCATCCGAGATATAGGCAAACATATTACCGTTAATTACATGTCTTCAAAAGACAGCGTCAAGAAGAGATTGGAGGGCGAAAATGGCATGAGTTTCACTGAATTTACCTATCAGCTGGTCCAGGGATATGACTTTTACTGGCTATATGCCAATAAAAATTGCAAACTGCAAATGGGTGGCAGCGACCAGTGGGGCAATATCACCACCGGTACCGAACTCATCCGGCGCAAGAGCGGCGGTGAAGCCTTTGCTTTTACCTGTCCACTCCTTACCAAAGCGGATGGCGGCAAATTCGGCAAAACAGAAAAAGGCAACATCTGGCTGGACCCCGAAAAGACCTCCCCTTACCTTTTCTACCAGTTCTGGCTGAATGCCTCGGACACAGATGCCGAAAAATGGATTAAAATTTTCACATTTCTAGATCGCGCCGAAATCGAAATCTTGATTGATCAACATCGAGAGAACCCTGGCACTAGAGTTTTACAAAAGAGATTGGCCCGCGAAATCACCGTTTTCGTACATGGAGAAAGTGAATTCGAACAGGTGCTTTCGACAACTGAAAAACTCTTTGGCCAATCATCTGGCAAGACTGCAATAACTCTCGACGATATATTGCAACTACCAGGAGTCGCACAATTTCCTATTTCAGGATCGAGAATTGAGGATGGAATAGATTTTCCCGGCTTGCTTTATGAGTCGGGAAGTTTTTCAAGCAAAGGGGAGGCCCGAAAAATGATTTTACAGGGGGGGTTAAGTATGAACGGTTCCAAGCTCGAAGATGCTTCCAAACGAGTTTCGAAGTCAGACTTTGTTGAAAATCTTAGTCAATTTCAAAAAGGAAAAAAGACTTACTTTCTTATCAAAGCATTTGATACAATTGAAGAATTTGACGCCGAAATCAGCTTGAAAAAGCCAAGTGGCAAGATAGGAAGCCCTTCAATTTCCCCAAGCGCAGATGGACAAATGGGAGCAATCGTCACCATATCAGGAATTTGGGATCAGGATGCATTGGATTGGTCCATTCGAGAAAGCGCAAACACTGCATCTTACTTTGAGTTTACTTATCTGCCGAATGATAGACTGACTTTTTATCTGCAAATTATCGTGGATAGCAAGGACGGCTCAGCTAGTAGGGAAAAATGGATAAGGTTTGAACCGTCATATTCTAAAACTGATACATATGATCTCAATATTGACCAGCACGAAATGGCATACGTTAATAAAGTAGTAAGGGAAAACTCATTTGAAAAATCTATTGTCGATATCAGCAAAGCTGTGTCAGAGACCTTTGGGCAGGGCGGATGGATTTACAATAAAGCCCTTTCCTTCCGAGTTCGGGGGCAAGGTAGTATTAAGCGAGTGCTGTTTGGAATATAACTATTTGTTATACAGCAAAAATTGATATTTCCAATTTCATGCTATCCTTCAATAAAGGTAAACCCTGAACTGCAGTAGTTCGTTACAATTTTACTGATGACTTCAGTAAAAGACCCATCCTCTCCCGGTACGTCTTCAACACGAATTCCCCGAACAGCGTATTCGCCCACGCAAACCATTTGCGCGTATAGTTCGACACATCATCCTTATGGGTGATTCATGAATGAGCTGATCTCACCAGCTATTACGGTCATGCGTCGTGTCCCGCGTCATACTATTGTTCAGGCTGGCCTCCATCTGCCGCAGATAGCCGTCCATAGGCTTCAGCCACGCGTCAGCCAGCTTAGTGGCGCCTTGGAAGTAATTCGTCCCCGCCCAAAGCTCAATTTGTTTTTTCGTGGCATACATCATGTCTTCCACGTGAACGATTGGGTTTCCGGTCCCAATACGGTCAAAATAAATATTGGTAAGTTTATACTTATACCCACCCTGTATCAACATGCTCAACGTAAAGGTAACATCGAAGCTGCCGCCCTCGCTGGTGATCATCTGAATAGTCTGACGGCTGACGATCTTCCCCGCCTGTATGTCGGCTATCCTGATCTCGCTGGTGCCATAGCGAAAGGCAGTGTCCAGCCATTCCACCGCTCTGTCAAAAAGCTCCTGTACGGAATGATCCGGTTTGGACCCTCCTTGATAGGTGACCAGGTGAGTGGCCGAGTCAACAGGCAATGAGACTGTAGTGGTCAGACTCTGGCTTGCAGCAGTTAAAAAGGAGGCCAGTCCTAGTAACCCGGTTAAGAGCAGTTTCATATAATATAGGTTTGTTTGAAGCTTCCTCGTCAGACCATCGGCCCATCACCTCTCCTCCCACTCCTGTCGTGCCCTCGCACATCGCTCCCGCTTTGAACTTCGTTGGGCCTGCTTCGCCGCGGCCCTCCTCGTTCGTACCCTTCGCTTCGCTCGGGAATATCGGCCGTTCCCTCGAACGTCCTCTCGCCTCGCAACCCCCTACGACAGCAGCGCCGGATTTTCCCGGTACACCTTCAGCACGAACTCCCCGAATAATGTATTCGCCCACGCAAACCACTTGCGCGTATACTTCGACACATCATCCTTATGGAAAGATTCATGCATAAACCCCGTTCCCGCATGACTGTGCTGCAGTTGCTTCAGACAGGCAGCAACCTCCTGCGAATCGTGGCTCGTCAGCCCGCGGATGATGATGCTCAGCGGCCAGATCATATCCAATCCTACGTGCGGCCCCCCAATACCTTCGCCCGCACTGCCTTTGAAAAAGAAAGGGTTGGCCTCACTCCACAACATCCGCCGCGTATTCTGATAGACCGTGTAGCCACGTTTGTCTGCATTCAGCACCGATAAATCGCCCGTGAAAAGTTTCGATTGCACATAAGGCAACGCCAGCAGGCTCGGCACATTGGCGTCATCCATCAGCGTATGGTTACCGAAACCGTCCGCTTCATAGACAAAGACCTCTCCATACACCGGGTGCGTGACAATCGCATGCTCATTCAATGCATTTACCAAGTCCGTCTCCAGCGCAAAGGCCGGACCGTCCAGTTCCTTGCCGATAGATAAGGCCTGCAGCATCGTCCGCAGATTGCGTAGGCTGCTCAGCGCAAATAAATTATCCGGTATCAGGAAAGGGAAGATCGTCGCATCATCGCTCGCCCGGAACATCGAATGGATCAGTCCAACTTTTTTTGTAGGATACCCGTAGCCTCCCATGGGAATACTATCCGTGGCGTATTGGCTCCTGCGTTGAAAAGTATACGGCCCATGTCCATCCTTGCGTTGTTGCTCTTTGAACGTTTGCAGCACTTTCCCCATCGCCATCAGCCAGTCGGCGTCGAAAGGACTCGTATCACCGGTCGTTTCCCAATATCCGTGCGCCAGCCGGATGGGATAGCAGAGACTGTCAATCTCCCACTTCCGTTCGTGGATGCCGGGCTTCATATCCGTCACATCCGTCGCCTTCCATTCGCTGATCTTGTTCGGATCCTTATAAAATGCATTGGCGTATGGATCACGAAGGATACAGATCACCTGGCGGTGAATCACCCCCTTGATCAGTTGCTGAAGATCCTTGTCTTGTTTACACAGCGATAGATACGGCCATACCTGTGCGCTGCTGTCCCTGAGCCACATGGCATCGATATCGCCGGTGATCACATAGGTATCGGGCTTGCCGTTGATCAGCTCGAAATTCACCGTCGTATCCAGCGTGTTCGGATAGCAGTTCTCGAACAACCACCCCAGTTCCTTATTCCCGATATTTTCCCGTACTTCCCGGATGATCTTTTCAACCGCCTCACTTTTGAACTTGCGCTGCGCCGCCGGTATCCGCATCACTGGAAATCCATCAGCACCGATCGTGCCGCCGGCAGCACCAGCCGTCCCATCCCCGCTACCCGCTATCGCATTCCTGTCCTGCCCGACCACAGCGCTACCGCTTTTGATATCGGACGTTCCCGCGAACGTCCTCTTCTCCACCAGCACACCCGCACCGGCTATCATACTTTGTTGAAGAAATTTTCTGCGTTGCATAACAATCATTATTTTTCGGTTCGCAAACTACGTTATTTTCCTTTTAGCCATTCCTTTCGTCCACCCCAATTTACCCCGCCACCTCCTTTTCAAAGCTGGGCGCGCCGACGGGCTGCTTCCACCCATTCCGCGCCACATAGAAAACTCCCACCCCAAAAGCAGTCAGGAAAAGCCCCAGCAACGCCGCAAGACCCGTAGAATACCAGATGAACAGCCAGATACATACCGACAGGATCACCGGCAACGGATACAGCCACATTTTGAAAGGCAGATTGGCAGTACCATTGCGCCGGCGCAGTATCACTACCCCAATAGACTGAGCAACGAACTGTACCAGTATCCGCATCGCCAGAATAGCGCTGATCGCATTCTCCAGCCTCAACAGCAGGCTGAATATCAGTCCCAGCCCGGCAACAAAAAGCAGCGATATATATGGAAAGTCCTTGCGGGGATGAAGTTTAGCAAAGAAAGGGAAGAAATTACCGTCCGCAGCAGCAGCATAAGGGACCCGTGAATAACCCAGCACGACAGCAAACAGCGAAGCGAATGCTATCCATAATACCAGCAACGTAGCCACCTGCGCCGCCCGCGTGCCATACAGCTTTTCCATGAAAAGACTGATCGCGAATTTCGATTGCATGGCCTGCTGCCAGGGGACAACACTGACAACGCTATAGTTCATGGCCAGGTAGAGCACGGAGATACAAATGATCGAGATGAAAATGCTGCGGGGAATATTTTTGCCCGGATTGCGGATCTCACCGCCCAGATGACAAACATTGTAATAACCCAGATAACTATAGACAGTTTTGACGGAGGCCTGCCCGACCAGCAAAGCGAATGTTCCGCTAAACATCGACTCCCCCCCGGAAGGTAGTGGAGAATACGCTACATGGCGATGTGTGAGCCCGCTGATAATGATCCATAGCAGCGTAATGATCACCCCAACCCATAGAAAAACGGATATTTTCCCTATCTCGCGGGTATTCCGGTAAAGCAGAGCCGTGATCACTATCACCAGCAGGGCGCTGATCCCCTTCTCTTCCCAAAAAGTCAGCGGTATAAGGTAATTGAAATACTGCGCAAACCCGATGGCGCCCGAAGCAACCACTAAAGACGACAACAAGCAGGTCTGCCACACGAAAAGGAAGGACATCAGCCGACCACCTTTCTTGCCATAGGCCTCCTTCAAAAAATTATAGCTCCCGCCGGCCAGCGGGTATGCCGCGCCCAATTCACTCCAGATCATCCCGTCCACCAATGCCGTAAAAGCCCCGAAGACCCAGGCCCAGATAAAAAGATTGCTGCCGACAGACCTTATGACGACGGATAGCATCACGAACGGCCCGATGCCTACCATATCGATCATATTGATGGAAGTCGCCTGTAATAAACTGATTTCTCTCTTCATTTTTTGTTTGATCCTAGGTTTTGGCGAATTCCCCTATCGCAGTGATCAGCCTGTCAAGATCCTTCGTCGTCGTATAGACGTTGGGGGTTATACGCGCTCCATGCACGTTCTCCCAGTTGACATTAGTCACATGAATTTTATATTCGTTGAACAGGTAGTTGTCCAGTTCTCCCGGCGTTTTTCCTTCGACGCTAACCACGCCGATAGCGCAGGCATAACCGGGTTTCAACGATGTATGCAGCTTTACCTTCGGAATGTCCTTCACCGCCGTCATCCAATAATTCTTCAGGTAGAATAGCCGCTGCTCCTTCCGGGCCGGACCAATCATATCGTAAAAGCCAATGGCCTTCCCGATGGCCTGCTCGATAAAGAATGGCCGCGTGCCGAGGTTTTCGAACTTCCGTATATTGTCCTGCTTCGCATCGGGAGCGGCAAATAGCGGGTAGAGCCCGGCGATCTTATCCTTTTTGACGTACAGCATCCCGCTGCCGATACAGGCAGCCAGCCATTTGTGTAGGCTCGTGCCGAAATAATCGGCGCCCAGGGAGGGGATCGTGTATTCGAAATGGGCAAAACTATGAGCGCCGTCCACCAGTACCTCGATGCCCCTGGCATGCGCCGCATCCGCAATCTTCCGCGCCGGCACGATCTGTCCGTTCCAGTTATACACATGCGTCACATGAACCAACTTTGTCTTCGGCGTAAAGGCCTTGATATACTGAGCGGCCATATAATCGTTGTCCTCACTGGGTAATTCCAGGTCCACCCAGATCAGCTTTATGCCATCCCGCATTTCCCGCTGTTTCCATGCATTGATGCAATTGGGGTAATCGTATTTGCAAAGAACGATCTCATCGCCAGCCCTCAGGTTG
This sequence comes from Puia dinghuensis, assembly GCA_026225275.1. Lineage (GTDB taxonomy): Bacteria > Bacteroidota > Bacteroidia > Chitinophagales > Chitinophagaceae > Puia > Puia dinghuensis_B. Next base: position 17,703 of record JAMFSL010000156.1, read on the forward strand.
AGACCGAAGATCACCGTCTCCAGGGCTTCACTGGCATTGCGGTTAATAGCGATCTCTTCGGCGGAGCAGCCTGCAATCCTGGCCAGATCTTTACGCAGCGGTTCACGCCCCTGGTCCAGTATCCGCCACATATAATAGCTGGGCGCTTCATTGGAATAATCGAGATAACGTTTCATCGCATCCTGTACTACCTTCGGTGAAGGCGAAACGCCCCCATTGTTAAGGTTGATCAGTTCCGGGGAGACCGTGAAAGACTGTTGTACATAATACCAGAAGTCTTCATCGTCTGCGAGCTGTTCGGGAGCATGATGTTCCGCCGCCAGCAAGGCCTTGTCCAGATTGCGGCTCCAGGCCGGACGGGTCATTGAAGCCAGAAAAGCGGTGGCCGAGAATGTTCCCAGCGCATTCACAAATGAGCGGCGGTTGTATACAGCCATGTGTAGTAGGTTTGACCGACAAGATAAGAAAAAAGGTTAGCTTCGCTCTGCATGAAGTATTACATTATTGCCGGCGAAGCTTCCGGCGACCTCCATGGCAGCAATCTGATCAAAGAACTCAAAAAACAAGACCCCTCCACTTCCGTCCGCTGCTGGGGTGGCGACTTGATGGCAGCAGCAGGTGGCGATCTCGTCAGGCACTATAAAGATCTTGCCTTCATGGGTTTCGCTGAAGTGCTGATGAACCTCCGCACCATCTTCCGCAATCTGGACTTCTGTAAGCAGGATATCCTCCAATATCGCCCCGATGCCCTCATCCTGATTGACTATCCCGGCTTCAACATGCGCATCGCCAAATGGGCCCGCAGCCAGGGACTTCGGATCATCTATTATATTTCACCTCAGGTATGGGCCTGGAAAGAAGGTCGCGTGCGCCAGATCCGCGAGACAGTCGACAAAATGCTGGTCATCCTCCCCTTCGAAACCGCCTTTTACCAAAAATGGAACTATGACGTCGAATACGTCGGTCATCCCCTCGTCGAAGTCATCGACCGCTTCCGCGCAGCGCCGCCGGCCCCGCCCTTTCACTTCACCAAGCCCGTTATCGCTCTCTTACCCGGAAGCCGCAAACAGGAGATCCTAAAAAAGCTTCCGATCATGCTCGAAGCCAGTCGCTTTTTCCCCGACCACCAGTTCGTCGTCGCCCAGGCCCCCGGCCAGGACCCATCCTTTTACGATGACCTGCTGGCGCCCTATCCCAACGTCTCTTCCGTCCGCAACCAGACCTACGCCCTGCTGTTGCAGGCCCGGGCTGCTTGCGTCACCTCCGGCACCGCCACGCTGGAAACAGCGTTGTTCGGCGTACCCGAGATCGTCTGCTACAAAGGTAGCACCGTCTCCTACCAGATCGCCAGGCGGCTGATCCGCGTGAAATACATCTCCCTCGTCAATCTGATCATGGATAAGTTAGTGGTAAAAGAACTGATCCAGGACGACCTGACCCCCGAAAACCTCCGTCGGGAATTGGACGACCTGCTTCATAATGAGACCCGCCGCAGGCAGTTGGAAGAAGATTACCGGGCGCTCAAAGAATTGCTTAGCCAGGGCGGTCACGCCTCCGCCAATGCCGCCGCCAGCATCCTGAACTTCATGGCCACTAAGCCCTGACGCTCGCCCAAGCCCCTGCCACCCCGCGCCAATGATGCGCGCGCCTGCCCTCCCCTTAATGATGTTTGATAAAAAACAGCTTGATCACCAGAATGATCAATGCAAGCAGGAACATAAAAATGGATATCCTGTTGATCCCATGCATGTACCGCATCCATTGCGAATCTGGCGCATTCGGATCCCTCTTTTTGATGTAAAAATATTCTTCGATCTGCCTCCAGACACCCATAAAATATAGATTTGAACGTGGAACTAAAGATAAATAACACCCCGGATTTTTGAATTGTTTAATCCAAAATCCTCTATATTTGCACTCCCCAATCGTTTTTTGCCTTGGTAAACAATCGATTGGCTCATATAAGGGGAATTAGCTCAGTTGGCTAGAGCGCTTGCATGGCATGCAAGAGGTCGTCGGTTCGACCCCGATATTCTCCACCAAAAACGGACCTATGGTCCGTTTTTACTTTTTATACCAATTCAACCGGACTTCTCGTCCGGCTTCTTCGTTTTTGTCAATCTCCAGCAGCTTTTTATCGCTGAGAGTCAGTATACTGTGCCGAAACGTTTGCACCACATAAAGTGTTCGACAAAAGCCTTTTTTATAGTATAACCGGGCGTCGAACACTTTTGCAAGTAACTTCAATTTATTCGATACATTTAGTCAAAGCATTTCAACATGAGCGAAGAATTATTTCACAGGCTGACCAAATCTGAGGCGGTATCATAATATTTTCGCTTTTTACAGCGCAATATCTATGGTCATTTAACACAATGGATCGACGTGGTAAACATGAAGCATTTTCAAACTTACTCGAAGCTATTAACTAATCACTATAAGAAATTCTATAACAAATCAAATTTATGGAAGAGGCGCTGGAAATATCCAAACAAGTGCTGCTCTTTGAAGCCAGATTGTTTCTCGACCGTTTTTTACTCCCTTTAAAATTTGGGGACGATCTTCGCGAAGCCTAATACGAACCCTATTTTCGCCCTGCTTCAAAAACCAGCCAAGCCTGTCTTAAATCTTAAATTTTTTATCTGAACCAATACGCTCCTCTGCCATTGTAAAGTCTATGTTGGTCGCTATAATCTCTAACTCCCGCCTATCAAGCAATTGATTATAGTATGCCATTTCAGCGAATTTCTGAACATAAGCCAGGTCATTGGCCTTATATTCAACCAGCTTTTCCTTTTCAAAGCGCATGATAAGCTGGTTGCGGTGAACCTCTCCGGTGTATACGAAATAGGACTCTTCAAAATAGGCGTAATATTTGGAGACATTTCTTAAGTTCTCTATAAAGTTATATTCGACGTTTCCTGCGGAGATATGCATTCCATTCTCCAAAGCCCTACGATTAGCAACCCGTTCAAGTGATTGGGCAGGGCTTCTCAAAAACAATGTTATAAGCGTAGACTTATAGTCTGCATTATTTGCCTGATCAACTAGATCTTTAAATCCTTCATCGTTGAACGGTGTTTCGAGAATTATGCATCTACGCTGGAGGATTCCTTCTTTAAACACTTCACGAGACCTGCCTTTGTACACATCTGTCATTATCACTTCGTAATCAGGCAATTCTCCACGATGGCTGCGGATTAGGCTGGATTTTCCTGCTGCATTACACCCAGTCACAAAGATCAACTCCGGTTTTTCCATTATTGCAGCTGTCTGATGATAGTATCTTTTATAGAGTAAGTCTCACCCTTTATTTCTTCTATCTGCAAGGTGACAAGAAAGAGTTCCCCAGAGGGCAATTCCTTTCTCCAATAATTACCCCGCTCATTTCCAGGCTCCTTAGCATCGGCACCGTCCTGGTAATAGAAGGGATTACCGAGCTCGAAGCAACGCTGTCTGCCCAATTCAGGGAGTATTTGAAGGTTTTTTAATAAACGTTGAGCTGGCCTTTCCATGAAATAAAGATACCAATTTTAGAGTAAAAGAATGCTTATCAATGTCACAGACACATTATATAAATAACGAATGCGACTTCTTGCCTAACCTTCCCATCAAGCTGGAGACAAACAGTTTACATAAGTAAGCAGTCCAATAACCTGTTCGATAGAACTCCGGCTATGTCCACCTGACGAGGAACCTGATAAGTTCCTCGTTGTCTTTTCTGGCTTTTATTCAAGAAAGCCTACCTAAGCATTTCCCCCGGTACATTACGAATTAATCTACTATATTTTTTATAGTAAAGCTCAGTTCCGTACTGCAGGCAATGTGCAGCGTACATGCCTAACTGTCATTAAAACAATGACTTATTTTATTTTATTTGATATCAAAAAAATACCCCTAAAAATATAGAAAATCAAAGGCTTTACAAATGGTACGCCATCCTCTTGCAACTATTTGTAATTTTATTTAACGAGATAGCTTCCACGCAGATAAATTGAATTATTTATTATGTGTTAGTTTTCTCAGCCATTCCAACACAACCAAACTAATTACTTCATGGAAAAACACCTAGCAAAACTGCTATGCATATGTCTATGCATGGCAGCGAGTCAACTGTTCGCACAAAACCGCACTGTCACAGGAAAAGTCACAGATGAAAAAGGGGTCCCGCTCACAGCCGTAACAGTTACAGCACTCGGGCCCGACAGAAAAGTCGTCATCACCGGAGTTACGGATCTCAACGGTAATTTTTCACTTAACATTTCAGGAAGAGTTCGCAGTCTGCAATTCAGCTATATCGGGCTGGACGAGCAGATCGTTCCATTGGAAGGCAAAACCGAATTTACCATCTCCCTGCATGCTTCCAATCGTAATTTGACGGATGTCGTCGTCGTCGGCTACGGCACACAACGAAAGGCAGATGTTACCGGTAGCGTCGGATCAGTAAAAGGGGCGGTCATCGCGGAAAAGCCGGCACAAAGCTTCGAATCCCAACTGGCCGGTCGCACCGCGGGTGTCCAGATCACTGTCCCCAGCGGTGTTGTGAACGAACCTCCGGTATTCCGCATTCGAGGCACCAACTCCATTTCGCTCAGCTCCTATCCCCTGGTCGTCGTCGACGGTGTTCCCACCGAAACCGGCGACTATACCTCCACTAACGCCAGCGCCAATCCGCTGGCGAGCATCAACCCAAATGATATCGAAAGCATCGACATCGCAAAGGATGCCGCGGCTACAGCCATCTACGGCAGCCGCGCCTCGAACGGCGTCGTCTTCATTACGACCAAGAAAGGCCGGGGCGGGCGGCTCAGAGTTACCTATGATGGCTGGGTAGGCAACAACACAGTATATGGGCTGCCGCATGTGATGAATGCAACCCAATATATGACCTTCAAGACCATGGCCGTCGCCAACAACCCTTCCGTCACCCCCGCTATTACTTTCAATCCAGCCTTGAACGCCAACGGCAAGCCTGTCAATACCGATTGGGATAAATACATCTACCGCACCGGTCTCTCTGAGAGCCATAATGTCAATGTCTCTGGCGGCAATGATGCAACTACCTATTATTTATCCGCCGGCTATACAGATCAGAATGGCATCATCAAAAAAAACGCCTTCCTCCGGGAGAATATCCTGGCCAATATAGACAGCAAGGTCAATAAATGGTTTACCGTAGGCGGCAAGCTTTCCTACTCCGACGAGAATAATCTGGCGGCTACCGCATCGGGCAGTCTCCCCGGAGAAGCCTTCTCAATCGCCGGTCTGGGCCGTCTCGGCGAGGTGCTGCCACCCATCCTTTCCCCCTATAATGCCGATGGTTCCTATAATATCAACGCCGCTACGATCGGCCAGCAGAATATCACGGGCAATCCCGGTATCGCCTATTACAACCCCGTGCCCATTATAGCCGATAACCGCTCCAACAATGAGGTAAATCATATCCAATCTAACGTCTACGCACAGATCAAGCCCCTCGACTGGATCACTATCAAGACCCTCTACGGCATCGACAATCTGCTCATCGATAACGATCTGTTCTGGACGCCTATAACCGGTGACGGCTTTTCCTATAACGGCTATGCGACCGACAACCTGGGCAAGTACAAGACCTGGCTGTGGGATAACACCATCCAATTCGATTATACTTTCGGCACCAAACATAACCTTAGCCTGCTGGCCGGTAATGAACAGCAGCGAAGGAATTCCTCTGGCTACGGTCTCAACCGGCAGGGATTGTCAGACCCTTCTTATACCGTCATCCAGGCCGGTTTTAATATTAACAATCCCACCGATCTGGTCCTGAGCCAGAACTATCTCTTATCAAATTTTGGCCGCCTCACCTATAATTTCAACCATAAATACTATCTCACAGGAACTTTGCGCGAAGATGAATACTCTGCATTCGGCGTCAAGAAAGGCGTCTTCGGCGGTGCTTCTGCAGGTTGGGAAATTGCCCAGGAAAATTTCTGGAAGAATGGCGCCCTCGGCCATGCCTTCAGCAGCTTCAGACTGAGGGGCAGCTATGGCAAAGTAGGCAATAACAACGGCCTCGGAGATTTTGCCAGCCTGTCTACTTATGCTTCAGCACTGGATGGTGGAGCGGCTTCCCTCGCACTCAGCACCGTGGGTAATTCCAAACTTAAATGGGAATCCAGCAGCCAGACGGATGTCGGCTTCAACTTCGGCATCCAGCACGACCGTATCACCGGTTCATTTGCTTATTACAACAACAATATTGACCACCTGATCCTCAACGTGGCCCAGGCGCCCTCTACCGGTCTGCCCTCGAATCCCCCGTTGAACGTCGGCACCATGTACAACCGCGGCGTGGAAGCAACCATTAACGCCACTGTGATCCAGGGCAAAAAATTCACCTGGTTTACCAGCTTTAACTTCACCGAGAATACAAATAAGGTGACCTATCTGGCGCCGGGACTGACATCCATCCAAACCAGCACTTCGGGGTCTGAAACAGTTAACCTCACCAAGGCCGGCTATGCCGAAGGATATCTCTGGGTGATCCGCACCGCAGGCGTAGACCCCAACTATGGGTCCCGGATCTTCGTGAATGCTCAGGGCCAGAAAGTATATTACCGGTACTATATTCCGCCGACGCCCACCGGAGGTACGCCGATCTACAATTACTCAACCACTCCGGACGGTACAACCAAGTATGTCAGCAAGACGGGAGCCACCTCTATCTCCCAGGCAAACGATGCCGTCCTGTACAAAAACCCATTACCCAAATATGTCGGCGGCTGGACGAACACTTTCAGCTACGGCGGCCTGACCCTGGATGTGCTGCTGACTTACCAGGCAGGATTCTATGTCTATTATGGCACAAATGCCGGACTACATGACCAGCGTTTCTGGAACAATGATGTGGATATGCTGACCAAAGCCTGGCAGACGCCGGGCCAGAATGCGAAATACCCCAAACCGATCTGGGGCGACAACGTCTCCAACGGGTCAGCCATGCCACTCGACATCAATGTCTTCAACGGTAACTTCATCAAGGTCAGGAATGTAACGCTCAGCTATAACCTGCCCAACGACTGGATGCAAATGGTTAAACTTTCCAGCGCAAAGGTATATATCAGCGGACAGAACCTGGGGATCATCACCAAATATCCCGGGCCTGACCCCGAAGTAGCCTCCAATGGCAACAGTACCAGCAGTCAGGGTGTTGACCGGAATACGATCGCCAATGCCAGGGCCATCACCGTTGGCCTCAACGTAGGATTCTAAGTGTACCGCATCATGAACATTAAAATAATAAAAATGAAAAGAATACGATATATCATTCCTCTCTTTCTAACGGCCCTGATCCTTGGCGCATGCCATAGAGATGAGCTCTATCCGGTGCCGCTGACTTCGATAGTTGAGGCCTCCGCCTTTTCCACATCCACTCGCATCCAGGCCCAGGTACTGGGTTTATATACAGCATTGAAGAACGGTAATTTTTATGGCGGCCGCTACCTGATCGCCGGTGACGTCAAGGGCGAAAATTTCATCGATCTCACAGCAAACCTCATCACCGACTACGACGTATGGCTGGAGAATCCCACTAACAGCGCCACTGCGGTCATTGGCTTGTGGCAATATGCCTACGTGACGATCAACAACTGCAACCTCTTCATCGACGGGATGACCAAGAGCGGAACAATGGTCATCAGCGCTACACAAGGCACTCAATATATCGCTGAAGCAAGACTGATCAGGGCCCTCTCCTATTATAGCCTGCTGCAGTTCTATGCCCTGCCTTACGCCAATGGCAATGGATCCAATCTCGGCGTTCCCCTACGGCTGACAGGCATAGATGGCCCCGGCGAATCCCTTCTGGCCCGCAGCCCGGTCGACTCCGTATACGGACAGATCCTGGCTGACCTGAACTTTGCGGAAGCCAACCTCCCGTCTTCCTATAGCTCTGCCTATAATAACACGACCCGGGCGCAGGTCAATACCGCCATCGCGCTGAAGACCCGAGTATACCTGGCGATGGGCGACTATACCGATCTTATCACAGAAGCCAACAAGATCGTCACCCCAGGCGCTCCCTTTACGGCGACCAGCGGCGTACCCTTCGCCCTGGTATCGGACTATACTAAAGCATTCATCGCACCGTATACAACATCGGAAAATATCTTCTCTCTGCCGATGACGACTACCTCCGGCGACAATCCCGGCACGCAGAACCAACTGGCCTACTATTTTACGCCCGGTACAGCACCCGGCGTGGGCAACGGGGAATTCTGCCTGAATCCCGCTGGGGTCATCGCTGATCCCAACTGGACCGCCACGGACCGCAGAAAATCCTTCGTCACCACCATCGGCAGCCATCAATGGCTGACGAAATATATCGCGCCCAGCCCCTATACGGACTATCCACCGGTCATCCGTTATTCAGAAGTACTGCTGAACCTCGCGGAAGCCAGGGTCCGCAGTACCAACTCGGTCGATCCCCAGGCCGTAGCATTGCTCAATGCCGTCCGCAACCGGTCGGACCCGGCTACCACCTATACCGTAGCGAGCTTTGCCACTTCCACGTCCCTGATCAACGCCATGCTGGAAGAAAGGAATATCGAATTCCTGGGTGAGGGGATTCGCACCAGTGATCTGATGCGCCTGCAGCAGACCATACCGGCAAAGGGCTCCGCCCCCAGCATAGGCCCCAACGCTGTAGGCTATATCTGGCCGATTTCCTCTACTGAACTTAGCCTGAACACCTTGTGCGTCGATAATTAGAATATATATTCAATCGGAAAATGAAAGGGTGTATCCAAAGTAATGGATACACCCTTTTAATTTGCTGTCCACGTATTATCCTTTTCATTCGCATCCATAAATATCCCCCCATCCAGCGTCAGCGATTTCACCGTCTTGCCAACCTTGATTTTGACATTGATCTCCTTTTGATTGCTCTCCCAAACTATCGGAGTCTGATGAAAACTCTCGCTCGAACCATCATCATACGTCGCGATCACATCAAAAGGAATAGCAAACCCGCCAATGTTCTTAATGTCCAGCACATACCCCTTACCGTCCTTATCGGCTTTCACCAAGTCAAGATCGATATAGCTGGGAGTATAGAACCAGTTATAAAAAAACCAATCCAAATCCTTTCCTGAGCCCTCTTTCATTGAATAAAAATAATCCCAGGGGATGGGATGCTTACCATTCCAGTTATCCATATAGGTATGCAATGCCTTCTTAAATAATTTGTCGCCAAGCAGATCTTTTAAAGCAAGATAGCTCAGCGACGGCTTGCCATAGTGATTATTACCGCCGCCAAAGGTAACGTCCGGGCTGGGTGTGATAATGGGGTTTTCTTTGTCATGCGCACCGTGGATCCATCGGGTGACCCGGAATGATTTATAAAAGTCATCGGCAACCTTCTGCCCCCTTTCGGCAATGCCGATCAGGTATTCAAAAGTGGTTGCCCAACCTTCGTCCATAAAGGC
>JAMFSL010000157.1 GCA_026225275.1 Puia dinghuensis
AAGATAACCGGCGGTTTTACGCAGCGGCTTCCGTAGCTCTGTACCCAGCCATTTTTGGTAAACAGGAATCCATCCAATTGCTCACCGAAATATTCGACCATGTCATTACGCTCGAATTCGCCGTGTACCAGTACATCGATCCCCAGTTCTTCCTGCCAGCGGATCGCATCGATGGTGGCCTGTTCTATAGCCTTTTCGTATTGTTCGAGGGTTAATTCGCCTTTTTTCCATCTCGCGCGTAACTGGCGAATATCATCCGTTTGCGGAAATGAGCCGATGGTGGTTGTCGGAAATGCAGGAAGCTTGAAACGTTCCCGTTGTAATTTCTGCCGGACAGGGAAAGCGCTTTTGCGGGATGCATCGGTTGCGGTGATCGCCGCAACGCGGTCTTTAACAGCCGGTTTGTGTACTTTCTTTGATGACCGCCGGCTTTCCATTGCCTTTTTATTCGTCTGCAGCAGAGCGTCGTTGCCTTCAGCAATCTGCCGTAGTTCGCTGACCTCGGTCAATTTCTGTCTGGCAAAAGCCATCCAGTTTTTGATCTCGGGGTCGATGGCAGTTTCCAGATCCAGGTCAATGGGGCTATGCAGGAGTGAGCACGACGGGGCAATGATCACCCGATCGGTACCCAATTTTTTTACAGCCTTTTGGATCAGCTGCAGGGATCTTTCATAATCGTTCTTCCATACGTTGCGTCCGTCTACGACTCCGAGTGAAAGCTGAAGGTGAGCGGGGACCAACGCCAGTACTTCATCCAATTGTTCGGGTGCGCGTACCAGGTCGATATGCAGTGCGGCAACCGGCAGGCTTACGGCTAAAGCTGTATTGTCGAGCAAAGCTTCGAAGTAGGTGGCTACCAAAATCTTAACACCGCTTGCACCGGCGGCAATAGTGCGGTAAGCATCATCGAACGCTTCCTTATCCTTTTTGGACAGATCTAACGCCAGGCAAGGCTCGTCCAACTGGATCCATTCGGCGCCCTCTTTTTTCAGGCGGTTGATGATCTCCACATATACGGGCACCAACTTTTTGATGAGGTCGATCCGTTCAAATCCCTGTTCCTTTTCTTTACCCAATAACAGGTAGCTTACAGGCCCGATCAGCACGGGTTTCGCCTTTGAGCCAAGCAGCTCTTTGGCTGCGGTGTAGTCAGCAAATATCTTTTCGGAAGATATTTTGAACGCTTGTTTGGCGGTGAACTCGGGCACCAGGTAGTGGTAATTGGTATCCAGCCATTTGGTCATTTCCATGGCGGTGATGTCAAGACCATCTTTCTGGTAGCCTCTCGCCATAGCGAAATACAGGTCAATTTCCTGGTTGCCTTTTACTTCAGGCACCGGGGAATAGCGCTCCGGGATAACACCCAACAGCAAATGGGTATCCAGTACCCAATCATAGAAACTAAAATCATTACAGGGAATGAGGTCGATACCGGCAGCCAATTGTGTTTGCCAGTTTTCCTCTTTGATCTTGCGGGCGACCTGGTTGAGTTCCTGCAGGTCGATCTTGCCGGCCCAGTACTGTTCACAGGCCTTCTTCAGCTGTCTTTGGCTACCAATACGCGGGTAACCGAGATTTTGCGTTAGCATGTATTAGACTTTTAAATGGTTTAACAAGCAAGCATTATATTCCGCCCAAAGATATATATGGAGCAATTAATACGGGCAATGGCACATTAATAAGCAAATTCATCTTCGTTTTTTGCGATTCACAGCATATTATACTCCTATTGAAGTATATTTGTGGCTATAAAAAAAATTTATTCTATGGAGGCATTGGATGAGACGGATTTATTGCTGCTCAGGACGTTGTGCAACAATTCAAAATACACGATAAAAGAGCTGGCTTCGGTGGTAAACCTATCGCCATCGCCGGTTTTTGAGCGGGTGAAAAGACTGGAAAATGAGGGGTACATCAAAAAATATATTGCCCTGATTGACCCCGAGAAATTCAATAATGGGTTTATGGTTTTTTGCAATATAAAACTCAAGCAGCACGACAGAAACATAGGCCATCGATTTGTAGCAGATATTATGAATATCAATGAGGTTGTGGAGTGTTATAATGTTTCAGGGGATTACGATTTTATCCTGAAGGTTTTTGCAAAGGATATGAAACATTATCAGGATTTTGTCTTTAATAAATTAGGTTCGGTAGGAAGTATCGGCAGCACACACAGTACGTTTGTGATGGCTGAAATAAAAAATCTGCATAATATCCATCTTTAGGGTTTGGGGGTTACTGCGGTATTTATGCGTTCTACTCAGGGATATGGTGGTTTGTTGGATATATCCACACCTGTGGGGAACTAATTTATCGCAGTAAGGTAAAGTATGTATATTTTCAAGCATACTAAACCTTAAAACAGTATACTATGCCCATTATTTCGATTGCCATTCAAAAAGGTGGATCTGGAAAGACCACTACCGCACTTAATTTAGGAGCCGCCTTATCCGAGCAAGGAAAAAAAGTATTATTGATCGATGCCGATCCGCAGGCCAATCTTTCTCAGTCGCTCGGAATTGAGGACGAACCCCGATTCAATCTGTATTCTGAATTAAAGAAGGAAATCCTGCAGGAAGGGGGTCGACTGGCGGATGCCATCGTCTCTACGGCTTCGGGGATCGATGTGGTCCCGGCTTCGATCGATCTGGCGATCGTCGAGCTGGAGATGGCAGGTCTGATGGGCAGGGAATATCTGATCAGCGATCTGCTGAAGCCATTGGCGGACCTATATGATTACATTTTTATAGACTGTCCGCATTCTATCAGCCTGCTGACGGTGAATGCCCTGGTGGCCAGCGATTATGTCATGCTCCCTCTACCGGGCGAGTTCCTGCCGCTGAAGGGAGTATACGGGTTCATGCGCCAATTCGACGTCATTCGAAAGAAGCTCAACCCCCATCTGGAACTGATGGGCATGGTGATGACAAAATACGACGATCGTAAGCAAATGAATGTCGGCGTCAAAAGACAGCTGGAGGAGAAGTTCGACGGCAAGGTATTCAGAACGGTGATCCGGACGAATATCCAATTGGCCAAAGCACAGGAAGCAGGTAAGGATATTTTCAGATACGACCGAAGCTCTAACGGCGCCAAGGATTATCGGAATCTGGCCGAAGAACTGATGAACAGGTCGCTCGTGCTCAATGAGTCTATAGAAATGTTCCAGGAAATGCAAGCCGTTATTGCGTGAGGTGGGGTGGGATTACGGTCGCAAGAGCTATACTTATTTTCATCGTTTCTTTGTCTCTTGTTTTCTCCTCCTATGCACAGCTATACAAAAATGCTAAAGCACCCATTGATGAAAGGGTGAAGGATCTTTTGAGCCAAATGACGCTGGAAGAAAAGGTAGCGCAGATGAGCATGTCATCGCTGTCGGAATCGGTGAACAGTCCTTTGGCTTTGGGCGTGCTGGAAAGCCCGTTTATCACCGCGCAGGAGGTGGCGATGCAATCTATTGCTGCGAAGAAATACGCCGCCAATAAAACCCGTCTGGGCATACCTCCTATACAAATAGGTGAATGTCTGCACGGCCAACTGGCTGCCGGAACAACGATCTTTCCACAGGCTATTGCACAAGGCAGTACCTGGAACCCCGCGCTTATCAAAGAAATGGGATCTGCCATAGCCAATGAGGCTTCGGCATCGGGTATCGATCAGGCTCTGTCGCCTTTATTCGATCTCATTCGTGATCCCCGTTATGGCCGCGTTGAAGAATGCTATTCGGAGGACCCTTACCTTGTCGGGCAAATGGGAAGCGCATTTGTCATCGGGATGCAAGGTGATCCTTCGGCTACGGTGCGCGGCATAGCGGCCGGCAAGGTGATGTGTACAGCCAAACATTTTGCAGCGTATAGTATTCCTATTGCGGGCGTTAATCTGGCGCCTGCGGAAGTAGGGGAACGGGAGTTAAGAACGATGTTCCTGACACCTTTTCAGGAAGCGGTCGAAAAGGCTAACATTTACGCGTTAATGCCTTCTTACAATGAAATTGACGGTATTCCGGCGCATAGCAACGAATTCCTGCTACGTCAGGTCCTGAGAGGGGAATGGAAATTTAAAGGATATGTTTTTTCTGATTATGGGGGTATAGGCCAGTTATACAATTTTCATCATGTGGCTGCAACACCTGCGGAAGCGGCTATTATGGGCCTTACTGCGGGAGTTGATCTGGAGGCGGCACGACCGGATGCCTATGCGCATCTTGTCGAGCTTGTCAAATCGGGAAAAGTCAAGGAGTCGCAGATAGACAGTTCTGTTGCCCGGATACTGACGGTTAAATTTAAAGCCGGGCTGTTCGAAAAAGCTTTGCCGGACACCGCGGTATTAAAACGGACATTGCATACCCCCGCACATGTTTTGCTGTCTCAGCACATCGCGGAAGAATCGATTGTCCTTTTGAAAAATGAGCAACACACGTTGCCTTTAGCTTTAGCCCGGTTGAGGTCCATCGCGGTGATCGGGCCGAATGCCAATAAAGTGCAATATGGAGATTACAGTTCTACGCGGGATAACCGATCGGGCGTTACGGTTTTACAAGGGATTAAAGAATTTGCCGGAAACAGCGTAAAGGTCAATTATGCCGAAGGTTGTGAACTCTCGGGTCTGGATACGAGTGGGTTTGCCGCCGCCGTTGCAGCCGCACAGCAAAGTGATGTAGCCGTCGTTGTGCTGGGAACGACGAGTGTGGTCTTCCAGGGAATCGGCTGGAATGGTAAAGCCGGAAAAGATGAGCCTAAAGACCCCTTCACCTGTGGCGAAGGATATGATGTCACTGATATCAATCCACAGGGAGTACAGCGCGAATTATTACAGGCGATCTATAGAACAGGCAAGCCGGTAGTATTGGTTTTAGTTCAGGGCCGGCCGTGGAGCATCAGTTGGGAAAAGGAGCATATTCCCGCCATTGTGGAGGCCTGGTATCCTGGTGAAAAAGGAGGAGCTGCCATTGCCAACATCTTATTTGGCGCCGTCAATCCATCGGGCAGGTTAAACATGACGATACCGCAGTCTACCGGGCACATTCCCACCTTTTATAATTATGTCAATTCGGCCAAAGGCATTAACCGGGAGCCCGGGACGCCTGAAAAACCGGGCAGGGACTATGTTTATTCCTCTACGGCACCCTTATTTTCTTTTGGCTATGGCCTTAGCTACACCACATTCAGCTATAGTCAGCTGAAAGTATCTGCGGATACTCTTCGCCCAGGCGGGAAAATAACCGTTAGTATCGATATCCAAAATACCGGGACTGTTGCCGGCAAAGATGTGGTGCAGTTATACCTGGGCAATAAAGTCAACTCGGTTAGTACGCCCGTAAAGGGGTTAAAGGGTTTTGAAAAAATAACGCTTGGGCGGGGGGAAACCCGAACAGTGAGTTTCACCATCTCTCCGGCTGACCTTGCTATCTGGAACCGACAGATGCAATTTGTGGCGGAGCCGGGAAGTTTTGATGTAATGATAGGCAGGTCAGCGGATGACATAGCGCTGCAAAAGCGGCTGGTATACGCCGAATAACAAGCTACCGGGAGCCATGGCTGATGGTGACATGGCGGTTCACGCCGGGCGCAAAATAGGCGCAAAATATAAAGGCCCTCCGCATAGCAGAGGGCCTTTATCTGATCCGAACCAGGAAGCTTATCTGGACGAAGCAGAATAGGTTTGCGGATTGAAATCATCCATCTTAGGTGTAAAGACCACCTTGATCACATTGGAAGGTTGGCTGCCGTCTGTCGGAGGCTGCTGCAGGGATACATTGATCTTAGGTGTCCCGGCTTTGAGGAAATGGTTGGCGACGGCTACCATGCGTCCTTCTTTCAGTGCCCAGGCTTTGCTATGATGTCCGGGCCCGTTGGAGAAGGCCATCGAGCCTTCTGCGGCGTAATGGTGATGAATCACTTTATGTGCCGGAGCGGTACCATTGCTGGTCGTTGCTGCGGTGCTTCCGGACGCGGTGCTACCGGATGGGGTGCTACCAGACTGTGCGGTGCCGGTTGCGGCGGCTGTGTGGTGGACCGGATGCGGCCGATGGTGTACGGGTTTGGGAGCCATAGCGACGCTATTTTCCATTGCTATGGTGTTGGTTCCTGCCAAAGCAGAATCACCGGTAGCGACGAATACGTTGACATTGGATTTACCCGCAATGATCTGAGCCAGGGTATCCAATACCTTTTTACCGGCAGGCGATACGGAAGTCATATTCTTTCTAAAAAGTTCATTTTCATCCAGCCGGACGTAGATGATGCCGTTCACTTGCTCGACATCGGCATTGTTAACACCTGCCTGTGTCAAAGCGCCTTTTACTTCGTCGCTGACCTGGGACATGCCATTCTGCTGATCTTTAAAATAGTTCTGATAATAGTCCAGGTGTTTTTGCGCGGCGGTGTAGTTGGTGGAAGTGCTGTCCAGTGAGCGCTGCAAACCTGTATTTTTGTTTTGCATGTCCTGTACATTTCCATTCAATCCAGCTATTTGCTGAGCTTGCTGAGTGCTATCGGCCCTCAGTTTAGCATCGTCGGCCTGGGACGCTTTGTATTTTTTTGTCGGTACGCATCCTGCGAGTAAAATGAGGGCAGCACCGGCAGTACAATACACCGTGTTTAACATAGATTTCATGATCAAGTTGTTTTAACTGATGATTTTAAGTAATTCTGGGATGTTTACTTAAAAATTGATGCCATGAGGGTCATGGGGTATGTATCCATCATGGCCAAAACCGACGTGGAGCGTTAATAATCAATTAATTAAGCCATGTTTCGAAATAGTTATGAACATGTTTTATCTTACATTAATCATTGAAAATACCGGGTAAAGCATTCAACAGTTGTACTGTGCCTAACAGCGAAAATGGGACATTTATGAAAAAAAATTTGCCGGGTGGGCGGCTACAAGGTTGTGCTGCCGGCAATTACCGGAGTCGATGTCCTTGTAGGTTCATTGTCGCCCACAGGAAATGTCCATTTGGTGGCGCCTGTCAGGGCATCCATGGAATAAAAATAGCGAGTTCCGCCGCCGCCGCAATAAACAACGCCGCCGGAAACGGCAGCCGCAGCGCCCATGGCGTTGATTGGATCCCTCCACACAACGGCATGCGAATTGACATCTACGGCATAGAGATAAGTATCATCACAGGTAATATAGAGTAATCCGTTCGCCACTGTGGGATCGGACCCTATCCCCAGGCCATCCAGCGCCGTCCATTGCAAAGCACCTGTAGCGGCATCCACGGCATAAAGGCTTCCAGCCTGCGTAAAGTCTAAAATATTATACCAGCCGCCGATGTATACAACACCATTAGCCACCGTGGCGCTCGATTGTTCCAAAGAAATACCATTGGCATAGAATGTCCATTCCACGTATCCTGTAGCCGCGTCCAATGCATACAGATCACTATTCCTGTCGCCGATGTATAGGATCCCGTTGACGATTGCAGGGCCTGAGTGGTTGAATAGTCCGCCAGTCTGGTATTTCCAGACGACGGAACCACTGGCTGCATTGAGGGCATATATGTAACTGTCGTCACTGCCGAAATAGACAATTCCATTCAGAACAACAGGCTTGGTACTAATATTATGGCCGGCAGTAAATTGCCATTTCAGTTGTCCCGTATTCGCATCCAAAGCATAAAACTGATACCCATCATTCCCAAAATAGACTATGCCATTAGCAACTGTCGGGGCTGATTCGATCGTGGAACTGGTCGTATATTTCCAGATCACGGCTCCGGTGGTGGCATTCAGCGCGTACATATTTTCGTCGATATTCCCGGCATAGATAATGCCATTGACGAGCGTCGGATCGGAATAAGAGAAATCGCCGGCTGTGGTCTTCCACAGAAGATTGCCCAAAACGGCATCCAATGCATAAAAGTTATCGTCGCCGGAACCGAAATAGACGACCCCTCTAACGCTGACGATAACGGTATATTTTTGCTGGCTGCCATTTTGTGCAGTCACGGTATAGGTCACGGGAGAGGAAAAGTCCTGCTTTGTTCCGCTGGCCGGCGAGATGGACGTTCCGGTTATTGTAATTTGAGCAATAAGATTGCTCAGATTGGTAAATGGAGGTACACTGACCAGGATGGTGTCGGTCGAGGTTATGGTCACTACTATTTCGCCAGAAGGGAACGCCAGACTGTCCGGTATTTGCAGGGTAAGACTGTCAATCGTTTTTATGCCGGATTTTGACCCGTCTTTCTTACATGAGGATACAAAAACAAAGGTGAAGAAGGATGCGGTCAGGAGGGTTAATAGGGGTTTCATGATGCCAAATTAATAATTATCTTCCATCCATGAAATTTTCTTCGGGCCTCCAGCCGCTCCGCCTGTCTCAACTCACCGGTATCGTCGCCGATACCCTGGCGCAGGCTTTGGGCGAACGGACTTTCTGGATCATCGCGGACGTGACGAGCCATACTTTCAAGCCGGATAAGAACTATCATCACTTCGAGCTGGTGGAAAAAGACCCGGACTCCAACCAGTTGCTGGCTAAGATCCAGGCTAAGGCATGGGGTCGCGGGTCGTTGAGTATCATCCAGTTCGAGCAGCTGACGGGGCAGCGCTTCACGGACCATATCAATGTGCTGATCAATGTTTCGGTCAACTACCACCCCGTCTATGGGCTGCAACTTAATCTCCATGACATAGACATCAATTTTACCCTCGGAGCCCTGGAGCAGCAAAGGCTGGCTACCCTCGAGAGGCTCGTGGCGGAAAACCCCGAATCGATTGCGCGGGTCGGGGACCACTTTGTCACCAAAAATAAAAAGCTGCCGCTGCCCGCTGTCATTCAAAACATCGCTGTCGTTTCCTCATCAACGTCTGCCGGCTGGCAGGATTTTCAGCATACTTTGCAAAACAATCCGTATGGGTACCGCATACAAACGGCAGAGTATTTTACAGCGGTACAAGGCGACAGCAATGCCGAGGCATTCGTCGACAGGCTTATCGACATCTTCGACAGCCAGATCGCTTATGATGCCGTGGTGATCATTCGCGGCGGCGGCGGCCAAACAGACTTTCTTATCTTCGACAACTACCGTATCGCCAGGGCCATCGCCCGGTTTCCCATCCCGGTGATCACAGGCATTGGCCATCAGAAGAATCAGACGATAGCCGACCTGATGGCCCACACGGCTACGAAGACGCCGACACGGGCGGCGGAGCTGATCATCGATCATAACCGGGCCTTCGAGGAGCGGATCGGCTCTTTCCAGAAATCTATCATCATCAAATCACAGCAGGCTTTCTCCGCCGCGCAGCAGGGATTGGCTCGCATTAACCAGGTCATCGTCAACCAATCCCGATCTACCTTGTTACATAAAAGCCGAGAGCTGCTGACTGTGGCCGCCGCGGTGTCCGGCAAGCCCAAGGTCCTCGTTTATAACCGGCTGAACGATTTGCAGCAAATTGCCTCTAACCTCGGCACCTTTAGTACGATGTACTGTAAAAACCAGCGGGGTTATCTTGGTCACTTCGTCAGCATGATCAAGGTGCTGTCACCGGAAAATACTTTGAAGAGGGGCTTTGCGATCATCAAATCTAACCACCAGATCACCAGCGATCCTGATCAACTGCTAGTTGGAAAGGAGGTGGAGATCATCCTGCGAGACAAATCGATTATTTCAACGATTAAAAAGAAGACAGACTATCATGGAGACGAATTTAACCTATGAGGCCGCCTACAATGAATTAGCAGCCATAGCCAGAGAGATTGAATCTGAATCTGTCTCTATTGACGTGCTGGCCCAGAAGGTCAAGCGGGCCTCTGAACTGATCACGTACTGTCAGACGAAGCTGCGGTCGACGGAGGCGGAGGTAAACAAGATCATTGCGCAGATGGACAAGCAGGCCTGACATCCGGCGGGGCGGCCATTACGCGACGGTTATTGCTGGATGAGCTTGTAATGAAGGGAATCGGCTTTAATCATTTGCCAATGATCGTTCAACACGATCTTCCAGCCCTTCCCTTCGATGACCTGGCCATCGACGCTGATTCCTTCGCTGGCCGATAAAGTAATTACTTTCCAGTCTTTCATCAGCATACCGGGAGGGGATGCCGTCAAATGTCCCCATAGGTCTTTCACTTCCGCTGTAGGGTAGACCGTTCCGTATTCTCCCAGATCAAACAAGTTAGAGGGGTTAAAGCCGATATTCATTTTTTGCAGCTCAATGGTCAATACCGGTTTTTGGGTAAA
>JAMFSL010000158.1 GCA_026225275.1 Puia dinghuensis
AATAAATCAGCCGATGAGGTGCAACGCCTATCGGGAAGGAGGTTTAGGTGTAAGCTTTCCTTCTTTCGGGCCCACTGGATCAGACGAGGATTATCTCTGGCAGCTATCAGACGGCCTCCGTTGATCCTGTGGCTCTGACCGCCATAAACGCCATGGCTAATCGGTTTTAAAGACTTTGTTCATCAACCGATTGGTCTTGTTGAGGGTGGCTGTAAGCTCTTCCACCTTTGCCGGATGGGTTTCCTCCCGAGTTGAATCCGGCTGATGCTGCGGGCGCTTTCGCCATTCCAAAAGCCCATACACGCAAAATAAAGCCGTTTCCGTCAATAGCCCGGCCGTCAGGGCATCGCTACCGAATTCCTTGTGCTCGATCTTGCCCCAGGCACCGAAAATGACGATGGCTGCACCGAAGGAATAGATCGTATTCATTAGTTTGTCCAGCATAACGATAAGAATTTAGCGTAGCATTGGGCCATAGGCAAATGAGCGATGGATAGGACAAATATACATAGGAATACAATGCATCTATGTAAATGGTATATATTTTTCGCTTCACTACCAAAAAAACAAAACCCGCAACTTGTGTTGCGGGTCTCTTGTTGCCCCACGAGGATTCGAACCTCGACAAACAGAACCAAAATCTGTCGTACTACCATTATACTATAGGGCAATCCATATCCTTAAAAAGGAGTGCAAAAATAAGGTCTGTATCAAGATGTTCCAAAAGAACTTTCTCGTATTTAAGTACTTAACTTAAAATTGCCGAAAAAAAAGACATCCCGTTGTCCCATCACAAAAACGCCCCACCCGGACCCCAAAAATCACCAAAACTCCCCCAATCGGCCTAACCCACGGACCGAAACGATCCGCCGGCCTCAATGTCCGTTCCCCGCGCTCACCTGTCCGCCAAGGCGGACGTCCCTACACAAACTTGAAAACCAACGCCAGTATCGCATACACAATCGTCGCCGCAAAAATCCCCTTCGCCGTACTGTCTCTGTGCGAATTGATATAAATCGTAAACAGCGCGATATTCAGCACCAGACATGGCACCGATATCGCCGTTATCTGCGACTTATTCGTCCGCAGAAAATAAAAGAAGTCCTTTAAAGAAAAGGTGGGATAAAACTTGACCAAATAATAAATGAATAGGCTAACAATAGGAGCCACCAGCCCGAGGATCAGCCCCAGCCGGAGGTTGTCTTTTTTGAATATCACGATTTCCACGTTTTTTCAAGTTTGCTCTTTAGAACGTAATTTGTCATGTCAAATTGTACCGGCACCACGCTTACATAGTTGTGCTCCAACGCCCACACATCTGTATCCCGTCCCTTATCAAAGTTGACAAATTTACCCGTCAACCAATAATATTTTTTCGAATTCGGGTCATTACGCTCGATAAAATCCTCCTCATATTTCGCATAGGCCTGCCGGCAAACCTTCAGCCCTTTGATCAACGACTCAGGCACAGCTGGGAAATTGACGTTGAGGATCAGGTGCTTATCCAGCGGGCGATTCAATACCTCCTCCACAATGATCCGCACATACTTTCGCGCAGCCGTGAAATCCGCCTCCAAACTATAATCCAGCAGCGAAAACCCGACAGAAGGAATACTTTCAATCGCTGCCTCCACCGCCGCCGACATCGTCCCCGAATAAATCACATTGATGGAATGGTTGGCCCCATGGTTGATCCCGCTGAGGCAGATATCCGGCTTGTGGCGGAGAACCTTATCCACAGCAAGCTTGACGCAATCGACCGGCGTCCCCGAACATTGCCAGGCCTCCACGCCGTCGAAGAGATGGTGCATAGGGTTTAGGCGCAGCGGATTGCCGATCGTGATCGCATGCCCCATCCCCGATTGAGGTTTGTCGGGAGCAACGACGACTATCTTTCCAAGTCCCTTCACGGCCTCGACCAGGTTGCGGATTCCCGGAGCATTGATCCCGTCATCATTCGTTACGAGGATGACCGGCACTCGTTTCCGGCCGCCCTTTTTCGCGATTCTGTTTCCACTTAAAGGTTTGAGCGCCAATTTTTTATCAACTTTCGTAACCGTCGGTGTATCCCCGGGCGCCGGCATATCCGTCATACCGTTCTTTCCCGTTTCCCGTATAATGCCCGTCGCACCGGTCTTTCCCGTCCTGACCGGCCGTTCAGCCGTATCCGTTTTCTTGATGATGCCCGTAGCCCCCGTCTTGCCCGGCTTGCGCGAGGCCGCCGTCTTTCCGGCAGTGGCTCTTTTGGCAGCGGATAGGTTTTTGTTGCGTTCGTTAGACTTAATATGCTTCTTTTCCATAGTTGAACTGCAAAAGTCCACAATATTTCGGACTTAGCCCCGCCCATAATTTTCCCCCCTTTTTACCCAGGAATGGAATTTTCACCCGTTTACGCTATTTTTGCAGCCATTTTAAAGCTCTACTATGGCAGGACAACTCAAAGAGGTACGCAATCGGATCACTTCTATTCGAAATAGCCAGCAGATCACTAAGGCTATGAAAATGGTGAGTGCAGCCAAATTACGCCGCGCCCAGGATGCTATTATCCAAATGCGCCCCTATGCCCAGAAACTCCAGGAACTGCTTAGCAACATCGTCAGCAGCTCCGAAGGCGACCTGGGAATGAGCCTCGCCGTAGAAAGACCCATCGAAAAAGTACTGCTCATCGTCATCACCAGCGACCGCGGCCTCGCCGGCGCCTACAATTCCAATATCATCAAATTGGCGAAAGCCACCATGCGCGAGAAATACTCCGCCCAGGCCGCCAAAGGCAACGTCACCATCTGGAGCATCGGCAAGAAAGGCTGGGAGCATTTCCAAAAGAACAACTTCAAGGTCACCGATACATACAAAGATATTTTCCTGCAGCTGACCTTCGAACATGTACAGACGGCCGCCCAGGCTGCCGTCAAAGCATTCGAGAACAAGGAATTCGACGCCGTCGAAATCATCTACAGCCAGTTCAGAAATGCCGCTACCCAGACGTTCACAGTCGAACGATTCCTGCCTATCCCCAAAGTCGAGACAAAAGCCGGAACAGCCAAAGCGGATTTCATTTTCGAACCAGGCAAGGAAGAACTTGTCGCCGAGCTAATGCCCAAAATCCTCAACACCCAATTGTTCAAAGCGGTATTGGACGCGAACGCTTCCGAACACGGCGCCCGGATGACCGCGATGGATAAGGCCAGCGACAATGCCAACGAACTCTTGAAATCCCTCCGCCTTTCCTATAACCGCGCTCGCCAGGCTGCCATCACTACCGAACTGACAGAAATCGTCAGCGGAGCCGCCGCCTTGCAGGGATAAAAAGAGGCCTCTCGTCGCCGTCGCTCCGGTCAACAAATCCGGGCTTCGCATCGACGCCGGTCATAAACACAGCAAATGGAAATCGGAAATATCATCCCGCATATCGAAGCGCTCATCTTTGCCAGCGACAAGCCGCTCACCTCCATGGAGATCACCGAGCTGGTCAATAACGCTTTCGGCTTCATGGAAGAGAAGTTGACGCTGGAACAGATCCAGACCTCTCTCGACGGGATCATCGAAAAATATAATTCCGAATTTTATCCCTTCGAAGTGAGAGAGAGTGGTGGCGGCTGGCAATTTCTCACCAAACGGGATTATCACAAAACTATCGCCCAGCTCAACGGCGAAAAATTCCTCAAACGCCTTTCCTCGGCTGCCCTCGAAACCCTCGCCATCATTGCCTACAAGCAACCCATTACCAAGGGCGAGATCGAAGCCATCCGCGGCGTCAGCAGCGACTATTCTATCCAAAAGCTGCTGGAAAAAGAACTCATCAACATTACCGGTCGTAATGAGGAGATGCCCGGAAAGCCGCTGGTATATGCTACGTCTAAGACCTTCATGGATTACTTCGGCATCAATTCGGCTGCCGATCTGCCCAAGCTGAAGGAAGTGTTCGCCGAAACCCTCGCCGAGCCTACTCTCATCAACCATAGCCCCGGCGAGACGTTGCCTGAAGACACCGAAGCTCCCCTCGTCATCACTGAAGAAGGCGAAATGCTGGTGGCGGATCTCCCGGAAACCCCCGAGGAGGTCTCCGAGACCCCTGAAACGGCCGAAGAAGATCCCGCCGACGCACCAGTCTTCCCCGAAGACCCCGACGCCCCCGAAGAAACCCCGGAAGATGCCGACTTTCCCGAAGACCCTGACGCTCCAAACCCCGAAAGTCCCGACTCGGAAGAAAACTCCGACTCGCAAAAAGAAGAAAACCCCGACTCGGAAGACGCACCCTAAACCCCCGCAACATGTCCCCGGAATCTCTATCGCCCGCATACCTGAGCCAACTCGCCCAACAGTTCGGTACCCCCTTATACGTCTATGACGCGGGGAAGATCAAACAACAGTACGAGAAATTGACAAAGGCTTTCAGTCGCAGCAATACGATCTTCTTCTATGCCTGTAAAGCGCTCACCAATGTCAACATCTTAAGATACGTCTGCAGCCTCGGCGCCAACGTCGACTGCAGTTCCATCAACGAAGTAAAACTCGCCCTCCACGCCGGCTTCCCGCCGCAAAGAGTGCTATATACGTCGAACGGTATCGGCTTCGACGAAATCGAAGAAGCCCAGTCACTGGGTGTCATCATCAATATCGATAGTCTCTCCAACCTGGAGAAATTCGGCCGGAAATTCGGCTCATCCTATCCCGTCGGCGTCCGCCTCCGCCCCAATATCATGGCAGGCGGCAACCTCAAGATCTCCACCGGTCATGACAAAAGTAAATTCGGTATCCCTGTCGACCAGATTGAAAAGGTGCTGAAGCTCGTCGAACAATACCAACTCGAAGTGGCCGATCTCCATATCCATACCGGCAGCGAGATCGTCGATCCCGACGTCTTCGTCAAAGGCATCGAGATCCTCTTCGACCTGATCCCCCGGTTCAATCATTTGAAATTTATCGACCTCGGGGGCGGATTCAAAGTTCCATATAAAGACGGTGACTCAGAAACCAATATCGAACTACTGGCGCAAAAAGTAACCAAGGCCTTCGAAAGCCATCCCAACCCCGGCGGCCGCCCATTGCAGGTTTGGTTCGAACCGGGTAAATTCCTCGTCAGTGAGTGCGGTTACTTCATCACCAAGGTCAATGTTATCAAGGCAACCGATGCCGCTACCTTCGTCAGCGTCGACAGCGGCTTCAATCATCTTATCCGCCCTATGTTCTACGATGCCTATCATCGTATCGACAACATCAGTAACCCCAACGGCGAGCCCAAACGCTATTCCGTTGTCGGCAATATCTGTGAGACAGACACCTTCGCCTGGGATCGTACCATCAACGAAGTAAGAGAAGGGGATTTTCTGGTATTTTATAATGCCGGCGCCTACGGATTCGAGATGTCCTCCAATTTCAATTCCCGGTACAAACCCGCCGAAGTCCTCGTCAAAGACGGAGAGGCCCACCTCATCCGCCGCCGCGATAGGTTCGAAGACCTGCTTCGCAACCAGATCGAGTTATAGGCGCGCCGCCCGCTCGGATCATTCCTGTCATGCCAGACCGCAATTAATTATTGGGAACCGGCCCAAAATACAACGTACAATACGCTGGATTCGCCCCCACCAGCGTCGAAGACTGCCCGGCGTCATCATCGTACGAAAAACCGTATTGCAGACCACCGTATGAAATCCCCGGCGAATGCCAGAAAGCCGCATAATAATTATAAGGCGGTGTCTTATAGAATTGCTCCAC
Source organism: Puia dinghuensis (assembly GCA_026225275.1). Lineage (GTDB taxonomy): Bacteria > Bacteroidota > Bacteroidia > Chitinophagales > Chitinophagaceae > Puia > Puia dinghuensis_B. The sequence continues at coordinate 5,716 of JAMFSL010000158.1, forward strand.
ATCCTCCAGGTACTGAATCTGCCCCGCCGCCGCATTACTCAATATCGTATGCCTGTTCAGTGCAGCTACAAAGGTTACCCGCAGCGAATTATCCAATTCATGCCCAGGCGTTCCATCCAAAGAAGAATTATTAAATGCCGTCGTGCCGCCGGTACCCCCCATCACATCCGAAGTGGTCGGCTCGAGAGGTAAGGTCCCCCCCTGCACCGTGGTCACCCCGTTCGTCGTTGACGTTTGGGTAAAATTGAAAACATTATTTACATCCACCCTTCCCCGAATGATCAGGTTAGAATCCGTACTTCCGACGTTCCCGGGCCCCAGAATAAAAACCAGGTCGGTATTCTTGTAGTTCCGCCAGATAGAGTCAAGATATCCCTGGTACAGCGAATAAAAAGCTGTTTGCGTAAAATCTTGAACGCCCGACGCATTGGTCATACCGCCCGGACTGACAATCTGTTGAAAAAACGGCTGGTAACACTGGAGAAAATCAGCCGGCATCGAAAAATTCTGAAACGCCGCGATGGTCGCCGAATGATTCTGTAATTCACCTGCCGCTTGTACCGTTCCGGTTGAGCCCTGCAGCGAATTGAGCTGAAATCCCATAGAGATCGCATATGCATCCACGCGTGACGTATTGGCATAGATCTGCGCACCGGTGCTTGTCGAACCATATGTCATTTCCATAAAATCAAACACCGTTCCGTAATTGGCATCCGTAGGACCGGTGCTCTTGATCGGAGCGGCCAGGCTTCCTCCGACATTGACGCCGAAATAGATGGGCCTGCCGATGGAAAGCATGATCCTCGCACTCTCGATAAAGGGGAGCGGGATGGAATGATTACCCGTGGCAGGATTGATCGGCATATCCGTCATTTTCGTCGAGACGGTGATATACCCACCGGTACTGCCTGGAACGTTTGGATTGCCGACCTGCGGCAGACTGGAGTTCATAGGAAGCTCCTTTCCCGAAGTCAGATCGATATAAACACTTTGGGAATTGGCGCCGGGACTGCCGCCAATGACAGCTACATACAATTGGTCATCGGTATAGTGGGTCGGATCTGAATTCATGATATCCAGATGCATGCCGCCATTGGCATAATCACTATAATTGATCGGGCCGACAGAAGCCGATACACTCTTGTCTTTTTTACAACTGGATAGAATAACCGCACCTGAGAAGATAATAAATAAAGGTGCAATACGAATAGGCTTAAAAAAAAGGCTGTTAGTTTTCATAATGTTTGGGTAATGGACTCCTCGCTTAGGCAAGAATTATGCCATAGAATGGACTAATTCCCTACATTTATGGCAACTAAATGTTTCCTCATGCCTATCCGTATGGTCGACGACCCCCAGGACCCACAGGAAAACAGTGGCGATCAGGGCAGCGGCGGCGGTGGATCTGACCCCGGGGGTGGGGGAGGAGATGGCGGCATCTTCGGACTCCTGTTCCTTCTGCTCGGCCTCTTCCGCGGTCGCGGTCTCATCGCCTTACTGCTCATCCTCGGCGCCGGCTATTTCTTTTTCGGTCGCGGTGGCTGCAATGGCGTCGGCGGCGGTGGCGGCGGCCTCACCCACCAGGTAGCCCAACAACTCGCAACCGGCGGCTACCTCGACCCCAGACAATTCGAAAAGGCGAACATCTACGAATCTCTCGACTCCACCAAAGATCCCCTCCCCGAGGCCGTCAATTTGCAAAAATACGCTCCCTCCGTCGGTGACCAGGGTCACCAGGGTAGCTGCGTCGCCTGGAGCAGCGCCTATGCTGCCCGTACCATCGAAGAAGCAGCCCGCACCGGTCAGGACCCCAACAGCCTGCGCTTCAGCCCGTCTTTTTTATACAACCAGATCGGCCTCGACAACTGCGACGGCTCCTATATCGAACGGGCCATGGAATTCATGACGAAAAGCGGCTCGGTGCCCTATAATGAATTTCCATATAACGACCAGGACTGCGCGCGCCAACCCGACCAGCAATTACTCGAAGAAGCCCGCCAGTATAAAATGCGCGGCTTCAATCGCCTCACTCCCGGCGACCGTAACAATGTGATCGATCTTCACGCTATCAAAGAAAACATTTCTCAGGGCGCACCCGTCGTCATCGGCATGCAGGTCGGCGGTAGCTACATGCAACCCATGATGGGCCAGGACGTCTGGAATCCTACTCCCGAAGACAGAAGTATGATGGGTTTCGGCGGCCATGCTCAATGCGTCGTCGGCTATGACGACCGAAGATATGGCGGCGCCTTCCTCCTCATGAACAGCTGGGGATCCCAATGGGGTAACAATGGCTTCGCCTGGGTTCGATATCCGGATTTTAAATACTTCGTACGGGAAGCGTATGGCATCGAACCAATGGCCGCGATCGGCGCCGCCGCCAATGCCCCCTTCGCCTGCGAGATCGGTCTCGTGCAAGTACATTATGAAAGCAAGAAGACACTGACCGGCGACTATATCCCCTTAGAGGTAAAAAGCGGCAACGTATTCGAAACCATCGATCCCATCAAAATCGGAACCCGATTCAAAATGGAAGTAAAAAATACTACCGCATGCTACGTCTACGTATTCGGCAAAGAAACCGACGGCACCAGCTACACCTTGTTTCCCTACCCGGCCACCAACAACCCGGAAAAAACAAAGTATTCCCCCTTCTGCGGCATCACCGGCTATCGTCTCTTCCCGAAAGATAAATCCATGACCCCCGATTCCATTGGCACCCGTGATGAAATGGCCGTCGTCGTCAGCCAGCAGCCCCTCGACTGGTACGCACTAAATAACACCATCAGCCAGAACCCCGGCCGCGATTACGCCGCCCGGCTCAATGCCGCGCTCGGTGACAAGCTCATCCGCAACGTGCCGTTCAAAAGCTCCGCCAAAGGCAACATGCAGTTCACCATCGAGGGCGCCCGCAATGGCGTCGTCGCCACCATTGTCGAAATCAGTAAAAAGTAATGTCATGAATGCTCAATCAACTATACCTCAGCCATCCGGCAGCGCTTCAGCCGCCTTCCTTCGCATCATCGGCAGCCCTCTCCGCTTCCGCCTCTACCTCCTGATGAAACTACCCAGTGCCTTCTTTGCTGGTCTTCGCATCCCTCAAATCGATGAGGCAGGAAGCACCGTCACCGTACCATATAAATGGTTTACAAAAAACCCCTTCCGCTCAACCTATTTCGCCTGCCTCGGCATGGCCGCCGAAATGAGCACCGGCGTGCTCGCCATGGCCCATGTCTATCAAAAGCCGGTATCCATGCTGGTCGTCGGAATGGAAGCCACCTTCTCTAAAAAAGCAACCGGCATCACCCGCTTCCATTGCCCTGACGGCTACGCCATCGGCGAGACCATCGATAAAGCCATCGCTACCGGCGAAGGGCAAACAATAAAAGTCCGGTCACAGGGTCTCAACGCCGCTGGCGAATCCGTCGCTGAATTTTTCTTTACCTGGTCTTTCAAAGTTAAAAAATCGTACATTCCCTAATAAATCACCCAAGGTCTAATCTATGAAGATCGCTTTTCACGGTGCAGCCCGTGTCGTCACCGGCTCCAAGCACTTACTGACACTCGCGAATGGAAAAAAATATTTACTCGACTGCGGTATGTTCCAGGGCATGGGCAACCAGACAGATACCCTCAACCGCAACTGGGGATTCACGCCCGCCGAAGTCACCCATCTCATCCTCTCGCACGCGCATATCGATCACAGCGGGCTGATCCCCAAGCTGGTCAAAGACGGGTTCAATGGAAAAATATTCTGCACCCCGGCCACCAGGGAATTGACCGCCGTACTACTGGAAGACTCCGCCGGTATCCAGGAGGATGATGTAAAATACACCAACAAGAAAAGACGGGCCGAAGGCCTTCCCGATCTGCAGCCCCTCTATACCGACGATGATGCTAAACATGCCTTGGATCACTTCATCACCGTCGAATACGACGCCTGGCATGCCATCGACGAAGACGTACA
>JAMFSL010000159.1 GCA_026225275.1 Puia dinghuensis
GGCTTTATCCATTGAACCCGAAATAACCGCAAATCAACTCCCTACCCCAACCCATACTCCTCCATCTTCCTGTACACCGTAGTCAACCCGATACTCAGCAACTTCGCCGCCTCCACCTTATTGCCCTTCGTATAATTCAACACCCGTTGAATATGCAGCTTCTCCACGCTCGCCAGGTCGAATGCCGACATCATAAGCCACGCGGGCGTCTCTTGCTGGAATTCCAACGGCAAGCTATCCGTACGCAGCTCCGGCCCGTCGGTCAGGATCACCGCCCGCTCGATCACATTCCTCAACTCGCGGATATTCCCCTTCCAGGGCTGCCGCTCCAGTAATTGCAGAAACTCCCTGCTCATCACCGGCCGGCTCTTATTCATCTTCGCCGCAAACAGCTTTACAAAATGACTGGCCAGCATTGGAATATCCTTCTTCCGCTCCCGCAATGGCGGGAGCTCGATGGTAAAAATATTCAGCCGGTAGAAAAGATCTTCCCTGAATTTCCCCTCTTCCACTTCCGTGCGTAGATGACGGTTAGTTGCCGAAATGACCCTCACATCCACATCGGTCGGAGTCGTACTCCCCACTTTGAAAAATTGTCGCGTCTCAAGCACCCGCAACAGCTTCGCCTGCAACGTCACCGGCATCTCGCCGATCTCATCCAGGAATAACGTGCCGCCCCCAGCCTCTTCGATCAACCCCCGCTTGTCTTTCATCGCTCCCGTAAAAGCGCCCGCCTTATGACCGAACAATTCGCTTTCCAGCAGATCCCTGCTCAGCGCACTACAGTTCAGCGCCATAAAGGGCTGCCCGGCCCGCAGACTCCCGGCATGGATAGCCCGGGCAAACAATTCCTTTCCTGTTCCCGTCTCTCCTAATAATAGCACCGTCGTATCGGCAGTTGTCACCTTCTGCGCTATCTTCACCGTTTGCTGCAGCAACACAGATTGGCCGATGATCTGCTCCCAACTGTAAGCATGCGCCACCTGCTCCTGCAGCTTTCCGACATTCCGTTGCAGCAGGGCCTTCTCCATCGCCCTGGCAATCAACGGCAGTAACTTGTCATTGTCGGCCCCCTTGCTGATATAATCAAAAGCTCCGGATCTCATCGCCTCTACCCCATCCGCGATCTGTGCATGCGCGGTCAACAGCAGGATCTCCACGGCCGGATGACAGGACTTGATCGTCCGCGTCATCTCCAGCCCGTTGCCATCCGGCAGCCGTACATCGCATACCACCACATCGATCTCCTCTGCCGCCAATATCTTCCCGGCTGTCTTGAGATCCGGAGCTTCATAGACAACATAACCCTCATACGAAATGATCCTTTTTAAAAGACTTCGCAATTTGGCTTCATCATCTACTATAAGAATATTACCAACTAACATGAAAATACATTTTCATCCGATACCCCTAAAATCTTACCAGAACGGCCAGTACGATTCTCGATTCTGATTTAGCCAGGTCAGGCATCCAACCTCCCCAACTGCTCAATGGAGGTGCAATCGATGCCCCATTGCTGGTATAAGTATATCCGCCGGTGTTGGTATAACCAGTGGGAGACGTCACTCCACCAGGTCCCGCGAAATATCCTTTCAGGTTGGTCGTACCGGGAGCACCGTCGATACTGTTCACTACACGATGTACATACTCAATCTTAAACGTCAGATTCTGACTGGGCATATAGTCCAGATCGGTGGACGCATCCCACGCGTCGAAAGTCGATCCCGGTCCCGTCTGCTTTTGAAACAAAGTGTCGGCATAGCCTGTGGGAGCCAGCACCAGGTACTGCCCGGGGTTGTGCATATAACCGCCGCCAATAGTCCAGGCGAATTTTTGCTTTTCACCGAACCACAGCCTGTTGTAGATCATACCGCTGATGAAATTCTGCGCCGGCACGTAGTTGCTGGTTCCTCTTGTACCCTTCCCAAAAGGAGTGACACCATCTCCATCCTCGACCCCGAAATCACCCGTTATCGAGAAAGCGGCCTTCGTTACAAACCCACGCTTCCGGTTCACGTACCTGTACTGGTAGCTGTTATCGCTGTGTAGCCGGTACCTGCCGGGCGCACCTTCATCGTCCTTGCCATAATAGCCGTTGAATACCCAATCCACTCTTTCTTTCGGCCGGTAATAAATAGAATATCCGACGCCGGGCGAATTATTGAACATACCGTAACTCTGCCAGCCATTGACCAACCATAATTCCACCTTCAACTTGTCCGTAGGGAACATCTGCAGCCGCAGGCCATTGAAGAACCAGGGCGTATTATCTGAGGTATAAGAAGGCTGATAGCCCCAGTTCTCGAAGTTGTTATAAGAAAACAGGCCAATGTAGGACATGAAGATCCCTGCATCCAGGTTGATCCCGTGCCAAACGTCCCAGTGATATCCGGCATACGCCTCGCTGATATACCGGTAGATCGTCTGCAGGTCATACTGACCCCTATAGGAGCTGCCGTCATTGCGCGGCACCACCGTCGACCGGGTACCGAATTGCATCATGACCCTGCCCCGCACATTGCCCACATGAAGGTCACCGCCAAAACCCAGGAAAGAAAGCTGGAGCTCATTGTCCCTGGCCAGCGCCGTCGATCCAACTACCGTATTATCAATCGGATTATTGTAAGAATGCGTATAGTTGACGTCCAGCGTGACATCACTCGTGAAATACTGATTGTCTATCAAAGCGGAGGTGGTCTTCCTGCTGGTGCCGTTCAGCCAGGAAAAATCCCCGAAGGCAAAAGGCGCGCTCGCCGGCTCTTTCGCCGCAAAGGAACCTTTTGACGGGGCGGCTCTTATAACTGTCGAATCCCGGACAACTGTCGAATCCTGGCCATAGCCTCTCAACAAGAACAGCGACGTACAAACACAAATTACAATCTTCTTAAGCATAACTGGAAAGTTTATACCGCCTTTTGTCCAATTACGTACCAGAGCACAAAGCCAATGAACCCGGACGCGCCAAACCCAATACTGTTAAGGATTTGCTAAGACGGAGCCATTTTTTGCTCCCACGGCCGCCCAACCGCAGCCACCCCAAATTGAAAAACATAATTGTCAAATCGGTACAGACACACTAAAAGTGCCTCCGGGAGACTCCAAAAAAAATGCGACCGGCTTTTAGCCGGTCGCATCATATAAAATAACGATTTATTCTCTACGCCATGACAACCCTCCGCTGCCCGGCCTTCCCGGATTCCTTCACATCGGCCAACCGATCGGCCCCCATCTCCGCGGGACTCCACAGCATCGCCGTACAAAAGCAACGCTGCCTCCCCTGCGATTCCAGCACCCCGTGGTTCACACAATGCCGGCACTGATTCCAGAATTTCTCATCCCGCGTGATCTCCGTATAGGTGACAGGACGAAAACCAAACTCGTGATTCAGCTTCATTACCGACGCTCCCGTGGTAATACTGAAGATCTTAGCCCGGGGATACTTCCGCCGGCCTAACGCGAATATTTCCTCTTTAATGGACCTGTCTACGCCTGCGCCCCGATACGCCGGATTGACGATCAACCCGCTATTGGACACAAACTCGCCGTCACCCCACGTTTCA
>JAMFSL010000017.1 GCA_026225275.1 Puia dinghuensis
GGCGGCCAGGGGATTATTTTTATCCGTTGGGACTGCGCAAAAAGAAAAAACTGGCGCGTTTTTTTATCGACAACAAGCTCTCCCTCGCCGAAAAGGAAAAGATATGGGTGGTGGAAATGAATAAGAAGATTGTCTGGATCGTAGGGCTGCGCATTGACGACCGGTACCGGATCACCGCTGCGACCCGACAGGTATTAAAAATTGAATCGGGGCTGGCTTAATTCGTTGAAAAATGAGCCGACCACGCTGGGGTGAATAGCGATGGTAAAGAGGACGCCGAAAAGCGCTCCCCACAGGTGTGCATCATGGTTGACATTGTCTCCACCGCGCCTGGACATATAAATGGAATAGCCCAGGAACAGCAGGGCATAGATGATGGCCGGCATTTTTATGACAAAAAGTACGATCGGAGCCCAGGGCCTCAGCAGGATAAAAGCGAACAACACTGCACAGACAGCGCCTGATGCGCCGAGGCTTCGGTAGTTATAATCATCCCGGTGTTTGAGATAGGTGGGAATATTGGCGACGATCAAAGCTAAAATATATAATACAGGAAAATAATAATGTTCTAATCCCAGGTCACCCATATAATACATTTCCAATGCCTTTCCGAAAAAAAACAAGGTGATCATATTAAAAGCCAAATGCATGATATTGGCATGGACCAATCCGCAGGTAATAAAACGATAATATTGGTGACGCATACTGACGGCGGGAGGCCAGAAGATCAGAGCATTCATCAGTCTTGGATTATTAAAAGCAAGGAAGGAGATAATGGAGGTAAGGACAATGATGATCGTAGTGATCGAATACATCTGAAATTTTTTTTAAAGATAAGGAATCCGGTTTACGCATGATGATATTTCTCGTTCCTCAGGATGGTGCATGCGCGGTACAATTGCTCTGCCAGCAAGAGTCTTACCAGTTGATGAGGAAGGGTCAGCTGTGACAGCGACCATCGGAAACCAGCTCTGTCGAGCACTCCTGCATCCAGTCCATACACACCACCGATGAGAAATATCAGGTTCTTACTGCTTTCATTTGCGCGCAATTGGATGAATTCCGCCAGGCCCTCCGATCGCATTTGCTTACCCCGTTCGTCCAGCGCCACCAGGTAATCGTCTTTCGCCAAACTTTCCAACAGTATTTCCCCTTCTTTTTTCTTCAAGTCCGACTGTGATAGCGTACCTGCATTTTTCGGCGGCGAAATGATCTTCCATTCCACCGGGAAATAGCGGGAGATCCTTTTGGTAAAGTCGTCCGTTCCCGCCTTCACATAAGACTCATGCTCCTTACCAACAGACCATAGTTGTATTTTCATGGAAGAAAGCTAGGAATAAAATTTCATTCACCAGCCGGCAGCTGCACTGTAAATAAACTTCCCTGGCCGGGGCGGCTATCGATCAGCAGCTCGCCTCCGTTACGGACAGCGAATTCGCGGCAAAGCATCAATCCCAATCCTGTGCCTGCTTCACCTGCCGTTCCTTTGGTGGTATAGAAGTTATTTTCTTCTATTTTACGGAGGTCCTCAGCCGAGATTCCCATACCGGTATCCCTCACAAACAGTTCCACACTACCATCTTTCTTTCGGGCTCCTAATTCTATTTCGCCCTGATCAGGTGTGTATTTGATGGCATTGGACAACAGGTTGCGTACGATCAGGTTGACCATATCCTTGTCGGCAAAAGCTATAACTGCGGGGTCGCAGGACTGGTTGACGGTGATCTCTTTGGCTTCGGCCTGCAGCCGTAACAACCTGGTCACTTCCTCTATCAACCCCGACAGATCGATGACCTGTGGTCTAACACTGTCGGCACGCATCTGACTACGTGCCCATTGCAATAAGTTCTCCATCAGGCTGGTCGTATACGTCAGTTCGGTCACTACTTCCGGCACCATTCCCTTGATCTCTTCGGCCGGCAGGTCATATTGCTGCATATTGCGGAAAAGATTTCTCAAAGCGTATATTGGCGACTTCAGATCATGTGCAATAATGGAGAACAACCGGCTTTTGAAAACATTCAGCTGCATCAGCTCTTCGGTCTGCTGTTCCAGCAGTTTTCCGTTTGCCGCGATCTCTTCCTTTTGCCTGAGGATGCTATATTGGTAACCAGCGTTCTCTTTCTTGATCAGGAACAGTCCGTAAAAGATGAAGGCCAGTGCCAGCACCTGGTTGAACAGGTAAAAGTAAAGATTGGCTGTTGCCAGCTGATAAGTATAGTTCTTGCAGACCACCGCCAGTACAAAATAGCTGACCATCGACAGTCCCAGGGCGAACAGCATCTGGCTGATATCCTGAATGAAGAACACGGACAGGATGCCATAAAGGATGAAAGACAATTCGACGCCGAGATTGAACCCCCAGAAATAGACGATGCTGGTAGCAAAAGGATAGAGGACGAAATAGGCGATCTGGGCCAGGTAATAGCGATGCCGGTAATTCAATGTCAGTACGAGCACGCTGACGAGGGCCGGCATGCAAGCCACCACCCAGGCCATGGCCGGGAATTGCCGGTTGCGTATCAGCCCCGCGACGGGGATCACGATACCTGTCAGCAGCTGGAAAAAATTCAGCTGGTTGAAAATGCCGAGCTTTCTCTTTTCGTAATCATCGATAGTGACAGTGAAACCGATACCCTTGATCCTTTCGAAATAGTAGAGGCTGGCCGAACCGGCCGCTTTGAACTTTTGCTGCCATTCGATATCCATACCGATGGATTTAAGGCGGCTTTGGGAGAACGGGAGTTTTTGGGTTAGAAATTTCATCGGGAAATTAAAGATTGTCCAAGGGACAGAAAAGTAGAGATAATTATCCATACCGTCAAGCCTGCAAAAGAAAATACATTCCCCCGGAGGGCATTATCTTTGCAAAGTTTCATCCAATCCATCATTATGACATTTATCGGAAGGGTCCGTTTCCAGGCAAAGAGTGCGTTCGATACCATCCGGAACGAGAAATTCAAGTACAACCTGTTGCAGGCCATCCCTTTCTGGATCGCTTCGCTCCTTACCGGTCTCGTAGCCGTTGTCTATACCCGGCTATTTGCACTGGCGGAAAAGGGTACGGCCTACATCATACACCTTCACCTCTGGCTGTTGTTCCTCATTACCCCGGCTACATTTATCGTTGCCTGGTGGTTGGTCAGACAATACGCTCCCTACTCCCGGGGCAGCGGTATTCCCCAGGTCATGGCATCCATTGAACTGGCTACACCCAAGTATAACGCCAAGGTCAACCAACTATTGAGTCTTCGCATCCTTTTTATAAAGATATTATCCAGCCTCGTCATGGCTTTTGGCGGGGGCGTCATTGGGAGAGAAGGCCCGACCATCCAGGTGGCCGGCTCTATTTTCCGGAAAGTCAGCGAATGGCTGCCAAAATGGTGGCCGAAGGTGTCCAAGCGGAATATGATCATGACAGGCGCTGCTGCGGGATTGGCTGCCGCCTTCAATACACCGCTGGGCGGGATTGTCTTCGCCGTGGAAGAACTGACCCGGACGCATATCAGCTATTTCAAGACGGCGCTCTTTACTGCCGTGATCATTGCGGGGTTAACGGCGCAAGCGCTGCTGGGCCCTTATCTCTACCTGGGATATCCTGATGTCAGTCATTTGTCCGGCTCAATTTTTTTCGGGGTGATATTGGTGGCCATCCCTACAGGGCTGGGTGGGGCATTTATGGCCCAGTGTATATTGAAGCTTTTTAAATGGAAGGCAACGTTCACCCTCACCCGGCAGCACGTCTTTTACGTCGTCGGTTGCGGCCTGCTCATTGCCGGATTGGCCTTTTTCATCGATGAAAGGGTCCTGGGCTCGGGGAAAGAGCTGATGACCACAGCTCTTTTTACGGATCAAAAGTACAATAGCTGGTACATGCCCCTGCTGCGGATCGTCGGTCCCATTTTTTCCTTCACTACCGGCGCGTCGGGCGGGGTATTCGCCCCGGCCCTCAGTGCGGGCGCCAGTATTGGAGCGACCATCTCGGGCTGGATGCACCTGTCGCCCTCTAATACCAATCTCATTATATTGTCCGGGATGGTTGGCTTCCTGACGGGGGTCACCCGCACGCCCTTTACTTCGGCTATACTCGTGCTGGAAATGACCGATCGCCACAATGTGATCTTCCATCTGATGATGGCGGGGATGACCGCCTCGCTGGTGGCAATGGTTATCGACCGGCATTCTTTTTACGATCACCTCAAATATCAATACCTGCGGGAGATCGTCGGGGAAGATGATCCCGACATGACACAGCCGCAACCGGAAGCGATAGAGCCGGAGGAGTGATTTTCATCGGGATGCAGTATATTAGAGTCATCAATTATGAAACGAAGCCGGATTTTCACCCTGTCCCTGTTATACTATATTCTTTCTGCCGCTTTCAATTTCGCGACCGCCCAGGAGACGCCCGGGCACATCATCGACTCCGTTATATGCCGGTCGGATCCCAGCCAGTCATACGCCCTGTACATCCCGCTGAAGGGAAACGGCCAGGCGCTCCCTGTCATATATTTTTTCGATCCCCATGCCGACGGTGGTCTTCCTTTGCGGAAATACAAGGCCCTGGCCGACGCCTATGGATTTATCATGGTGGGCAGCAACAACTCGAAGAACGGTAATGACTGGCCGACTACCGAGAATATCTGGCTGCATCTTTCCGACGATACGCGCCGGTTAAAGATCGACAGCCGCCGGACCTATCTCTGCGGGTTTTCCGGGGGCGCCAAAGTGGCCGGCTATATCGCCATCCAGCATCCCGGTATCGCAGGCGTTATCGCGGGCGGCGCCGGACTGCCAGACGGTGTGGCGGCAGGAGATTTCAACTTCAGCTTCACTGCCATCGCCGGTCTGGGGGATATGAACCTGACTGAACTGGTCAGCGTGAATGCCGAACTGGACAAGACCCGTACCCCGCATCGCATCATTTTTTTCGATGGAAAGCACGAATGGTCACCGGTCAATACGATGGCGCTGGCTTTTGACGGGCTGCGGTTCGATGCAATGAAGTCATCCCTGATCCCCAAAGACAATGCGTTCATCAATACCTATATAGCCGGGAGCAGGAAAAAACTGAAGGCCTATGAGCTATCCGACCGGCTGATCAAGGCAGCGCAGGAATGTGCTCTTTCGGTTGCGTTTCTCGATGGACTGAGCAGCCAGACCGGCTGGTTCAGACAGCAGGCTGCCGCCCTTGCGGCTAATCAAAAGTACGTGGCGCAGCAGCAGGAGCAACAAAATTTGCTGGCGACGGAAGAGAATACAAAGGCGGATTACATGCAGCACTTTCAGGATGATAGCCACTACTGGACGACCACCATCCATGATCTGCAAGGGAAAGCAGCAGGCTATACGGCGACCGAACAGATGTACCAGCGCTTACTGGCTTACCTGTCGCTGGCCTTCTATTCCATCAGCAATCAATTGATCAGCCGAAACGACAATGCCTCGGCCATGCATTTCGTTGAACTATACAAAATGGCTGATCCTACGAACAGTGAAGCCTGGTATTTTTCCGCTATGCTCAATGCCAGGGACCACCAGGGGCCGGCTGCGGTCAACGATCTGATGAAGGCTGCCAGCTGCGGCTTCAGGGATAAGAACCGGCTGATGCAGCAACCAGAATTCAAGACCTTATTCACGCCACAGAATTTTTCACAGATTGAAAATAAAATGCATGTTCAGTAGATTGATCCTTGCGCTGCTGTTAACCCTGTCCGTTGCCGTCGCCTCCGCTCAGCAGGACGATCCGCTGCCGCGTAGCATACCCGAGGACCAGGGCGTTTATTCGAGAAGCATCAGCCGGTTTCTGGTCGATGCGGGCAACAGCAAAAATGAATTTCACAGTTTCATGTTCCTGCGTCATGGAAAAGTGATAGCGGAAGGGTGGTGGAACCCCTATGGACCCGGGTTAAAGCATAGCCTCTATTCCGTCAGCAAAAGTTTTACGTCCACGGCAGTTGGTTTTGCCGTCAGTGAAGGACGTCTTAGCGTGGATGATAAGATCGTTTCCTTTTTTCCGACAGCGTTGCCCAACAACGTTAGCCCCTGGCTTGCTGCCATTACCGTCAGAGATATGTTGACTATGCTGGAAGGGCAGGATCCCGATCCCACCGGCGCCGTTACCGCTACTGATTCCGATTGGGTCAAACAATTCATGGCCCTGCCGGTCGTGCACCAGCCGGGCACGAGCTTTCTGTATAATACGCTTGGCGTATATGTGTTGTCGGCCATCGTGCAAAAGGTGACCGGACAAACGCTGATTGATTACCTGGAACCCAGGTTGTTCAAGCCTTTAGGCATCAAGGCAGCGGATTGGGAGGTCAGTCCTCAGGGTATCGATGCGGGAGGATGGGGATTGAGACTGCGGACGGAGGACCTGGCAAAAGTTGGGGAATTGTATCTACAGAAGGGCAACTGGAAAGGACGGCAGCTGCTGCCCGAAAAATGGGTGACCGACGCCGTTACTTCCCGCAATGACGAAGGACCCGGATGGGCACAGCATCTATCCAGGGATTCCAGCGATTGGCGGCAGGGATATGGTTATCTTTTCTGGCGCTGCCGGCATGGCGCCTTCAGGGCGGATGGTGCTTACGGTCAGTATATCATCGTCCTGCCCGATCAGGATGCGGTGATAGCCATTACGAGTGAAACGGCCGATATGCAGGACGAGTTGAATCTTATATGGGAGAACCTGCTGCCGGCGATGCGCGACAAGCCACTGCCTGCCGACCAGGATTCCTACGCTGCGTTACGGCGGCAGCTATTAGGATTGTCGCTGCCTTTGCCCCCTGCAACCGACGATGCTCCGCTGGCGACCCAGTTGTCGGGTTCGACTTTTCACCTGGCGACCAATAGCGCCCGCTTAACGGGCCTTGGCGTAAGTTTTGCAGGTGATACCTGTGCGGTTATGTTGACCACCGATACCGCAGCTTACCGGTTGGGGTTTGGCCGTGGAAAGTGGCGAATCGGGACAACAGCCCGCCGGGGACCGAGTCCCGGAGCTTCCAGGGCCCGGATACCGGGGCGGCCGATTTTCCAGGTGGCCGGCAGTTATAGCTGGAAAGACGATCATACATTAGAGTTAATCATTAGATATATTGAAAGCCCGCATACGCAAATCATTCTTTGTCATTTTAATGGAGATGTAATGACGGGGGAAATTCGCAATAGCTTCGATAAGGGGAATGAACGTATAATCCTTAATGGTAAACGCTGATTTGAGGTTAATTTTGTTAATTTCCTATCTTTTGCAGAAAATGTTTTATAGTTTTGTACCAGCTTACTTTTTGATCCCATCTATCCCACCAAAAGCCCCGCTTTTCCGCTAATTCTGAAAAAGCCTTCTTAAGAGCCAACATCTCGATTTGGGAAACTACATTTTGTACTCACCTTTAATTTTTTCTCTTATGAAGACAGTAATGCGTCCTCTGCTAATCGCAGTATTGGTTCTATCTGTTATGTCCACTTCCAGGGCTTTTGCTGGGCCAGGCTTTCCGCCGCGACTGAGACCGCACACGCCCTCAGACGATCCCTTTTACTCTGACCGTGCACCAAGCGAATTTCCTGTTTTCCGGGGTGAAAGCCGGGACCAGGTTTCCGATGAAAGGTTGTATTGGCAAGACCCGCTTCGGCCTTCCGGGGCTCCTCCATCGGGCGGCAACGGCGGCGGTCAAAGCGTTCCTTTGGATGGCGGTGTCAGTCTTCTGCTGGCGGCGGGCATCGGCCTGGGTCTCAAGAAGATGCGTAAAGGCCAGGACATCGAAAAGACCGTCTGAAACGTCTGAAGGATCGATTTCTTTTTCATAATTTTTTCGCTTTGCGGAACCCTTTTTCCCGATTTCGGCACCTGGGCGAACCGGAAATGGTGAGTTTTGCGGGACATTATGAGAAAGAAATCTTTTCTTGTTATTTCCGTCCTCGTCGGCGCTATCGCAGTTTTTACTGCTTGTAACAAATTGCTGCCTTCGATGATTAACCCCGAAGAAGGGCTTTGTGGACCGATCAGCCTTGACAACGCTCAAACCGTCTTATTTTCAACCGGTAACAACGCATTTTTTGCTACCCGGACTTCATCTACCGGCCTGGGGCCTTACTTTGTCGCCACGGGTTGCGGCGCCTGTCATACGAGTGACAATCGCGGACATCCTTTTACTATCCTGACACGTTTCGGTCAGTCAGATACACTCGGCAATACCTTCCTCAATGAAGGAGCCCCACAACTCGGCGCCTTCGCCCTCCCCGGCTTTATGCCTGAGGCGGTCCCGCCCGGAGCTACCAGCACCAGGATGATCGCTCCCATCACGGCAGGCGTAGGCTTTCTTGAGGCAGTGCCGGATTCGGAAATCCTGAATATAGCCGCTGCCAACGCCAATAACCCCGATGGGGTGAGGGGACATCCCAATTGGGATACTATTCCCCACTTCGCGATTATTTTGAATGGTTCATTCCCCAGAGCCGACGGCAAATGGATCTGCCGCTTTGGCCGCAAAGCATCTGTATACAGCATTCTACAGCAGGTGGCCAATGCCTATAACCGGGATATGGGCGTCACCTCCTCCTACATGCCTTACAATCCTTACAACTACCTCGACCAGACCCTCCAGGAAATAAGCACGCCGGAAGTAGATAATACCACTTTGGCTTCAGTGGTATTCTACTGTACAGCTCTGCAGACACCGGAACCGCGGAATGCTACCGACAGTACGGTAGTTTACGGCGGTAACCTATTCAATCAGATCGGCTGTGCCACCTGTCACAGGCCAACGATGGCCACGGGGAATTCGGCGATAGCTGCGCTGGCCAATCAAACCTTCAGCCCTTTTACCGACCTGCTGGTACATGATATGGGGCCTGCCGACGATGACCATTATACGGAAGGTACGGCGGAGACATCCGAATGGCGGACGACTCCGTTGTGGGGTCTGGGACTGGCGCCCAATGTACAGGGTGGGACTTCCTATCTGATGCATGACGGCAGGGCGAGCAGCATCCAGCAGGCCATCGAAATGCATGGCGGGGAAGCAGCCGTCAGCGCCCAACGATTTGGCGCGTTGTCAGCCAGCGATCAAAGCGCTCTACTCACCTTCCTCAAATCCCTTTAGGCCCCTCATGGAAAGAAAGACTTTTCTGAAAACCTGCGGAATGGCCTGTCTGGCCGGCGGCTCACTGTCAGCCCTCCTGCTGGAAGGCTGCGGCAGCAGCAAGATGATCAACGGTACGATCGTGCAATCCGACCTGGAGGTGCCGGTCAGCGCATTCCAGAAGGGCAACGGTCATTTCCATCAGTACCTGGTCGTGCGTCACGACCAATTGAAGTACCCGATATGCGTGTACCGGTTTAGCGATACCAGCTATACGGCCTTGTATATGCGATGTCCTCACCAGGGTGCTGAATTACAGGTGTTCGGGGACAGGCTGCAATGCCCGGCCCACGGCAGCGAATTCGACGACAAGGGTGTAGTGAAGACCGGACCGGCCGATACCAACCTGCGCACATTCACAATGTCCATCAATAAAGATCAACTCCTCATCTCCCTGAAATGAAGATAATTGTAGCTTTCATCACCATTACTATTTCTATCTGCTCTTTCCGGCCTGCAATGGCCCAGATCGACAGCACCCTGCTAAAGTCTCCGGCATCGACGAAAGACACGCTCAAGCGTACACTCACTATGGACGCCATCTATAACCGTCCTTTCCTGCAGCTGGGCAAGTCTCCTATCTCGATCGGCGGTTACGTCGAGTCCGACTGGGAAAAGGTGTCCACTTCGGGTATCAGTTTGGGCAATCAATTTCAATTCAGGCGGTTCAGCCTTTTCGTGGCTTCTACGATCAGCAGCCACATCAAGTTCCTGTCGGAGATCGAATATGAGGACGATCCTTCAGGGGATCCTGATGGATCTACAGGGCCGCAATTCGAGATCGAGTATGCGGCACTGGACTTCGAGTTCCACCCGCTGTTCAATCTCCGGGGGGGGATGATCGTCAATCCTATCGGCG
This sequence comes from Puia dinghuensis, assembly GCA_026225275.1. Lineage (GTDB taxonomy): Bacteria > Bacteroidota > Bacteroidia > Chitinophagales > Chitinophagaceae > Puia > Puia dinghuensis_B. The sequence goes on from JAMFSL010000017.1 coordinate 10,000, forward strand.
CGTTCAATCAGAATCATGACGGGCCGAAATGGGAGTTCACCGACCGGCCGATCGCTATGTCTCAGATGTTGCCTGATACCTGGAGCACCACCGGCTTTGGCGCTTACGGTAAGAAGTATGTGAAAGATTGGATGTTCGGGTATGAATTCTATATTACCGGCGGGTTCAATGATTCCATTATCGACAATGCGCAAGGCAAGACCTTCCTGCCGGCCGCAAAGAGCACCCTTAGCCGGTTCGAGTTCAGCGCCAGCGGAGAACCCTCCTATACCGCCAAGATTTCGGTTAAAAATTCTCATATCGGAGAGCTCGGACTGTCCTATCTGTCGGACATCTATAATACCTGGGAAATCGAAGGCGCGCCGGTAGACAGCAAAAGGTGGTTGCATATCTTCGACGTCGATTTCAACACCACGATACCGAAGGCGCACACGAATATCATTACTGAGTGGGCCTGGATATTTCTACAAGTCCCCCCCGACTATACGCCTGAATACGGCAACAGGCAGTTCGGTGGCTTCGTCGATGTTGTGCAGCCCGTGTACCAGGGCAAATTCCTTGACTGGGAACATGCCACTTTCAATGTAGCCGTACGCGGTGAATACGTGGACTGGAATGTCGGCAATTTTCAGGCTACAGGCCAGCGGATGTACAATGACACGTGGAGCGTCATGCCTGCTATCTCCTTCCGACCGACACCGCAGACGGTCCTCCGGTTCAATTACCGTCATGAACACACGCGGGATATCACGGGCAATACGATTGGCGCGGCCCTCGGCACCACGGCGGGTTACAGCCTGGGCCTCTCGACGTATTTCTAAACGACCGCTTTGACATTTCGTTTACCGGCTGTCCAGGCTGCCGATGAATGCAATGATAGCCTTCTTTTCGCTGGTGCTGAGATGCAGCGAATCTCTGGCCAGCGTCTGATTGTCTACTGCCCAGCCGGAACCCGCTCCGCCGCCGGCATCGTAAAAATTGATCACTTCATCCAGCGTACCAAAAACGCCGTTGTGCATGTAAGGGGCTGTCCGGGCTGCATTGCGGACCGTCGTTGTTTTAAAGCCATGCAGGAGGAAGTCTGCAGCCGGCGCGATGGCAAACCTTCCCATGTCCTCGTCGATGGATTTACCCGGGGAGGTGCCCGGCACGCCGATCACCTCCGTTTCCTCACGGTCATATTGCGGCGGGAACACGCCGTTAAACAGCGGCATATAATGACAGGTACCGCATCGGGCCTTGCCCATGAATAAGTTGAATCCGAGGATCTCCTGAGCGTTCATCGCAGCAGTATCACCCCTCATATAATCATCGAAGCGACTATTGAGCCGTACAAGGCTCCTGACATAGGCTGCCAGAGCGTTCATGAGTTGGAACGTATCGATCCCTTCCGGGAAGGTTTCGGCGAACAGCCTGCGATAGACACTATCCTGTCGCAGCTTGCTGACGGCCAGCTGCACCGAACTTTGCATTTCCTTCTCCTGGTGGAGGACATCCCATACCTGGTCTTCCAGGCTATTCACCCGGAGGTCGTAAAAAAAGGCAGGCTGCAGCGCTGCATTCAGCAGCGTGGGGGTATTACGGGCCAGCAGATCCTGACTACCGATGGCGATGTTCCTGATCATTCCGTCCGCGAATGCTTTGTCCGGGCGATGACAGGAGGCACAGCTTCGGATTCCCGTACCCGAGAGTGTCGGATCGGAGAACAGCCTTTTACCTAAGGCAATTTTTTTGGCCGTGCTCAGGTACTCCGGCCCCGGCGCGTAAGCATCGGCATCGAATGCACCTTTGTCGAAGAGCGTCGCAGCATCCTGCCGGAGCAGGCGGTTATATCGGATGGCCGGGATGTGCAGCTGTCCTTCCAGCCGGGCCAGGCCGGCGGAGATCGGGTTGCAGCAGATTGTTATGAAATACGCTCGGTCAAACTTGTCGAAGTCCGGGTCTCTGCGCAGATAGGTTGCCGCCGGCTGGAAAGGAATACTGCCGCCATAATGATCTATCGCAGCCCGCACCCCTTCCAGAGCCGTAGCTGCCTCATCGAGACAGTTGAGGGACGACTGCGCATCGAAGCCGGAAATGCCGAGGGTCATGATGCGGAACACTTCCAGCCGGGCGGCATCGAACACCTGCCCGCTGAGCATATCGATATTGTTGAAGTACAGTTTGGATCTGGCGATATTGATCTGCAGCTTCGAGATGCGTTCCAGCAGTTCGTTCGTCCTGACGGTATCATACTGCGGGTAGAGTATTCCCTCGATCATCTGCAATCCTTCCGGCTGCACGATACGAAACCTGCCTACACCGTAGTTCTGCGAGGGGTCGACATCGATTACCGGTTCTGCCTCCTGTACCGGTTCGCCATTGACCAGCCGGGCGACCGCCGGGTTGAAATATTCGGCGGCCCATTCGAATTTTTTATACGCCAGCCGGGTTTGCAGGAAGAACTGCCGTAATTGTTGTGGCGGGGCATGCCGCTGCACTGCCGCATGGAACTGGCCGGCGAGTGTGGTAAAGCTGTCGATCTGCGCCACCAGCGTGTGTGCGATGTCCTGCTCGGGATTCAACGAAGCCGGCCGGCCCGAATAAAAAGCACAGATGGCGACGGCCAGACAAATTCCTATGATCAGCCTAAAAATCAAATGCGTTTTGCAGGGGATTAGCATTCTTATCACGATCAGTCAGCGGCTGCAGCCCCCATCTCTTTTCAATAAAGGCGAGGATGCTCACCGTCTCATATTGCGTATGGTCTATATATCCCTTTTTAGCGAACGGGGAAATAATGATGGCGGGTATACGGGTACCAGGTCCCATTTTGTCGATGACCGGCGGCGGAACGTGATCCCAGAAGCCACCGTTTTCGTCATAAGTAAGGATGACCACTGCATCCTTCCCGTCGGGTCCGTTCATCACTGCATTGATCAGATCGATGGCATGCCTTTCGGCGGTGATGATATCGGAATTGCCGGGATGCTCGTTTTCCACACCGGTGGGCTTGACAAAGGAGACGGCAGGCAATATGCCGTTGGCGGCGGCCTTCATAAACTCCGTCTCATCTTTGAGATGCTCTTTTTTAGCAACGGTGCCATCTGCATAGTTGGCGAAATAGACAAACGGCTGGTGGTGAAAACTGAAGCCGGCATCTGCCCTGCCTGCCATGGCGCTGTCCCAGCCTCCGGCATACCAAGCCCAGGAAATACCCTTTGCCGTTAGCCGGTCCCCGATAGTGGGATTCGTCTGGTTGGGGATTAGGAATTCCGGGCGGACATTGGCGGGATGCGGCATGTTGACAGAATAGCTGGTATTGACGACATAGCCGTCGGGCGTGACGGTGCCGTCGGAAATCATACGTCCGGTGGAATCCGTCTTTGCTTTCATCGAGGCAGACGCATTGGGAAATACCGGGGTGGCGGCGGCGATCAGCCACTGATGATTCAGAAAGGAACAACCGAAGGCGCTATGAAAAAAATGATCGCAGAGGGTATACTTCCGCGCCAGGGTGTCAAGAGGGATCAGGCTCGTCTTGTAATACCCCATCGTTAGTCCTGCTGATGAATTATATAAGGCGAACTTATCCATTCTACCCCCGTCGATCTGCATTTGTTCCTGGTAATAGCGGTGCAGCACGTCCGGTATTTCTTTGTCTGACGCGACATATTGATCGATATTGAAATAATTGTTGGGCAGGTTGGTGGGAAAGACGCTGGAAGCCTTGATAGCCGGCAGATTAGTATAGGGATTGCCCTGGGCGTCCAGTTGGGTGACTACCGACGTACTGGCCGTCGACAGCCCATCCGCGCCATCGAACTGGCCATACAGGTTATCAAAGCTGCGGTTTTCCATATAGATCACGACAATGTGACCCACCTTTTGAATGCCCGTTGTGGCTGACGTGGCAGGTGTGGCGTTGGACACACGGCGCTGTACGTGGCAGCTGCTAAAGGTGATAGCTAAAACGATCAGAAGGTAAAATGCTTTCTTTTGCATGATCAAAAATAGGAATGATTTTTTAGAATTTAGCTTTAAGGTTGATCGGGGACGAAACGCGGGTTGGCGCCTTCTTTAAAGATGACATAAGCCCGGCGCCATGGTTCATCGTTGACCAGCCGCCACCGATGGCCCGTTCCTGTCTCATCAACCGCCACCAGTATTTCTCCCGGATGGAGGGTAAACGTCTCGCCGCCGGTGGTGGTGAATTCAAGGATTCCCGAGAGGGTAATGACGTATTGATGATGCGGGGCGGTATGCCAGTCCAGAGTGGAATGCGCAGGCGTTTCCTGGAAAAGGATCGATTCTGCCGCTATCCATTCTTTTTCGGCTACGCTGCCGCGTGTGACATGAGAATTCCCATCGGTACCTGTATACAAGAGCCACGCGCTGATCATTGCGGTATGTTTTGAAGGTTCAGTACATCGGCTGTTGCCGCGCGTATCTGCCGGCAGAGGGCTGCATCGTCTACCAGGGATTGACCATAGGATGGGATCATCTCCTTCATCCTGGCCGCCCAGTTGCCGTTTTTTAGCTGCGGGGCAAAACACCGTTCGATGACATGGACCATGATCCAGACGGCAGTGCTGGCACCTGGTGAAGCTCCCAGCATCGCTACGATAGAATGGTCTGCTGCGCCGACCAGTTCGGTACCGAATTGCAGGATGCCACCGTGTGTTGCATCCTTTTTGATGATCTGCACACGCTGACCGGCTGTCTCTACCCGCCAGTCTGCCTGATTGGCAAGGGGAAAGAATTCGCGGAGTGCGGCAAAGCGTTCTTCCATAGATTCGAGTACCTGACCGATCAGGTATTTTTCCAGTGCCAGGTTATCCCTGCCGACGGCCAGCATCGGGAGGAGATTATGCGGATCGATGGAGGTGAAGAGGTCCAGGAAAGAGCCATGTTTGAGGAACTTCGTCGAAAACCCCGCATAGGGGCCAAATAGCAACGATGTCTTTCCCCCGACATGACGGGTATCCAGATGGGGAACGGACATCGGCGGAGATCCGACTGCCGCCTTCCCGTAGACCTTGGCATGATGACGGGTGGCGATGTGTGGATCATCGCAACGCAACCATACTCCGCTGACGGGGAAGCCGGCGAAGCCATGTGCCTCGGGTATGCCCGACTTCTGCAGTAACGGTAGTGATCCGCCGCCTGCGCCGATGAAAACAAAATTGGTCCGGATGTCCCTGTGGCCTCCGTTCTTTTCATCTTTGATGCGTACGTTCCATTCGTTGCCATCGCGGTGAAGGTCCTGTACGCGGCTCTGGTAGTGGATGGTAAATCCTTCCGTATTGGTCAATGAGTCCAGCAGGATCCTGGTCAGCGCTCCGTAATCCACATCGGTGCCCGTCTGCATCCGGGTAGCTGCAACGATCTCTCCATGCGAACGGCCTTCCATGACCAGCGGGAACCATTTTTCCAGCTGTTGCTTGTCATCCGAATATTCCATCCCGTGATAACAGTGATTGGCGCCCAGCGTTTCGAATCTTTTTTTGAGGAAGGCAACGTTGTCGGCGCCACGCACAAAACTGAAATGGGGCACGGGATGAATAAAGGACTGCGGGTCTTTGATACACCCCTTTTTCACCAGGTAGGCCCATAACTGCCGGGACAGGTCATACTCGGTATTGACTTCAAGCGCTTTTGAGATGTCGATACTGCCGTCGCTGAGTTGCGGCGTATAGTTCAATTCACAAAGTGCCGCATGGCCGGTGCCCGCATTATTCCAGGCATTGGAACTCTCCAGCGCCGGGCTGTCGAGCACTTCGTGCAATTCTATGGTCAGGCTGGGATCGAGCTCCTTCAGGAGTACTGCCAGTGTAGCGCTCATAATGCCGGCGCCCACCAGCACGACATCGGGGTGAGTGGGGGATGAAGTATGCAGTGACATAGTTTCGAAGGTAAAGCAAAAAGATTACCGCAAGATTACCATGAAAACAATTTTCGGACTATCCTGTTAATCAGAAAAAAAATATGCAAAAAAGACAAGTAGGGCGGTCGGAATTACAGGTAGCGCCGCTGATGTTAGGGGGCAATGTGTTTGGCTGGACGATTGATGAAAAGACTTCATTCGAGATCCTGGACGGCTTTGTCGGGGCCGGCTTTAATTTCATCGATACGGCTGACGTATATGCCCGGTGGGCGCCCGGTAACAAGGGTGGGGAGTCCGAGACCGTCATCGGCAACTGGATGCGCAGCCGGGGCAATCGGGACAAGGTGATTGTGGCCACCAAAGGGGGAGCGGATATGGGGCAGGGACAAAATATCACAAAAAAATATATCCTTTCGGCTGTGGACGCGAGTCTCAGCAGGCTGCAGACGGATTATATCGATTTGTACCAGACTCATTGGGACGTACCAGAGACGCCGGTGGAAGAGACGCTGGAGGCCTATGCACAGGTCGTTAAAGAAGGAAAAGTGCGGGTCATCGGCGCGAGCAATTTCACGGCGGCCAGGCTGAGGGCTGCCCTGGATGCCAGTGCGAAGCATGGCTATCCGCGATATGAGAGTTTCCAGCCGCATTATAACCTGTACGAGCGGGAGATCTTCGAAAAGGAATTAGAGCCGGTTTGTGTCGAAAACCAGCTTGGCGTGGTCAATTATTTTGCGCTGGCGGCGGGATTCCTCACGGGAAAGTATCGGTCTGAGGCTGATCTGAATAAGAGTCCCCGTGGTGGTGGCGTCAAAAAGTACCTGGACGAAAAGGGGCTGCGTATCCTGGCTGCGCTCGATCAGGTATCGGAACGGTATCATTCGACGCCTGCCAGCGTGGCTTTGGCGTGGCTGATCGCACGTCCGTCCATAACAGCACCTATTGCCAGCGCCACCAGCATCCCGCAACTGGATTCATTGGTAGCAGCGACCCGGTTGACGCTCGACGTAAATGCTATTCGTAAACTGAACGATGCCAGCGCCTGGCAGTGACCAGTACCGGCGGCGCCCGTCGGGTTATTTATCCCGGAATAAATCAAATGTATCCCCTCTGAGTCCGATACGCATGGCTTCGAGTGCGACGACCTCAGTGGGGCTTATATTGCCGAGATTGGCATTGGCGCCGATCAAGGTGAGGAAGTACAATTGCTGATCTTTCTGCGGGGCTTCCCAGAGTATCTTTTCTGCGGGTATTTTTGTCAGGATCTCCTGCACCAGGCCTTCCCGCACTTCGCCAGAGTTGCGATAGAGGCCAACCGTGCCGGTCTCCCGGGCTTCCGCCACAATGTATTGAGCGCCTGCTCCCAATTCAGCCTGCATCAGTTTAATCCATTGATACGGTGGGGTGACATGCTCGCGGTCCTTGTCCTTTGATCCTACTTCGCTCAGTACCGTCCCGTAGCGGGCTAGTTGCTCGATATACCTGCATTTTTCCGCATGAGGAATATCTATGGAGCCGTCCGATACTTCTATATAAGAGATATTGTATTCTTTGAGCAGGCCAAGATAATCATCGAACTGGCCCCGGACCACATATGCTTCGAAGAGCAAGCCACCAAAATAGACAGGGATACCGGCATCCTGGAAGATCCTGATCTTTTCCCGCAGACCGCCCGACAAAAGGGCGGTGCCGAAGGCCAGTTTCACCAGGTCGACATGGGGCCCGGCCCCTGACACCAGGTTGCGTGCCTCCATGACACTCAGCCCTTTGTCATAGATCATCGTCAATCCATAAGTTCTTGGCCTTGCCGTACGTTCGGGAATCTGCTTCAGGTGAAAATTCATGCCCGCAAGTTAATGAGGGCCGCCTTGATTACCAAAGCGAATTGGCTGCCTGGAAACAGAACTATACGGCAATATTACCTTAAATTGCATGTAAATACTTGCTATATGGCGCAGATGGACCCTAAGACGGCGGAAAAGATTTCCAAAGCTTTGTCCGACCCTACCAGACTGAAAATTCTCAGCGAGATCAAAAAAAAGAATGACTGGCTCTACTGCGTAGACCTGTATGACAGTATCAATCTGGCCCAGCCCTCTATCTGCCATCATCTCAAGCAATTAACGGAAACAGCCATCATTCTCCCCGAAAAAGAAGGCCGGAATATAAAATATGCCATGAATAATGAGGTGATCGATGACTATATCGGCTTCCTCCAGGGTCTAAAAAAATAATTTGATTTATCCATTGAAATGTTTCAATGTTTACTTATCTTTGGTCAATCATTCACCTAAATAGATTGTCATGAATACCAACTGTCTGCCGCGCGAGGAGTTTACTTCTCCGCTGCTCAACGAAAGGAACAAAAGCCTCGGCCGTAATTTTCTCTACACCGTCCTCGCGTTCCTCGCGCTTTGCGCCGCTTCTTATGTCTTGCACGCTGCCTGATCACGACGACCTTCGCACAGAGCTCCGCTTCTAACATCGGCCGCGCCCTCGCGCGTCCTCTCCCCTATACCGAGCCCAGTTTTAATTATTTGGTAACCTTTCGCATCTCCATTCTTACTAGTTTTGGAGATGCCCGATACCAGAAGAGAGTTCCTCAAGAAGACAGCACTGCTGACCGGCGCCGCCGGTGTCGCTCAACTACTGCCCGAGTCCATCCTGCGTGCCCTCGCGATTACACCGCCCGAAGGCAGTTCCTGGCAGGACGCCGAGCATATTGTCCTGCTCATACAGGAGAACAGGTCGTTCGATCACACCCTGGGTACCCTGCGCGGCGTTCGCGGCTATAATGATCCCCGTGCTATCGAATTGCCCAACCGCAATCTCGTCTGGCTTCAATCCAATATGAAAGGGCAGACATACCCGCCCTTCCGTTTGGACATCAAAAACAGCAAGGCGACGTGGATGCATTCCCTGCCGCATTCCTGGGCCAACCAGGTCAATGCCCGTAACGACGGCAAATTCGACCAGTGGCTGAATGTCAAGCAGAACAGCATACCCGAATACTCGCATATCCCGCAGACGATGGGCTATCACACCCGGGAAGATATACCCTTCTATTATGCGCTGGCCGACGCCTTTACCGTCTGCGATCAGAACTTTTGCTCTTCGCTGACCGGCACCAATCCCAACCGGCTGCACTTCTGGACGGGCACCATCCGCGCACAGCAGAATGAAGACTCGCGCGCCCATGTCTGGAACGACGATATGGATTATGGAACATTAAAATGGAGCACTTTCCCCGAACGGCTCGAAGCCCTCGGTATTTCCTGGAAATGTTACCAGAACGAAATTGCTATCGACACCGGCTTTCGTGGCGAAGAAGATCCATGGCTGTCCAATTTCCAGGACAACCCGCTGGAATTTTTCGCTCAGTACAATATCAAGGCGCATCCGCTGCACATAGCCTACCTGAAAGAACAACAGCAGCGCATGCAAAAAGATATCGCCGATCTGGAGCGGCAGATCGCCGCACTTCCTGCCGGTGACACTAACGCAGCTCACCTCCAGAAGAATCTTCATCAGCAGCAGCTTGATCTGGACAAACTGAACACCGAGCCGGCACTGGCCACCGGGCTGACCTTCGACCAACTCACCCCACAGCAGCAGGCCCTTCACCAGAAGGCCTTCGACAGCAATAAGAATGATCCGCATTATCGCACGCTGGAAAGTCTTACCTACAAAGATGGCGGCGAAGAACGGACGATGAAAGCGCCGAAGGGAGATGTACTCCACCAGTTTCGGCAGGACGTTCAGTCGGGGCAGCTGCCTACCGTCTCCTGGCTCAGCGCTCCGGAGAACTTTTCCGACCATCCTACCGCGCCCTGGTACGGCGCCTGGTATGTCTCCGAGGTGATGGACATCCTTACGCATAATCCGGAAGTCTGGAAGAAGACGATCTTCATCCTGGCTTATGATGAGAACGACGGATATTTCGATCACGTCCCGCCTTTCACCGCGCCGCATCCGCACAAGGAAGGAACAGGTAAGGTATCGAAGGGTATCGACACCAGCGTGGATTTTGTCACCCATGCCCAGGAACGGGAGCGCAACGGTTTTCCCGAACCCTTCGACCGCGAATGTTCCATCGGCCTTGGCTTCCGCGTGCCGCTGATCATTGCATCCCCCTGGACGCGTGGCGGCTGGGTCAACTCCGAGGTTTTCGATCATACGTCGACACTGCAATTTTTGGAAAAATTTTTGGCGCACAAGACCGGCAAAGACGTCCATGAAACGAATATCTCCGACTGGCGCCGCACCGTCTGCGGCGATCTTACGTCGGTATTCCGCACCTATCATAACGGAGTCATGCCCGACCAGGAGTTCCTGGCCAAAGATGCTTTTCTTGAGAGTATCCACAAGGCCAAGTTCATGCCGCTGCCCGATGATTTCAAAGCGCTTACTACGGAAGAGATCGCGGCTTTCAACAGAGCTCCGCATCTTTCTCCTCATAGTGTCCGCCAGGAACAGGGCACCCGTCCATCCTGTGCGCTGCCTTATCACATGCAGGCGGAAGGGCGATTGAATAAAGACAAATTGGCTGTGGAACTGATTTTTACCAATGACAACCGCCTTTTTGGAGAAAAGACGGCCGGTGCACCCTTCAACGTTTATGCGCCCGGCGGTCACGTCCGGCTGGATGACAATGAAAGAGATCAGCTGGGACAATTCGAGACGGCGAGGACCTGGGCCTATGCAGTCAGGGCCGCGGATACCGTAACCGATTCCTGGCCGCTCGGGGATTTCGAAGGCAACCGATATCATCTGCGGGTATATGGACCCAATGGGTTCTATCGCGAATTAATGGGAGATGCAGGCGATCCTGCTGTCGATATCCAATTCGATTATCAACAGGCCGGCGGCGTCAAATATGCGCTGACTGGCAATGGCATTCTTCAATTGACCAGTACAGGCAACAAGGAAATGGTCGTGGAGATCACCGATCATGCCTATGGCGCTCACTATGCGTCAAAGTCATTGGCTGCGGGCGGCTCGGCTTCTCTCCCTATGTCTCTGGCTTCCAGCCAGGGCTGGTATGACTTCAGTGTGCGCGTAAGAGGATATCAGGGCTTTGAGAAAAGGTATGCCGGCAGGATCGAGACGGGACGTGATAGTGTAAGCGATCCGTTTATGGGAAAGGCCTAACCGACCGGAGGGAGGTTGCGAAGCAGACATAGGCCCCGGTTAGACTGCCGAAGGCAGTCGCAGCGGAGCAGAGACTATTTATTGTTTCGCCTTCTTCTGATCTATCGAATCCTGTGCTCTCTTTTCAGCCTCTTCCTCTGCCTTCTTTTGCTTCGCTTTTTCCTTCTTCTTAAAGAACCCGCGAAGCAGGAAATTGTGCTGTGCCGCCTCCATGTTCTCATCCAGCTTCTGAGTGCTGGAATTCAGGTTGTGCATGGTGGCGCTTATATTGGACGAGAGTGAAGTATCGTGCAGCAACTTGCCCAGCGCACCCTTTCCGTGCGTGATGCGGGAAGAGATATCCGCCAGGTTGGCCGTGATAATGGCCGCATTGTCCGCCGAGACTTTCAGGCTGGCCAGGATCTGGTCAGTCTCGATCGGCTGACGGCTGGTCAGCGTATCGCCATTGTTGACGAAAGCCGAGCTGGGTGTTCCGGCCGCCAGGACGATGACCTTATCGCCCATCAATCCATCCGATCCGATACTGGCCTTGGCATCCTTCCGGATAAATTTTTCGACACCCTTCTGGATGATCATATCCACCTGTACGGTGGTATCCGTCACCAGTTCGATATCGTCCACTGTGCCTACGTCGATGCCATCCAGCCGGACGTTGCTGCCGACCTTAAGGCCGCTGACAGAATTGAACTCAGCGGTAATGCGGAACACTGCACCGAACAGATTCTTTTGTTTACCGATATAATAAATAGCGGCGATAGCCAGCGCCAGCACCACTACCGAAAAGAGCCCCAGCTTCCATTTGTAATTTTTTTCCTTTGGCATATACCTGTTTTTTATAAGGGTTAATGGAAGAATGAACTGATCCATTCATCCGCTGATTTTTCCAGCTCTTCGTAAGTTCCCTCAGCCACGACCACTCCTTCCTTGAGCATGATGATGCGATTGGCGGTCATTTTTGCGCAGGTCATATCATGAGTGATCGTGATGGAGGAAATATTGTATTTCTGCTGCATTTTAATGATCAACTCGCTGATCTCTTTTCCCGTGCCGGTGTCCAGGCCTGTCGTGGGCTCGTCATACAACATCAGTTCCGGCCGGAGGATCAGCGTGCGCGCCAGTCCGATACGCTTGTTCTGACCGCCGGACAGTTTGGATGGCATCTGGTCGATCTGCTCTGTCAGCCCTACATTATCCAGCATTTCCATGACCAGGGCGTCTTTCTTTTCCCTGCTCATATCTTTTTTATGCTGGCGGAGGGGAAACAAAAGGTTTTCACGGACGGTCATCGAATCATACAGGGCGGCATTCTGGAAGAGGAATCCCGTCCTGATGCGCACGGCGTTCAAATCGCGGTAATTCAGCGACAAAAGGTCCTCGCCAAATACCTTTATCTCTCCCTCGTCAGGGGTGACAAGGCATACCAGGCATTTGATGAGTACTGATTTACCCGTGCCCGATTTTCCGAGGATCACGAGATTCTCGCCTTTCTTGACATGAAGATCGACTCCGCGCAGGACTTCGTGGTCGCCGAATGATTTGTGTAAGTTCCGGATCACGATGACCGGTTCCTCGCCGCTTTTCTCTACCTGCTCCTGTACTTCCAATTCGGCTTGCCGCAACGCTTCCGCCTGGAGGTCGGCTTCTCCCTGCCGCTCCATACGATCTGCAAGGGCCTCTTCCTCTGATTTTTCAACGATGACCTCTCCATCCACAGGAAACTCCTGGTCGGCCGCGGATTCCTCCGGCTGTTCGCCGGCGGCCGGTTGGTCCGGTTCCGTTGAGTGATCGGGCTCCGTTGATTGCTCCTGCAGTTCGTGATCGTCCGGTTGATATTTTTCTGTTGGCTTCATTCGATTGCTATAAGAGGTCAGTGATCTGCGCGGCTATTAAGTCAATGATGAATACACCCAGCGAAGCGGCCACCACCGCGGAATTGGCGGCTATCCCTACGCTCTCCGTTCCCCGGCTGGCGTTATATCCTTTATAACAGCCGATGATACCTACTATGAACCCAAAAAAGAAGGTCTTGACGATGGCCGGAAAAATATCGACGAATTCGAGGTGGGCCATCGCCACGATGAAGAAATGTTGTAAGGTCGTGGCGTCATGAATGTTCATCGCGATATAACCGCCCACCAGTGCGATCACATCCGCAAAGATGGCCAGTAAAGGCACCATGAGGGTAGTCGCCAGCACCCGCGTCACAACCAGGTAGCGGTAAGGATTGATAGCAGACACTTCCATCGCATCGATCTGTTCGGTCACCCGCATCGATCCGAGTTCCGCCCCCATTCTCGATCCGATCTTGCCGGCGCAGATGATAGCGGTGATCACGGGTCCGATCTCCCTGATGACGGATACGGACACCATTCCCGGTATCAACGAGATGGCGCCGAAGGAGGCCATCGAAGGCCGGCTCTGGATGGTGAGCACCACACCCATAATAAAACCTGTCAATCCAATGAGGAAAGTCGATTTATAGCCGACCAGGTAACATTGGTACAAAACCTCTCGTATCTCGTACGGCGGCTTCCATACTTCTTTGAAGAACCGGCCCATGAAGGCCACCAGATCGCCGGCATTGTAGAAGAAGCCTTTCCACTGGCTTCTTTTTTCCCGGATGCGGACCTTTGCACGTTGATATCGGTTAAGGACGGGTTCCATAAATGAATTAAGTGTAGAGTGATGCTACAATAGAATCCAATTATCAATCCAAAACCGGCATCCCGGGTCTTCTGCGGGATTTCAGGCGGAAAGTGGCCGGTGTCATGCGAATGAAGGTCCCGAATAAAAATTGGCACGACGAAACTTACTAAAAATTGTAGAAATAGTTCCACAACCAATCCTGCCGTGGCTTTTCTTTATCGCTTACATTTGTCAACTATGATACTTATCGTGGATGACAAGCCCGAGAATATCTTTTCGCTCAAGACCATCCTGGAATTACATTCCTTTCCGACCGATACGGCTCTGAGTGGCGAAGAGGCCCTGAAGAAAATACTCAGGCAATCTTATGCGCTTATTATTCTGGACGTGCAGATGCCGGGTATGGATGGCTTCGAGGTAGCAGAGGCGATCAGCGGCTATAGCAAGGCCCGGGACATTCCTATCATTTTTCTTTCCGCCGCCAATACCGATAAGAAATTCATCACAAAGGGTTATACTGCCGGCGGCAGTGACTATATCACCAAGCCCATCGACCCGGATATACTTCTGCTGAAGGTCAAGACCTTTTACCGGCTATACGAACAGAACAGCGAATTAAACCGTATCCAGGCCAGCCTGCGGTCGGAGATCGAATTTCGCAAAAAAGTGGAGGATGAGCTGCAGGAAAGGGCGCGCGAGCTGCATTCGATCCTGGAATCCATTCCTCAGATCGCCTTCACTACGCGGGCCGATGGGAAGATCGAATTTGTCAATGAGCAATGGCTGCGATATGCCCCTTCCAAACAGGAATTTCCGATCACGCATCCGGATGATCCCGACCTCGACAGGCAGTGGCAAAAGACCGTCATTTCCGGGAGGGCGCTCGAAATGGAAGTGCGTGTCCGCACCGGATCCGATGAATACCGGTTCCATCTGCTGCGGGCGATCCCTATCCGTGAAGGGGACACTATCATCAAATGGGTAGGAACTTTTACCGATATCGAGGACCAGAAGCAGGCCGTGAAGAAAAAGGACGAGTTCATCAGCATCGCCAGCCATGAGCTGAAGACACCGCTGACCACCATCAAGGCATATGTACAGCTGCTCGAGCGGGATATCGACGGCGAAGATCCCACGAAATTGTATGTCGACCGGGCCCTGGTGCAGATCAGAAAACTGGACGATCTCATTGTGGACCTGCTCGACCTGTCGAAGATCGAGAGCGGAAAGCTCAAATTCAACAAAAAGTCGTTCGAGTTCGAATCCACGCTGTCCAATGCCGTTGAGATGATCCGGCAGACCTATCCGGAATATCGCATTGTCAGGACAGGAAAGGCCGATATCCAGCTTTATGGTGATGAGACCCGTATCGAACAGGTGATCATTAACTACCTGACCAACGCGGTTAAATATTCGCCTGATAACAAGGAAATTCACGTTGAAGCATCCGTCCATCCCAATGGCCGGCTGTTTGTGCGCGTGCGCGACTTTGGCATCGGGATCAAAAAGGACCATCAATCCAATATCTTCAGCAAATTCTACCGGGTAGAAGAGACGGCCAACCGGTTCCAGGGTCTTGGCATCGGATTGTATATCTGTGCGGAGATCATCCGGCGGCATGAAGGGGAATACGGTGTTGAAAGTGAGCCTGGTCAGGGATCCGCTTTTTATTTTTCGGTGCCTGTGTCACAGGGGGCCGCCCTGCAGGCGGCTACAGCCTGAAGGGCGTTTTTATCTCATTCATTCAACATATCAATATAACAGACAAAAGTTAACCCCTCATGAACATCGTTTCTCGACCCGGACTATTACGCAATCTCCAGATCGGATTCGGACTATCACTGCTGATCCTTATTATCACGTCTGTCGCTTCCTTCAGCAGCATCAGCAACCTGCTGGATGGCTCGAAATGGGTGGACCACACCGATTCGGTGATCATTAAACTGGACAACACCCTGTCTGTACTTCGGGACGCGGAATCCGGTCCGCGGGGCTTCCTGCTGACGGGGGACAGCACCTATCTCCGGTCCTATAATACAGTCGCGGGCCGGATCAGTGTCATCCTGGACAGTATCCGGGAGATGACCTCGGATAATCCCGTTCAGCAAAAGAATATCGCAGACCTGGTTCCCGTCATCTTCAAACCGATCGTGCTGATAGGGCAGATCATCGACCAGAAAAAGACAAACAATATTTATAGTCTCCAGGACTTTCAAAAGGCCGCGGAATATATGGGCGATGCGCGGCAGGGCATCCAGCAGATGGAAACTGAAGAACGGAGGCTCATGGCGGATCGTGTTGAGAGAGTGAGGAGATATTCCGCCTATACCCCCGTGCTGATCGTGGTTGCAGCCTTCCTGTCCATCCTGATCACCCTGTTCTTTTACTGGCGGGTGCATAATGATTTCCTGGAAAGGGCAGCCCTCTATGCCGAGTTGCAGCAAAAGGATGCGGATATTTCCCGGCGTATCGACATCATCAGCAACCTGGCGGACAAGATCTCCGAAGGCGATTACCGGACCCGGGTGTCGGATGAGCAGAAAGGCAGTCTTGGCGTCCTCTCGGGCTCGCTCAATAAAATGGCTGAATCCCTGGAATATTCTTTTGGGTTGTTGTCCGATAAGGAATGGCTGCAGACCGGCATCGCCCGCCTGAATGAAGTGATGGTAGGGGAGACCGATATGGCGACGCTGGTGAACAATGTTACCGAATTCGTGGCGGAGTATACCAACAGCAGGGTCGGCGCCATGTATCTCCTCGATGCCATCGGCGACATGCTGACACTCAAAGGTCAATATGCCTTACGGCCCGGCGGCGGTCGGAAGACCATCAGGATCGGGGAAGGAGTTGTAGGCCAGGCCGCGATCAAGGGAAAGAAGATGCAGGTGAAGGACATCGAACCGGGAGACTGGGTGGTCAGCTTTACCAGCGGCGAAATACGTCCCCGCAGCATCGTCGCCATTCCTTTCTTCCACGAGCGAAAGGTCAAAGGTGTGATCGAGCTTGGCTCGCTGGAAGACTATAGTTCCCGGGATATGGAATTCTTCAACAGCATCAGTGACAACATCGGCACTGCGGTGCACAGCATCGAGACCAGGGCCAAATTACAGGAGCTGCTGGAAGAGACTCAGGCGCAGACGGAAGAGCTGCAGTCCCAGCATAGCGAAATGGAAAGCCTTAATCTCGAGCTGGAAGTGCAGGCCGAAAAGCTGCAGGTCTCCGAAGAAGAGCTCAAGGTGCAGCAGGAGGAACTGATGCAGACCAACCAGGAGCTGGAAGAAAGAAGCCGCTCTTTGGAGGAAAAGAACCAGCTGATCCTTATCCGGAACCTGGATATCCAGAAAAATGCCGAAGAGCTGGCGCTGACTACAAAATACAAATCCGAATTCATGGCCAACATGTCGCATGAGCTTCGGACGCCATTGAATTCTATCTTATTGCTGTCGCGGTTGCTCTCTGAGAACAGCGGGCATAACCTCTCCGATGATCAGATCGAATATGCCCGGGTCATCCAGAACTCCGGTCAGGGGTTGCTGCAATTGATCGACGAGATACTGGACCTTTCCCGGATCGAATCCGGCAAGCTGCCGCTGGAGCATTCCATCATACCGATGGCGGAGATCGTGGACGATATGCGCATGTTATTCGATCCGATCGCGAAGGACAAAAACCTTGAGCTCAACGTCATTATGCAGGATGGTACTCCGGCCCAGCTGGAGACAGACAAGATGCGGCTCGAACAGATCTTGAAGAATCTGCTGGCCAATGCCTTCAAATTTACTTCCAAAGGGGCTGTCACGCTGACCGTAGGTCCTTCCGCCGCCCAACCTAACTTCGTCGAATTCTCCGTCAGCGATACTGGCATCGGCATTCCTGAAGACAAGCACCAGCTGATCTTCGAAGCTTTCCAACAGGCTGATGGATCGACGCGTCGCAAATATGGTGGCACAGGTCTCGGCCTTTCCATCAGCCGTGAATTGAGCAAGCTCCTTGGCGGCGAGATCAATCTGGTCAGCCAGCCCGGAAAAGGTTCCGAATTCAAGGTGGTCATCCCACAGTTTAAAATGGAACCGGCAGCCGTTGCGCCCAGTGTTCAGCCGGTTAGGGAACAGTTCTCGTCCCGCAGCCACCATGGCTCCGTTCTTACCCTGACCGAAATACCGGCGGAAATACCCGATGACAGGAACAATCTGATACCCGGTGACAAGGTCTTGCTTATCGTGGAAGACGATACGCTGTTTGCCGGCTCCCTATTGGAATTCAGCCGGAAGAAAGGCTACAAGGGTATCGTCGCCGTCAGTGGGGATGCAGCCATCCGCATGGCCCGACGCTATCTTCCCATGGGCATCATGCTGGATATCCAGCTGCCGGTGAAAAATGGCTGGGAGGTCATGGACGAATTGAAGAAAGACCCGCAGACCCGGCAGATCCCCGTGCATATCATCTCTTCCTTCGAAGCGAAGAACGAAAGCATCCAGAAAGGCGCCATCGATTTCCTGTCCAAATCCCTGGCCTTCGAGAACATGGACAATGTCTTCGAAAGGATTGAATATATCCTGAATCGCAGCACCAAAAAAGTGCTGATCGTGGAAGACAACGCCCGCCATGCAAAGGCCCTGGCCTACTTCCTGGGTGCTCATAATGTCAATATGGAAATTGCCGGTACTATCGCGGGCAGTACCGCGCAGTTGGAAAGGGAAGATGTCCACGGCGTCATCCTCAGCAGAGAAACCGGTAAAGAAGAGTTGGAAACGCTTGAAATGGTTCGGAAAAATCCTAACCTGGCGGATATTCCCATTATCGTTTTCACGGGGATGAATATCTCCAAGGCCGAAGAGGCGCGCCTGCGGCAATATGCCGATTCCATCGTGGTGAAGACTGCCCACTCTTACCAGCGCGTTCTGGATGAGGTATCCCTGTTCCTCCATGTGGTCGGAGAGGGCAAGGATAAGGAGAACGGTCAGGGCCATAGTAAATTAGGCGGACTGCAGGAGGTACTGAGCAGCAGGACCGTGCTCATTGCCGATGACGATGTGCGCAATATTTTTTCTCTGACGAAAGCCCTGGAACAACACAAAATGAAAGTATTCACGGCCATGGATGGCAAAGAAGCGCTGTCCATAGCGGAAAACAATCCCGTCGATATCATACTGATGGATATGATGATGCCGGAAATGGACGGCTACGAAGCTATCATGCGTATCAGAAAAAACCCCCGGTTGCGTCACCTGCCCATCCTTGCCGTCACGGCCAAAGCCATGGCGGGGGACCGGGAGAAATGCATCGAGGCGGGGGCTTCCGATTATATTTCCAAACCCGTGGATATCGATCAGCTATTGTCGTTGTTACGAATATGGTTATACGAAAAATAGCGAATGGAAAGCAATGCTATACGATATGAGGAAGTCGAATTGCTGCTGAACGATCTTTATGCGCAGTATGGCTATGATTTTTCAGAGTATTCCAAGGCGTCCCTGCAGCGCCGGATACACCGGTTATTCACCCTGGATAAATTTCCCAGCTTTGCAGAGTTCCGTTACCGGCTGCAGAGTGACAGTCACTATTTCCGCCGGTTTGTGGAAGAGATCACCGTCAATGTGACGGAAATGCTGCGGGATCCCTCTTTCTACCGGGCCCTCCGCACCACTATCCTGCCGGTGCTGTCCACCTATCCCTTTATCCGCATCTGGCATGCGGGATGCTCCACGGGTGAGGAGGTCTATTCCGTGGCCATTCTGTTGAAAGAGGCCGGGCTGCTGCACAAGTCCCTTCTCTATGGTACGGATATCAATCCTCAGGTGATTGACAAGGCCCGAAAGGGTATCTTCCCCGTGAGCCAGATGCAGAAATATTCGGAAAACTATATCCAGTCGGGCGGGGTCCGGGATTTTTCTTCTTATTATACTGCCAACTATCACCTGGCCAAGTTCGACTCTGCGCTGACGGCCAAAATGATCTTTTCTGCCCATAATCTCGTTTCCGATTTTTCTTTCAACGAATTCCAACTGATCCTCTGCCGTAATACATTGATCTATTTCGAACGCGATCTGCAGTCCAAGGTATTCAAGTTGTTCGATTACAGTCTGGAGAACTTCGGCTATCTGGCCCTGGGCTCCAAAGAATCCCTGCGTTTCTCACCCATAGCCGACCGTTACCGACAGGTCGGGAAGGAAAAAATCTGGAGGAAGATCCATGAAGCCGGTTGATCCCCACGCCATCCCTCCTCCGGTCAGCCGTCTCCTGGTGATCGGCGGCTCTGCAGGCAGTCTGCAGGTGATCCTGTCCCTGCTGGCGGCGATAGGGGATGATTTCCCCATGCCCGTGCTGATCGTCCTTCATCGAAACGGCGGTTTTGAATCCAGCCTGGAAGATCTTTTTTCTACCCGGACCAATTTGGCGATCAAGGAAGTCGAGGAGAAGGAACTGCTCCGGACCGGCACCGTCTATCTTTGCCCGGCCGATTATCATGTGCTGCTGGAAAAGGATTACAGCTTTTCTCTCGATTATTCCGAAAGGATTCATTTCAGTCGCCCCAGTATTGATGTGACTTTTCGTTCCGCTGCGGATATTTTCGGCCCGGGACTTATTTGCCTGTTGTTATCCGGCGGTAATGCCGACGGCGCCGAAGGGATGCAGTATGTGCAGGAGAAGGGCGGGGTCACGATTGTGCAGGACCCTGCGACGGCCGATGTACCTTATATGCCGCAACAGGCTATCAGCCGGATGAATGTTGACTTCATCATTCCGACAGATGAGATCCCCGGGTTTGTCCGTCAATTGGGGAGGAGCGAAAGTCCGTCAGGCCCTCACAAATAGCTCAGCCAACGCTGTTGAGCAGCATGGCTGCGCTTGTAGCCATCGAACCATTTACACAAAGGATACAGCAGGATGACGACACCAATCCATACGCCATAAACGACCCACAGGTTGAACCCATAGCCTTTCAACTGCGGGTTGGCCGTCACCCAGGTGGTGAGGGACGTCATATCCGAAGCCCGGTGCCCCGAGATCATGGCTGCGACGACGGCCAGTCCGTGCAAAACGTAAATATGCACCAGGTAATAGAACATCGGCACCCGGCCGAAAACAGTGATGGGCCGTGTCAGCGCGTTCAACGGTCGTTCCGTTGCCGACAGGAATAACAGGGCGGGACCGATAGTCATTAGAATATACAGGAGGGAAGGAGGGTATTTGCTGACATCCAGGAAGGACAGTAATGTAAAGATGGTACGTGGCTGACCGGACCACGGAACGGGATCTCCATATAAATCGAGAGCGCGGATCACGATAAACAGGGCAATCGTTGCCCAACCCCATCGCCGCAGGGTCTTAGTTCTGACGGCCGCATCTTTTCCGGGTGCGTACAGGTTGCCTATCCAGTAGCCCAGGGTGATCAGGCCGATCCAGGGCAGAATGGGGTAGCCCATAAAAATCAGCACCGGTCCATACGTGAAGGGGCGTTGCTGGTGGAGAAAGGCCCAGATAAAAGCCTGCCAACCGTCTCCGCTGACATGAACGCCATCGAGGAGATCGTGTCCGGCAATCAGAATGACGGCGATGGCCAGCAGCCATTTTTTATTCAGATGGACCAGTGCTGACAGCACGATCATGCTGACTCCAAAGGCCCAGATCACTTGCAGGATGTAAATGGTGAAGTGCGTGTTGAATGTCCAGCCGATCGTAACGATAACAAGTTCGGCTACGATCAGCCACGTTCCCCGGGTCAGCAGGAAAAAGGACAGCGCTTTGCGGCCATTCTTCATGCCGTACAGGCAGGCGGCGATGCCGGCCAGCAGCATGAATATCGGGGCGCAGAAATGAGTGATCCAGCGGGTGAAGAACAAGGCGACGCTGGTCTGGTGCAGATCGGTCGGATCGAACAGGTAGGCGCTGCGGTTGAAATAATCCCGGGTGTGGTCCAGCGCCATGATGATCATGACGACGCCTCTCAGGAGATCGATGGATTCTATGCGGGGGGAGCGCGTTGCGGGAGATCCGCCGGCAGGATTGGGCAGTGACATGTCAGTTGGTTAATGTAGAATAAAATTTCGTTAGAATACAAAATTGAGAATTTTATTCTAAAAAACCATAAAAAAATGAATTAAATTCAATGCTTGCCGGAAAATCTTAAACCCCCTCCCGCTACGCCTTAATCCCGCTACGCCTTAATCGTCGCGCCCTGGCTGATCGCCATTTGAACGATGCCTTCCAATTCGCTGATATCGAAAGGTTTTTGTAAGAAATAGTCGGCTCGGGCCTCTTGGGCCAGTTGGGTAACGTTGCTGTTGGCGCTGAAGAAGATCACGGGGATATCCTGGGTTTCCGGCTTTGTTTTGAGGGTTCGGGTCGCTTCGATACCACCCGGGCCCGGGATCCAGTTGTCCATTAAAATGACATCCGGTTGATAGCTTGTCACCTGTTCTACTACCTGGTTGGAATTGTTAACCGTCAGAACGTCAAAGCCCTTTTTTTTCAGCACGATCGTACAGATTTGCAGAATGTCAAGGTCGTCGTCCAATATGAGTACCCTTTTGTTCATAACGAATGAGTTGAATGCGAAAAAAAAATGGTCTACGACCAGTTCCTACAAATATCTGTCTAAATAATTATGCCAGCAATGGAATCCCAAAATTAAAGCCCGGCGCATGCGCGCCGGGCTTTCTATTAGATCTTAAGCCATACGAGGTCAATAGCCGTTCAATACGCTTATTTATTCCTTATAAACAAAGGTTTCAGGGTAAACCACGCCAGGGCCGGGAAAAAATGCATCGGGATGACCATTCCGGGGAATAATTCCGGCGTATCGATATTCCGGGGCAATCTTACCGCTATCGGGCCCAGTAACGAGATAAAGCTGATCAGGGTAAACACCAGGTTGAAGACGATCTCCCCTCTGGCCTTGAGCCATTTGTCCAGCAATGTATACCCGACAGCAGCCAGTACGCCACCAAAAAGGCTTGCGGAAATGATGCTCACCGTCGAGGCGACTTTGGAAAAATCCGCTTCATTAATTGTGTAATACAAATGCGCGTAGACAATCCCTGCGATGCCAGCCAGCAGGCCGGAGACGATTCCCAGCGCTAAAGATTTCTTGAACATAGTTCAGCATTTAAGATTTAGTCACTGGTACGGAGATATCGAGCTTGACAGGTTCCGGTACTTCACCGCCCGGCTTGCCGATGCCGAAATCACTGCGGCTGATCGTAAAGCTGCCGGTGAATATTCCCCCTTGAGCCGTTCTTTTAAAGGTAAAGGGAAGGGATATCGGTTTTTTCACCCCATGCATCTCGAGATCACCGGTCGCCTGGTAGCCGTTGCCGGCCCGGATGATTGACCGGGAGACGAAATGTATCTGGGGATATTTTGCCGCATCGAACCATTCATCGCTCTTCGCATGCTTGTTCTGGAGTCCGTTGCCAGTATTGATAGATGTTACATCGATCAGCACATCGAATTTCCCTGCGCCGGGGTTCTGCTCGTCAAAGACAAGAGTCCCTTTGAAATCCTTGAAGATACCTGATGCTTCATCATTGGTAAAGGAGATCGAATAACTATCCGCGATCTGCCAGCCCGGGGCTGCCAGGAAGGTGAAGGCGCTTGTGGCCAGGATCAGGACGGCCGCTATGGGATAAAATAACTTGTTCATATAGTCCCCTGTGGGATTTTAGTTTTTAACGAATTCTGCATTGGCATTCAGCTTTACTTCATCGCTGAGTGCTGCGACAGGAAAGGACGGCGCAATACCGAAGTCGGAGCGTTTGATCGTCCCGGTGATTTTAAAACCTGCAACTGTCTTCTTGCTCATGGGATTGACGACGTTGCCGTTGTAGATAACGTCCAGTACAACAGGCTTGGTAACGCCATGAAAGCTGAGATTACCGGCCAGTTTGTAGGTCTTGTCAGCAACCTTCTGGAACGAAGTGCTTTTAAATGTCAGGGTACCAAATTGAGCGGCATCGAAGAAATCGGCGCTCTTCAGGTGCGTATTCCTTTGGTCGTTGCCTGTATTGATGCTGTTCACATCGGCTGTCAATTGAATCTGGGCATCGGTCAGGTCGTCTTTAGAGGCCGTTAATGTAGCGTCTACTGAAGTGAAAGTACCATCGATCTCATTAATGGTCAGATGGGTGATCCCAAAATTCAACTGGGAATGGGGTTTGTCCC
>JAMFSL010000018.1 GCA_026225275.1 Puia dinghuensis
CAGTATCCTGAAAGAACAAAAGGCCTATGGGGAAGCAGAGACGGCGAAAAAGGTGAAGCGGCAGCTGCTGGCCACCGTCAACCATGAGATCCGCACGCCGATGAACGGGATGCTGGGAATGACTTCGCTGTTAGGAGAAACTAACCTTACCAGAGAGCAGCGCGACTATATTGATACCATCCGATTCTGCGGCGAGAACTTGCTGGGTACCGTCAACGGGATACTCGTCAGCGACCTGCTGAATTTTTCAAAGTCCGACCGCGACGGCGAAGAACTCGAAAAAAGGGATTTTGAATTGCGTAACTGCGTGAACGAAGTGCTGATGATGTTTGCTGACAGGATCGGCAAGGACGGACCTGAATTATCTTACCTCATCGAAGTGCAGGTGCCGGAGCAGCTTAACGGCGACAGAAAGCGGCTGAGCCAGTTATTGATGAACCTGGTAGAAAATGCCATCCGGTATACACCGAATGGCGAAATAAGCCTGTTCGTCCGAACCTTGCCGGTTGCGAAAGACAACCTGTTAGCTCTTGAATTCGAGCTGCAAGACACTGGTTGCGGAATACCGGCGAACAAACTACATCAGCTATTTAACGGAACTATTGGGGAAGATGCAGCAGGACAGGCCGAAAGCCAGCCGAAAGGTCTGGGTCTGGTGATCTGCAAAAAACTGGCTGAAATAATGGGAGGAAGCATCGGAGTAAAAAGCCAACCTGGCCAGGGAAGCATATTCACTTTTACTGCCGTATTCAGTCCCGCCCTGAAGCCAAAGCATTCTCCTCTGCATCCGGGGTCCGCCGAAAATGAGAAAAAAATAATCGTATCGAAGGCCACGAAGAAAGCAGAGAAGAGGCCGCAAGAATTGTCCGAGACATTTTCGCTTGAATTTCCCCTGAGGATACTGGTGGCGGAGGACAATGAGATCAACCAAAAACTGATCCTAAGGATCCTTTCAAAGCTGGGTTATGAGGCTGGCCTTGCGCAAAATGGCAAAGAAGTACTGGAGATGGCGGCCTTGCAAACCTATGACCTGATACTCATGGATGTACAAATGCCTGATATGGATGGTCTGGAGGCAACCCGTATGGTCCGCCTGTGCCTTGAAAAACAGCCGGTCATTATAGCGATGACAGCCAATGCGCTGGATGGAGACCAGGACAATTGCATTCAGGCCGGTATGGATGACTACATCTGCAAGCCGGTAGAGCTTAGTGAATTGATCAGGCAATTGGAGAAATGGGGGGGAGCGATCAAATCCAACCGGTCGGCTGCCGGTCAGAACCAATAATATCAAATCATTTTATACTTAACCAATGTCACGAATTATGAAAAATCAATATTTACTTCTACTTTTTGCTTTATTCGCAGTGCAGTCAAAAGCGCAGGTAGGTATCGGCACCCCCTCCCCCAATTCCATGCTGGATCTTAGGGGGTCCTTTTCTCCTATATACCGTTCGTTCACCGGGTCCACAAGCCTTGGTCTGAATGACCATACCGCAGTCTTTACCGGAACTACAGCCGCGACAGTTACGCTGCCCGATGCATCGACTTGTCCCGGCAGGATCTATTGTATAAAGAATTACAGCATCACTACGCCTGTGCCGGTATTGACCGTTAACACCGTTTCTTCCCAAAAAATCGACGGAACGAGTAGCTGCCTTTTGAATCAATCCGATCAGTCGCTGACGATCATCAGTGACGGCGCCAATTGGGAAATATTCGGTCAGTACTATTCCGCAGGATCTGGAAATAACTGGACCCTGGGCGGAAACAGCGTCAGCGCTATCAATACCCTGGGCACTACCACCGCCTATGACCTGCCTTTCATCACCAATAATACTGAGAAGATGAGGATCAGCAGTGCAGGAAGCGTTGGCATCGGCACTACGACATTCTCTGCCAACCCGGAAGCATTGCTGGTCTACCAGAACAGTACCACTTCCTTTAATGTCATTGGCGGAAAAGGAAATTTGAATAACTACCTGCAGTTAAATGTACAGAATCAAAACAGCGGAGCCAATGCCAGTTCCGACGTGGTATCAACAGCTGATAATGGAAATGAAACCACGAATTATGTTGACCTCGGGATGAATTCCAGTGGTTATAGTACTA
This sequence comes from Puia dinghuensis, assembly GCA_026225275.1. Classification (GTDB taxonomy): domain Bacteria; phylum Bacteroidota; class Bacteroidia; order Chitinophagales; family Chitinophagaceae; genus Puia; species Puia dinghuensis_B. The sequence continues at coordinate 2,113 of JAMFSL010000018.1, forward strand.
CCGGGATAACGGGGGGACCGGATAATGCCTATTTATACAGCTCGGCCAACGATTTCATTATCGGGAACAGCATTGCCGGTAAAAACCTGATATTTTTTACCGGTGGAACGGCCACTACCAATGAAAGAATGCGGATCAATCCGACAGGCAATATTGGTATCAACAATCCCAGCCCTGCGGCGGCCCTTGACGTCGACGGAACCGTGAAAGTAGGAACGGCAGGTACGGTACTCAACTCCATCATCCGCTTCACCAATCAATCAGTGACCGATAACACGGCTTTTACGTACAATCAAACCCGCACGGAGACCTTTACCCTTACCGGTGTCAATCAGTATGCTACCGTTATTGTCACTCCGCGTAGTGCCCTGGCGACCGGGCTGGGCATAGCCTATGCTTATGCCTCCGCTGCGAACACCGTACTTCTGGTGATCGATAATGCCTCCGGCAGTAGTTTATCGGTTGGCACAATAGCGTTTGATATTAC
>JAMFSL010000160.1 GCA_026225275.1 Puia dinghuensis
AGCGGAATTTCCAGCAAGTTGTTTTTGTCGAAGCCTATCGGTCTGTTACGGATATAGCTGATCTGGGAATAGATGACGAAGGTGGAAATGATGAGACCTATAGCCAGTACGAATTGTATCGTGACGAGGATCTCGCGGAAGCGCAGGGCTCCTTTGCCGGTAGAGATAACCCCCTTCAGTACTTTTAACGGTTGAAAAGAAGACAGGTAGAGGGAGGGATAACTGCCGGAAAGCAAGCCGGTGAGCAAGGCCAGTAGCGTCAATCCGATCCAGAACAGGGGTCGGTGTAAAGGCGAGACGAGGGAAAGACCCAATGCGCGATTGAACCAGGGAAGGCAAAGGGTGACAGCCACGACGGCCAGCAGGGATGCGCCAATCGCAAATAGCAATGATTCACTCAGGAACTGTCCGACGAGAGCGCCGCGGGAAGAACCGATAGCCTTGCGGATGGCGATTTCTTTGGCTCTGCGGTGTGAGCGGGCGGTTGACAGGTTCATGTAGTTAATCCCGGCGATGACCAAAATGCTAAAGGCAAGAATGGCCAGCAGCGTAACCTGTGTGATCCGGCCCCCGACGGGTTTCCCATCGGCGAATTGGCCGTACAAGTGATACCGTGAAAGGGGATATAGGAATGCTTGCGTGCTGTTGTCATTGTTGTGGGTCCTGAGCATTTTGCGAAAGATGGCGTCGGCAGCGGGAAACGCCTGCTGGTTGCTCAACCGGATATAGGACATGCAGACGTTGGAACCCCAGCCGGCCTGGTTCAACCAGGCGTTGTTCTGCTGATATAAGGACCAGGGCATGATATAGTCGAACTGGTTGGTTTCGTTGGCCGGAATATCCAGGATGACGCCGGTGACGACGAGGTTGTCCTTGTTATTCAGACGGATCACTTTATTCATCGGATCTTCCTTGCCGAACAGGGCTTTGGCCATGCTGTGCGTGAGAACGACGGAATGGCTGTTCTGCAAAGCTGTGAATGGGCTGCCCTGCAGGAATGGATAATCGAATAGGCCGAAGAAGGCGCTGTCAGCGTACATGCCTGGTTTTTTCAGCAGCTTGTCCTGATAAGCGAGCAGCTGATCCTGGGCATCGGAGACCCGGACTGCGGCAGTTACACCGGGTACTTCCGACTGTGCGGCGGCCGCGAGGGGAGCGGGGGAGACGGCAAAGGAAAAGATCTTATTGCCGCTGGATTGATTGCTGTATACTACATAGATGTTCTTGTAATCGCTGAATTGTTTGTCGTACTGCCATTCATAGTCTACATAGAGCAGGAGCAGCAGGCAGCTGGTCAAGCCTACGGCCAGTCCGGCTATATTAAGGATGGCGAAGCCTTTATTCCGGTTGAAGGTGCGCAGGGCTGTTCTGAGGGATGTGTGGAACATAGGAGTTGTTTTGGTTGAGAAGATGGCTTTAAGGTACGGATTTCAGGCAAATCTTCGGACGATTTCGATACATTCGATGTTCGGGGATGTATATGGAAAAAATGCCATCTTTTAAGAAGACGAGGATAGCGCCGACACCGAGCGGATACCTGCACCTGGGGAATGTGTTGTCGTTTTCCCTGACGGCCGGGTTGGCGCGCCGGACGGGGGCTGGCATCCTGCTGAGGATAGATGATCTCGACAGAGGAAGGGTGAGCAAAGATTATATCGAGGATATTTTCGACACGCTCCATTTTCTGGGGATCCCGTCGGATGAAGGGCCGCGGACTATTAGCGATTATGAGCGGGAGTATTCGCAGCAGCATCGCCTGGGCTTATATCGGGAAGCGCTGGAGCAGCTGCGGACGGAGGGGAAGTTGTTTGCGTGCACCTGTAGCCGGACGCAGGTATTACGGGATAGTCCTGATGGCAGGTATGCGGGGCGATGCCGTGATAAGGGGATATCGCTGGATACAGAAGGGTGCAATTGGAGGATACGAACCGAGGCGGCGGGAGAGATCAGGCTGAAGGAGCTGCGGGGGGCAACTGCCGGAAAGATGGGGGTGATCAGCGCCGGGTTGCCGATTGGTATGACTGATTTTGTGGTCCGAAAGAGGGACGGATATCCGGCGTATCAGCTGACGTCAGTGATAGATGATCTGCATTACGGGATCGATCTGGTGGTGCGGGGTGAAGATCTGTGGGATTCGACGCTGGCGCAGCAATTTCTGGCTGGGGAGCTGGGGCGGGATGAATTCCGGGCGATTCATTTTTATCATCACCTATTGGTGATGGATTCGGGAAGCGAAAAGTTATCGAAGTCGGCGGGTGCTACGTCGGTGCGATGGCTACGGGGACAGGGGGTCCAGGCAGCCGACATTTATACTATGATCGTGCGGATGTTAGGGATGGATTTTCAGGCCGGGAGTTGGGAGGAGCTGACGGCGGGGATTTTGGCATGTGGCGGATCAACGGGACGATAGGGTGGCAGAAGGGCGTGTGTACGCCAACTGACCGCCTACGATCGTTGCTTTTATGCGGACGGCGGGTAACGTAGCCGGATCGATGGTTGTCGGGTCCTGGTCGAGGACGACGAGGTCGGCCAACTGCCCGGGGAGTATGCTGCCTTTTTTATTTTCCTCGTGCGTCGTATAGGCGCCACCGACAGTAAAGGCACGGATCGCCTCTTCTACGCCGATCTTTTGGTTGATGCCAACTGGTTTGCCGCTCCTGGCCGTTCTGTTGACTGCTCCGTCCAGTCTTTTCATGGGCTCGTAGCGGGAGATGGGATAGTCCGAGTGCATAGCCCAGATGATGCCCATGTCTGCGGCGGTCCGGGTGGGCATGATCATGGAGAGTCGTTTGGGACCATACACCAGCAGCTGATCGCCCAACTCGTTTTCATACGAGTGAAAGACCGGAATGATGCTGTCTTTTTTGATCCGGTCCAGGATCGACTGGTTGGTAATGCTGCAGTGTTCGATGCGATTCCGGATGTCCGGATGATAATCCACCTGCTGGGCATATTCATAGGCTTTGATGACCATATCGATCTCACGGTCGCCATTCGAATGGCAGGCGATTTGCAGGCCTGCCCGGTGGATCTTCAGCACCAGGCTATCCAGTGAAGCCTGGCTACGGGCGGGTGGAATTCCATAATAGTCTTTTTTCCCGGAGACGGGGTTAATGGTGTCATAGGGTTCATAGAGCCAGCAGGTTTTTCCGCTAAGGGAATTGCCATGGAAGATCTTGATGCCGTCGATGCGCAGGTAATCGCTCTTTACTCTCGGGATCTGCCCTGAAAGCACCTGATCGAGATAGTCATAGCCAATATAGAGGTTGAAGCGCATGGGGAAGTTTTCGGCTACCAGGGTCTGATAGATCTTCACTTTGGCGGGGGTAGTCCAGCAGTCACCGATGCTGGTGAGACCGCTGGCGAGCAACTGGTGGAAATAGATGCGGTAACCTTCCAGTTCTTCTTCGGGGGTTGGTGTCGGGGGATTGATCGATTTATCATGTGTGAGCAGGCTGCGGGCTGACTCCTTGATGATGCCGTCGGGTTCGCCGTGCTGATCGCGTTCGAGGGCGCCGCCGGCGGGATCTTTGGAATTTCGGGTGATGCCGCTGATCCGGAGCATATAGGAGTTGGCGGCCGACAGATGGCCGCTGGCATGGGTGATGAGGATAGGGTGATCTGTGGAAGCCATGTCAAGAAATTCACGGGTGGGTTGGTGGCCCAATTTGATTTCATTATATGCAGTGCCGCGGATAAGCATTCCTTTGGGAGTAATAGCGGCTTTTCTTTTCAGCAGGTCGATGAGGCTGGCCATGGAACCCACGGTATCCAGTTCCAGCGTAGCATAGGGCTTGTCCCAACTATAGATAGGGAAGGGGTGCTGATGGACGTCGTTGAAGCCGGGCACGACCGTAGCACC
>JAMFSL010000161.1 GCA_026225275.1 Puia dinghuensis
CTTATAATCAGGGTGTAGACCTGCAGGCGTCGACCAAGAATATCCCGGGTAAAGGTCCGGATGATATCAAGAAGAGGGCGGATCTGCGGATTGCTGCCGGCAAGAAATTCGACGAGGCCATCCCTTATTTCGAGAAGGTGGATCAGGATCTGGGAAGTAAAGGCAAACTGAAGATGGAAGAGAAAAGCTCCCTGAAGGACGCTTATGACCTGCTGATCACCATCTATGAGACCAAGAAAGTAAAAGACAAGGAAGACGCTTATACAACCAAGTATAATAACGTCGATAAGGATCACTAAGATTATAAAAGCTTTTATATTTAATGGCCCCGGTTATGCCGGGGTCATTCTTTTTATACTAACACATGTTTATAATAACATGTCCAGGGTTTCATCCATTTTCCGGTATCGGTAGGAATCGATCACATACAGCGAACCCATGATCAGCCCAAAGACACCTATGAGGACAGTAACTGCTTTGGCCTTTGGCAGGGGGCTGAATAACAATAAAGCGCCGAACAGATCGCAGAGAACACCAACCAGCAGGATGAGGGTCCAGCCTCTGACGTTGCGGCGAAGCGCCAGGGCAGCCAACGTTTTGAGAATACCTACCAGTAAAAGCCAGGCACCGATAAAATAGGGGAGCGCAATAAAGGCCAGCAGAGAATTGAAGATGAAAATAATCCCAAAGAAAAGGTGCAGGATACTTTCGGCCTGCATCCACCTGCTTTCGTTAGGACGTTTGTCATTCACTATGGCCAGGGTCAGCAGGAGGGCGCCATTCAGTAACAGACCTATGCCGGTGAATTTGACCAGCTTCATATAACTGTCCAGCGGATCGATAAAAGCGTAAATACCGATGATCAGGAAAATGATCCCGGCAGCCAGCAATAGCCACCATACGGAGTTTTTTTTGGGGGGAAGCATGCGACAAGATACATTTTTCCGCAGTCAGAACCAATTGAATCCCATGGTATATGGGTAGAAGGATGCTCTGGAAGGACATCCCGATCTCTAAGGGCTTCCACTAAGGGGGGACAAAAAAAAAGATACCGGGCTTGCATAATTGGAAAATGGGCTCTACTTTTACATCATCGATCATCGGATCACAGTTATCCAAATCCCGATCAACCTCCCCGAATCTAAAGTCCTGAAAGTGACGACCCCTTTCAGGAGACCAATCTCCTCAAAGCCTTTTTTTCAACCCATCGCATACATTTAGTATCCTCCTGAATTTCCACGATTCCAATGACTATGGCCGCATAATCGCGTCATTCCTATTTCATCATAGTCTCTTTAATTAACTAAATGTACCGCAATGAAAACTTTATTTAGCCTCGTTACCCTCGTCACCATCGTTTGTACCTACGTTCTCAGCGCATCGCTGTATTTACAGGATCAATTCTTCTTCTCTTACGCTCTTGTTCTGACATCAGTCCTTTCGCTGACTTATTGGATCAAGTCCAATGATCTGCTGGCTGCATGGAAAAATGAAAAGGCTTAAGAAAAAAATCATGTGCTCACTCCTGTAAATCAAAAAAAATGAAAACGATCTTTACTCTTTTGTTGCTCCCCGTTATTGTTTTGGCTTATTTCTTCAGCGCCCGTTTGTATGTCAACGGTGATTATGTAGCCGCTTATTCTTTGGTTGCGACCTGGTTCCTCTCCGTCGTCTTATGGATCCGCCAGGTAGGCCTGATGCTGCAAGGGCAGAAGGCGTAGGTCCTGAAAGCTATTCCTGTCTTGATTTCGATTGGATGAATTGGACGATCGGCGCCCAATAATCAAAATGATCGCGACCATAGATATAGTTATGGTCATCATGTTCAAATGGTACGAATTGAACATTCTGCCGCTGTGCCCGGCTCTTATCATAGATAGTAAGAGCATCGGAAAAATAATTGACCGAGTCGGCTTTGCTATGTAGCACCAGAATAGGTTGGGTAACCCTGCCGATGCTGCTGGTGTTGTCGAAATAGTCGGGCAGGAAAAATGCTACGTTGGAAGATAGTTGATGGTGATATATTGCCCAACCTTTGATTGAGGCAAAGGCATTACACACGATAACGCCTTTGATAAAAGGCACGTCGATACGGGGATACATCTCCATCATCACGGCATTACCGACTGAATGACCGAGTAGGAATAGCCGGGGCGAATTTCCACAGATGAATTGTACCGAATCGATGATGTCCCGGACATCTTTGGTGACTTCCGACAGCCTTGAGCTGCCCTTGTCTTTTGCCGTATCTGTTTGCGGCCCGTAATCGAAGGTAACAGACAGGATTCCGCTGTCTGCCAGCATTTTTTGAAACCAGATCCAGTCCGAAAGACTCTCACCGAGGCCTCTGAAAATGATCACGGCCTTATTATTCTTCTGTAAGGTATCCGGCAGCGTTATCCAGGCCTGGGTGCTCCTATCTCCATGTTCCAGTCTGATCTGCTTATACTTCGATCCGATGGAGGAAGGCAGGATAGGGGAAGGCGTTACCGTGAATACGACATTGTCCATCAGCTTCCGGGTATATAGATGGAGAACAAGTAGTGATATGGAAAGAACGGCAATGATGATGAAGGCGATCCGGCTCAATTTACGGCTCATAAATAGTAGGTCTGAGCCCCAATATTACTGCAAAATGTTGATGTACCGCTATGCGCCGCGTCTTGGAATAACCAGAAGAAGCTATCTTTGGGAAAACCCCCAAATCATGTCATTGCATAAACGTCACCTGCTTTCTGCTGTGTCCCTGCTTATTTTTTCCGGCTTATTTTATGGCTGCAGCCAGCCGTCAGGCGGACCTGTTCCGGTCAATAGCGATAGTGCGTTTAACCGGCTCTCCGACGCATATCTGCAAGGATACCTGGAATGGAGGCCGCAGACGGCCGTCAGCCTCGGTTTTCACCAATATGACAAAGGGGTGACGGACTATAGTAAGACTTCGCTGGATACTGAACTGAAACGGCTGAAGGCTTATCGCGACAGCCTTCTGACGCTGGATACCACTACGCTGAGCCCACGGGCTTTCATCGACTACCGGATATTGCGATCCGCTATCGATAATGAGATCTTCAATTTCGAAGACCTGAAGGTCTATTCAGACAACCCTATGGCCTATGCTCAGGCGGTAGATATCAATTCTTACGTAAAACGTGATTTTGCCCCATTGGAGGAGAGGGTAGGATCCATTGTCGCAGTGGAAAAGCAGATCCCGGCGCTTTATGCCAATGCGAAGATAAATCTGGCCGATTCATTGGCCAGGCCTTTTATCGATATGGCGATCAATGTGGCCAGGGGCAATGCCGGTTTTCTCAGCGGCGATCTCCTGACGGCATTGGCACCGGTCAAAAATGATACGTTGATGGCAGCTTTCCGCAGCGCGAACCAGGGGGCGATCGCGGCTACCAATGATTTTGTACACTGGCTGCAGACAGCCAGACTTCCCAAGGCGCACCTGCATTATGCCCTTGGTGAAGAGCGGTACCGGAAGTTTCTGTACAACAATGAACTGATCTCGCTGTCACCAGAAAAGATCCTGGAGATCGGGATGACCGAGTTGAAACGGGAGCAGGGTGTTTTCAATGCGGCTGCGCATGTGATCAACCCCGGTAAAGCACCGATCGATGTATATCATGATATGGAAAAGGAACATCCGACGGCGGATAGCCTGATCCCGGAAAGTAAGAAGCATGTGGAAAGTATACGGCAGTATCTTATCGATCATCAGATTATCACGATGCCGTCGCCGGTACGGATCGAGGTTAGGGAGACACCATTATATGCCCGGGAGACGAGCACGGCATCCTGCGATGTGCCGGGACCTTTTGAAACCCAGGCTAAGGAAGCGTATTATTACATCACACCTGTCGACAGTAAATGGACGGCGCAGCAGAAAGAGGATTGGCTGGCTTCTTTTAATTACTATACGACCGATGTCGTGACGATCCATGAGGCTTATCCCGGGCATTACACGCAGTTCCTGCATCTGAATGCTTCTTCGGCCACCCGCATTGAAAAGATTTTCAGCAGTTATGCCTATGTCGAAGGGTGGGCGCATTATACGGAAAAGATGATGCTCGATGAAGGGTATGGCAATAATGGAGATTCTGTCACGGCAGCCAAATTCCGGTTGGCGCAGTCGGGAGACGCGCTGTTACGGATCTGCCGGCTTTGCGTTTCTATTAAGACGCACTGTCAGGGAATGACAGTGGATGAGGCGACCAAATTCTTCATGGACAACTGGTACCAGGGGGATAAGCCTTCCCGGCAGGAAGCTTTGCGCGGGACCTTCGATCCGGGCTATTTATTCTATACGCTGGGCAAGCTCGAGATCCTCAAGCTTCGTGCCGACTACCAGCAACAGGAGGGTAGTCATTATTCGTTGAAAACTTTTAATGACGCCATGACTGACAATGGAATGCCGCCCATCCGCCTGATGCGGCAGATCCTGCTGAAAGATAGCAGTAAATGGGGCGAGACATTGTAGGATCGATTAACTTAACTTTTGGCGCGGCGGATAACGAACCTTATGCGGAAGAAAATGGACCTTAAGGCTTTCAACCTTTATCAATATCTGAAGGAACAGCATTCCCGGAATTTTGAAGCGCCCTATTTCCTCGCCGACCAGGATACTTATGAGAACGCTTCGGTCAGGTTCCCCTTCAGAACCTTTACGTATGGCATTGGCGTCACCTATTCCGGCAAGGGCGGCGCCTTCAAGATCGGTAGCGCAACTTATCAAACACAGGCGGGCAGCCTCTGCACCATCGGGCCGGGCATCGTTTCCCAATGGATGGGGGAATATAGCGTAATACACGATACGATCTATTTCACGGAAGAACTCTTTAAGAATTCCCTCAAAACCTCCTTTCTAAAATCCCTGCCTTTTTTTTTACCCGGCGGCAACCATGTTGTCCAGCTTTCCGACGAATATGTAGAAAAAATGCGATCGCTGATGGGAAGCCTTAAGCAATTCAGGGGAGATACGGCAATAGTTACCGGTCTCGTATATTCATTGTTGATGCTCACCGTAAAATACCATCAGTACTCTTCTGCCAGGCAGCAGTCTTCCTCCTCGGCAAAAGAGAAGATTGCCGGCAATTTCAAAAGGCTCCTTTCTCAAAATTTTCTGGAAAGGAAGGACGTAGCCTACTATGCGGAACAACTGAACATCACTCCCAAGTATCTAAGCGAAGTGCTCATCGCAGAAACGGGCCGGACGGCCAAGATCCTGATAGAGGAACATCTGTTCATGGAGGCCCGAAGTCTATTGAGGCAAACGAGCATGACAGTAGGGGAAATATGTCACTGGCTGGGCTATTCAGACAGCTCGTATTTCACCAAGGCCTTCAAAAAGCAGGAAGGCATGACGCCGCTGCAGTACCGTAATTTATAAACGTAAAAACTACCATTTTCACCGTAATCCCGCCACTGTCTTCCCTATGTTCCTGCCTTAGTTTTGAGAAAAATTAAGTATGAAAAATGTAACACCTTTTAAGATCGAAGTCGAGCAGGGCGTTTTGGATGATCTTCAAACCAGGCTGAGGCAAACCCGCTGGACGGACGAGCCTGAAAATGCAGGATGGAATTATGGCACTAATCCCGCTTACCTGAGGCAACTGGTAACCTATTGGCAGAAGGAATATGATTGGCGCAGGCAGGAGGCCGCATTGAATATGTTTCCCCAATTCCTCACGGAGATCGATGGGACCACAATTCATTTCATTTATGTAAAAGGAAAGGGAAAGAAGTCCATGCCGCTCCTGCTCACACACGGATGGCCCGACTCTTTTTACCGCTATTACAAAGTTATTCCATTGCTTACGGATCCCGGTAGGAATGGTGGGAATCCGGAGCAATCTTTTGATCTTATTATCCCCTCGATCCCGGGTTTCGGTTTCTCTGGTCATGTGGCCCACAATTCCGACCGGATCGCCGGAATATGGGTCAAGCTGATGACGGAGGTGCTGGGTTATTCCTCTTTCTATGCGGCAGGAGGGGATCTTGGTTCGACTGTTACCAAATCCCTGGCTGTTCAATATCCCCAACTGGTAAAAGCCATTCACTTGACGGATGTGGGCTATCCGAATGGCAGTGAAGATTGGAGCAAGATGACCCCGGCGGAGCAGGAGTATGGAAAATTCATACAATACTGGTGGCATACCGAAGGCGCATATACCATGCTTCAATCCACCAAACCACAGACCCTGGGATATGGGCTAAATGACTCCCCGGTAGGGTTGGCGTCCTGGATACTGGAGAAATTCAATTCCTGGAGCGATAATAAGGGGAATATCGAAAATAGTTTTACCAAGGATGAACTCCTTACGAATATCATGATTTACTGGGTCTCCGGAACCATCAATTCCTCCATCCGGATGTACCTGGAAGAAGCAAGGGCAGCTTATGGCGGCGGTGGCCCAAAATCGGCGCGGCGCGTAGAACAGCCCACCGGTGTCGCGATTTTCCCGGGTGAAGCGCAATTCCCTGAGGAATGGGCCAACCGCATGGCCAATGTCCGCCGCTTTACAAAAATGCCGAAGGGAGGACATTTTGCGGCCCTCGAAGAGCCCGCTCTCTGGACAGCCGAAATCGCCGATTTCTTTTATAGCAATGAACTTTAACATGAAAATCAAAATGACTAGCAGGGAGGTGGCTTATCTCCGGATAGCAAATCAACAAATGGCCGGCACGCTTTTTACGCAGCCGGCAGATTTGGTACAATGGATGAATTGCATGCAGGCTCAGGATTACGGCATGGCCAAATGGGCGGTCGGTTACCGTCTAAGGGAGATGTCCGATGTATTGGTCGAACAGGACTTCAACGATGGAAAGATCCTACGCTCGCATATCCTTCGTCCCACCTGGCATTTTGTTTGTCCCGCCGACATCCGGTGGTTACTCAAACTGAGCGCTCCCAGGGTCAAGGCGATGAGCAGGATATATCACCAGAAACTGGGTATCGATCATGCCATTTTGCGGCAGAGCAAAAAGATCATTACAAAAGCTTTGACCAAACACCGTCGGCTCACCCGTGAAGAGCTCACTTCCTTACTGCGCAAGGATAAGATCAACGTCAGCGACAGCAGGGTAGGACATTTATTGATGGATGCGGAACTGGATGAGCTTGTCTGCAGGGCCGGAAGAGCGGGCAATAAATTCTCTTACCAGTTGCTGGACGAGGCAGTCCCCGTTTCCAACCTGCCCGGTTACGAAGAATCCATCGCTGAATTGGCCAAAAGATATTTTTTCAGCAGGGGACCTGCCAGTATTCAGGATTTCGCCTGGTGGGGCAATCTGACCTTGTCAGAGGCAAGGAAAGGCCTTGACATGAATAAACAGCATCTTCAACATGTATCTGTGAACGACAACGACTATTGGGTCTCCGCAAAAGCTCCGATTCAGCCGATACCGGGCCAGGGCCGTTCCGCTTTTTTGCTGCCTGCGTACGACGAATACATGGTGGCTTATACGAACCGGGACAATGCGCTGGATCCCCGCTTTACCGCCGAATGCAGTTACGGATTGAGCCCGGTCATTATTTACAACGGGCAGGTCGCCGGCACCTGGCGACGAACAGGGAAAAAAGACAAGATGCAAATCGAATTCAGCTATTTCGATGGGGTACCGTCGCAGGCTAAGGCCCTTGCTTTTGCGACTGCCGCCAGGAAATATTTGGCCTTTATGGCAAGAGGATAGTGCTGCCAGGGTCTTTTGTGGATGGGTACTAGCTCTGCACATCTATTTAACATAATGTTAATTATAAGACAAATTCGGATTTCTATTTATTGCACAATTCGTCGCAGCCGCTACACCCTTCGTCCCGTATACGCCTGTCTGGTTACCGGCACATAACCACCTCCGAATAACCATAGATTTCCACTGGCATCTGTCCAGCTGGTGCTGCTATACCGGGCGCCGGGGGTATTGCCGGCAGCGGCCACTCCCTTTGTTCCATAGGTAGCCGCTGCATTGACCGCGGTGCTGCCAGTATACCAGGTCCATTCGTTGGAAGAAGGCGTGTATTTCCAGAGATCGTTTAAGAAACCGGCATTATCATTGTTATCATACGCGGCTCCGCCAAAAGACCAGAAATTTCCGCTGGCGTCCAACCAGCCAGAACCATAATATCGTCCTCCGGGCATATTTGCTGTAGCTGCGATTCCTGCAGTGCCATATGTACCGCCTTGGTTGATGACGTTGCTGTCATTGACCCATTTCCACTCATAGGTTGTCTGAGCATGCAGGCCAGTGGTTATGACAGACAAGGAGAGTAATGATGCAAGGAGGTAGCTGCATGCCTTCAGGAAAAAAGTTTTGGTTTTCATGTAGGTACAGATTTAGGATGTAGAGGCTGAGGAATAAGCCAAGTCGAAAAGTAAGCAGGAGTTGCGCAGGAGTTGTTACACTTTCACTTTTATTTGATCCGTCTAAACGTTTGACGGTAGAGGATCTACCCGGGGAATTTTTTAGGAGCAGACAAAAAGAGGATATCTCACGCCTGAGCAGACGTAAGTAAATGTATGGCGGATATTAGCCTGAATGCAAGATAATGGATGGCGAAAATCAGATAGAAGATCAGATAGTGGATGCGAAAAATCAGCTGGAGGGATAGTGGAATGCGAAAAAAAAGAAAAGGTATATTGGAGGGATACTGGGAGAGAAAATTACTTCGACTTCAAAATGGACAGATCGGAAAAGTTAGGACGGTAAGCGGGGATCTTGACATTGTCTTTGGAAAAGACTTCAGAAGCTTCGAGTTCGATCTTTACTTTCTCATTCTTCTGCTTTTTGATCGAGATGGTCTTTTCGAGACGATCGTGATGTAAGCCCAGGCACTGGATGGTAACATAATACTTTCCGGCGGGGATCTCAGGGATGGTGATGCTATTGTCATTACTAGCAGCATAAACCTGGTAAATGACGCCTGCACCGGTGTGGTCGAAGCGATCGAAAATGATCAGCACGGAATCCTTATGGTCCTGAGCGCTGATGTTGTTGTTGAATTCAAAACGAACGGCGCCGGCATTGACCATTTTAGTGGCTTTGACGGAGTTGCTGGCGGCAGGAACAGGCGTAGGGCCATCGCCGGCGGCACGAACTGCTACTGAGAAGAACAGGCATGTGAGGTAAGTGATTAATTGTTTCATGTTGTACGTTTGATTAATAAATGGCAAGGCATGTGCCAGTACATAACAGGTTGATACATAATACCCTAATCCGGTCAAAATCCTTCCGTTTTTCCCTCCCTGGGAAAAGATGTTCCATAAAAAAGAAACACTGTTCATACGGCCTTGCATAGAATTAGTACGCCTAGACTGTAGTTTTGTAACTACAAAAAAGGCCGCCCCAATTACTTTTAGGGCGGCCTCTTGGCTAAAAACTTGATTATGAATCGATTATCTATTTCAATATCGCTTCTATGGTATCTAATTCTTCTTTCTCAAACCACGTATTTCGGAAGCATTGCAGGGAATCTGTGACCTGTTCCGGCTTGCTGACCCCGATAAGTACCGAAGTAATACGTTTGTCTTTTAATATCCAGGCCAGGGCCATTTGGGCTAGCGTCTGGTCTCTTTTGATCGCCAGCTCATTCAGCCGCTTGATCTTGCTAACGACCTCCGGCGTGACCTGGTCTTCCTTTAAAAATCCCGTAGGTTTGGCCGCCCGGGAATCTTCCGGAATGCCCTTCAGGTATTTATTGGTCAGCAGACCCTGTGCCAGCGGGGAAAAAGGAATGCATCCAACCCCTTCTTTTTCCAACCGATCGAGAAGACCACCCTCTACCCAGCGTTCGAACATGGAATATTTGGGCTGGTGGATCAGGCAGGGAGTGCCCAATTCGCGAAGGATAGCCAGTGCCTTGGCTGCCTCCGGCGCCTGGTAATTGGATAGACCGACATACAATGCTTTCCCCTGCCGTACGATGAGGTCGAGAGCCGACATAGTCTCTTCCAGGGGCGTATTAGGGTCCGGCCGGTGATGATAGAAAATATCTACATAATCGAGTCCCATCCGTTGGAGGCTTTGATCCAGGCTGGACACCAGGTATTTTTTAGAGCCCCAATCTCCATAAGGACCTTCCCACATATAGTAACCGGCTTTGCTGGAAATGATCAACTGATCACGATAACTATGAAAATCCTGCCGCAGGATGCGCCCGAAGTTTTCTTCCGCCGAACCCGGTGGGGGGCCATAGTTGTTGGCCAGATCGAAATGGGTTATACCTGCATCGAAGGCCACGTGCAGGATATTGCGGCAATTCTCCAGGATATCGACATGCCCGAAATTGTGCCAGAGACCGAGTGATACTGCCGGTAAGAGCAGACCGCTCCGTCCGCAGCGGCGGTATTCCATGGCATCATAACGTTTAGGATTCGGTGTATAGCTCATATGAAATTGATTAGGGCCTAAATTTAGGTAACTTTAGTATATAGTATGGACTTGCTAAAATTATTGCGGGCAGAGCATTCGAAAAAAAATACGGACCGGATTGTCGACTACATTGGAGACGATAAGGACCGCTTTGCTCAGCTGATCCAATTATTCTTCAAGGGAGAATATCGCATCACACAGCGGGCTGCCTGGCCGCTCAACTATTGTGTGCGTCATCACCCGGAACTGATCACGCCTTATTTCAAGCCGCTGCTGGATAATCTGGACAGTACCGACATCCATGTGGCCGTTATCCGCAATACCGTTCGGCTGTTACAGGATGTGAGCATTCCCAAGCGGTATCAGGGCCGGGTCATGAGCACCTGTTTTCGTTTTGTGGAGGCGCCCGATACGCCAATCGCTGTGAAAGTGTTTTCGATGACCATCCTGTCACAACTGGCAGCGGAGTACCCGGAGATCGGCCCGGAGCTGAAACTGCTGATCGACGATCAATGGGAGCATGCGACAGCTGCCTTCCGGTCGCGGGCAAAAAAGGCATTGAAGAAAATAGGCCTTGTTCGCGAAAGTCAATAACTTAATACAGCAATCTTGTTTTGATCGTTTGTCTGACTTCCTTCAGCAACTGCAGGGCCTGGTTGGAAAGACGTTTGTCGATATCCAGCACCACATAACCGATATCTTCATTAGTCTTGAGGTATTGCGCCAGGATATTGATATTATGCTGGGACAGCGTACCGTTGATCTCGGACAAAACGCCGGGCACATTCTTATGGATGTGGAGAATTCGGTGCGTACCCTCCTGGTGTGGCAGGCTGAGGGGTGGCACGGTATGACTGCCCAGGGTGGTCCCTGTCTCCAGATACTGGAACAGCTTATTGCTCACATCTTCCCCGATGTTTTCCTGGGCCTCTTCTGTAGAACCGCCGATATGCGGGGTCAGGATGACATTGGGCAGACCTTGTAAAGGGGTCGTGAACTTATCCCCATTCTTTTCCGGCTCCCAGGGAAATACATCGATGGCAGCCCCGGAGAATTGTCCTTCCTGAAGCGCCTTAGCCAGTCCGTCAAGGTCTACGACTTCCCCTCGGGCATAATTCAGCAGGATCGATCCCTTTTTGAATTGTTTGAGAACGGTCTTGTTGATCATGTTTTTCGTCTGGCTGGTCTCCGGTACATGCAGGGTGAC
>JAMFSL010000019.1 GCA_026225275.1 Puia dinghuensis
ATAACCAAATAAAAAGCTTTTTTCCAGATATACATTGCTATTATTTTTTTGTTCTTGATAATTTTACCAGCCCGGATTCTGCACCAGGTTAGGATTCAACTGTATTTCAGTCAATGGGATAGGATAATAATATTTATAGTCGGCCCAGGTTCTTGGCGAATTCTGCTGCAGGAGCAGCGTACCACTCGTGCCATTGCTCAGTTTGGACGTTACATTGTCGATGGTAAAATAGAACACGCCGGTGACCGGGTTGGAAGGCGTGGCGGAGACAAAGCAAACGTCGGGTTTTCCATCCTGATTGAGATCCAGCAGCTGATTCATGGCAGGAACATATAGCCCGGTGAAAGTCCGGGCCAGATCCGGCCCTTCCTTCCAGCGACGGATATCATCATACCGGAAACCTTCCAATGAAAGTTCTACCCCTCTTTCTCTCCTGATCTCGAGCAGCACCGGGTCGGTAATGTCCGGGTAATAAGTATTGACGAGAAAGGGGTCAGCCACCGTCGGCATGGCCGTATTTGTAATGCCCGCTCTCGTTCTTATCAGACCTATGGTATTATTCCAGTCCGTCGCAGTCAGCGTACCCAGCTCTTCCTTAGCCTCTGCGTCATTCAGCAGCACTTCCGCATAACGGAAAATGGAGACCGCGTTGTTGTTTTCTGAATTAGTGTTGAGCATCGGGTTGTCCTGGCAAAACTTCAGGGGTTGGTAACCCGTATAGGTATAGGCAAAAGCGGGCGGGGCCGGCGTACCGTCCTGCGTATAGGGAGCCATCCGGATGGTCTGGGAAAGGCGGGGATCCCTGTGCTGCACTTCATATTGGAATTCAATCGTATCGTAGCTCGGGATGTCCGTAAACCTGGAACCATCCGCATTCAGATAAGTGTTGATGAAGTTATGGTTAAAGCTCAGGCGCACACCCGCAGTGGAACTTGTAAAATAGCTATTCGCATCATTCCATTTCGACAAGGCATCGCTGTATACCGCAGCCAGCATGATCTCGTCGTTGGAAGGCGTTTCATTGATGAACAACGCCCGGTAGTCGGTGCTGGGACTACCTGTCGTATGGAGATGATATTTCCCGCTGGCGATCAGGGTATCCGCTGCACCGGCCGCCTGTTGCAGCCACTGGGCGGCGGTAGAGACCAGGTTCAGCTCAGTATGATATTTCCTGAACGTCCCTTCGAACAGGCAGATCCTGGATTTTAAGGCATAAGCCAGCCACTTGGTCACCTGGGTACAGGATGGGTCCGGAGTGGCAGGGCTATACTGGCAGGCGTAATTAATATCGGCCAGGATAGAATCCGCCACCAGGGTCCTCGGATCCCGCGGTTTGTATAAGGCCGTATCGGAGGGTTGGAGGGCCGTACTATACCAGGGTATGTCGCCATATAATTTCAGCATATTATAGTAGAAATAGGCTCTGAAAAAATGGGCAATCCCTGAATAGTTAGCCTTATCGGTGCTGTCGATCGCCGGGTTATTGTAGTTCTGCAGGAAATAATTCACATTCCGCAGGTTGGACCAGTTCCATTGATTGCCGACAGAAGACTCCAGCGCGCTGGTAAATTGTCCGTTCAGATAATAGGTAGGCGCCGCGCCGGTAGTATTGTCGCCGAGGCCTCCGTAGAGAGTCGGCAATGCAAGGCCAGTGGAATTGTCCGAGCCGAAAATAGCATCCGCATTGGGCAGCATGGTATTATAAAACCCGTTAACGAACAATTGAAGGTCCGTCGAGCTGCTGAAGGCCACATCGGGCGTAATGCTGGAAGTCGGTCCCTTGTCGAGGAATTTCTTACAGGAAGACAGCGTTCCTGTCAGTAGAAAAAAGAGCAGTATATTTTTCAGTCGCATATAGTAGGCGTTAAAATGTTAAGTTCATACCAAGCGTATAGGTTTTCAACATCGGATAGTCATTTCCCGCACCCCCGGAAGGATCGACCTGCGGATCCGAACCCAGTACTTCGGGGTCATAGTTCGGGGCATGTTTATGCATCGGAGAATAGGTCCAGAGATTCTGACCGGTGAAATAAAACCGGACATTGATCAGATGCATCCGTTGGAGTGTAGCAGTAGGCAGGCTGTAGCCGACGGTTATATTTTTCACCCGGGCATAGGCGGCATTCTGCAAATAGCGGGTCTGCGGAAGGTTCAGCTCCCTGGGGAAGCTAAGCGCCTCGTAGCCCCTGTATCTTGGGAAATAGCCATTGGGATTCGCGGGCGTCCAGTGATCCAGCGTGGATACCGGCAGGAATGCATAAGGCCGGTTGTACTGTCCCCAGAAAAAATCCGCCTCGGCCGTAGGCGACCATTCCCTGTGACCGACGCCCTGGACAAAGGCCGACAGGAAGAAATTATTCCAGCCGACGGAAGGCGTGATACCAAAGGCATAACGCGGAGAGACATTTCCGATGATCTTCTGGTCGCCAGGATTATAGATCGTATTTGCGCCGTTATTGATGACATGATCATTGTTGAGATCTTTGAACTTGATATCACCCGGTAAAGGGATGTTCTCCTGGGAGTAGTTGACGAACGATGGATTGGCAGAACTGGCGATATCCTGCTGGGAAGTATAAAAACCCTGCGAGACGAATCCCCAGATATCGCCCACCCGCTCGCCTTTGTAATAGTTTGTGGTGGCATTGACCGCGGAGACACCGACGAGAGTGCCTGTGGGATTGTTGAATTTGGTGATATGGGATATATTATCCGACACCGTTACCCGGATGCCATAGGTAATCGGTTTTCTCATCTTGATCTGGTCATTCCAGTTCAGCGATACTTCCCAGCCTTCCGTTTTCATGTTGGCATTATTGCCGGATGGTACAGCGGCTCCGAATACATCGGGCAAGGGCTGGCCCGGGGTGATCATCCCGGTAGTCATACGATCGTACCAGTCCAGGTTAGCCACCAGCCTTCTGCGCAGGAGCTCGATATCCGTACCATAATCCAGGGTGGTGGATTTTTCCCATGTCAACCCATTGGGGATCACATTCGGCTGATAGAGATAATTGGGCTGAACACCGTTGACGAGGACGGAATTTACGCCTGAAACGACGATAGGAAGATAGAGGTAAGGAGCGATCTGACCGTTGCCCAGTGAACCATAGGACGCTCTCAGCTTCCAGTCATTCAGCCAGCTTTTGGCGCCTTGCATAAAATCCTCCCTGGAGATCCGCCAGCCTGCGGATGCGGATGGAAAGAACCCGAACTGCTGGCTGGTCGGGAATTTGGAAGATCCGTCATAACGTCCATCCAGCTCAAGCAGGTATTTGTCGGAATAGGAATAGTTCGCCCGGTAAAAGACACCTATCGTAGACCATTGCGACCCTCCTCCGCTGACGACCGTATTAGACCCGGTAGCCAGGTTAAAATCCTGCAGCTGATCGGTGATGAGGCCATTCTTGGTGATCATCAATTTTTTAAGCTGGTCGGACTCCAGGTTGCCGCCCACGGTAAATTTCAGGTGATGACGCCCGAAGCTCTGGTGGTATTCCCCATATAGATTGGCCGCTAAATAGGTTTCGGTGCTGTCGTTGTAGGACAGCTCATTGGTTCCTGATACAGTGGTCACCCCGGGAGAATTACTCCAGGGCACCGGAAAATATTGCCGGTTATCGACCGTATTGGTGTTGAGGTAAGAAAAGTCGCCGTTGATGATGAGCTTGTTCGGAATAACTGTCGCCGTCAACGCAAGCGTATTTCGGATAAACACCTGTCCGCTTTTGGAGTAACTTTTCCCCAGGTAAAAATCACCAACAGATGCGGCAGCATTTTCCGTCAGCGTTCCGTCGGGGTTTTTCAGCACCGCCACCGGCTGCGTGGCGCTTGATATGGTTTCCCAAATGGAACTTCCTGAATTTGCCGTCAGGGGATACTTGTAATTATAGGTGCTAAAGTCGGTGTTGGTATTGATACTTAACCATTGGTTCACCTTTATAAATCCTTTAAACCGAAGATTGTAGCGGTTGAAATTATCCGCATTATACCGGAAAAGGCCGCCCTGGTTGAAATATCTTCCGGATACAAAGAAATTTATCTTTTCACTTCCGCCCGATACGTTAATAGAGTGCTGGGTTTGCGGAACATAGTCGGCATACAGCAGCTTAAACCAATCTGTATTACCATAATAATTGTAATTACCCGTCTGAGGATTGACGGTCACCTGGGGCAGCTTGGGGTTGTCATTATGGACCTTCAGCGAGTCCAGGTAAGGCAAAGAGAAAGGCAGGGTAGAATTGATGGTCGGTGGTTGCAGCAGGTAGTCCCGGGAGGCGAAGTAGGCAGAGTCGAAGTAATTGACAAACTCGTATCCATTGGTGACAAGTTTGGGCTTCACCGTACGGTCGTTGACCGAATAACTGGCGTCATAGGTGACCGTTATCTTATCTTTTGCGGGGTTCTTTGTCGTGATCAATACCACCCCAAAGGCGCCTCTGGAACCGTAAATAGCAGCAGATGCCGCGTCTTTCAGCACGGTGACCGAGGCGACGTCAGCCGGATTCAGGGTGGTAGGATCACCCGGCACGTTGTCTATGAGGACCAGCGCTCCCTGTGTGGAACCCGTACCAATGGAGGTAATACCGCGGATATTATAGGTCGCGGTCGCGGTCGGCTTGCCATCCGATACTATGATATTGAGATTCGGGATCGCCCCTTCCAGTCCCCTGGTGATGCTGGGCAGAGGCCGGTTGTCGAAATACTCCGTTCCGATCTGATCCACCGCTCCGGTAAGATTCGCCCTCTTTTCAGTGCCGTAACCCACCACAACGACATCACCCAATGATTTGTCCGTCTGATGCAGTTTGACCGACAAGGTGATGATCTCGCCATTCGCATAGACATAACCGCTCAGTACTTTTTTCTCGTAGCCTACAACAGTAAATGTAAAGCTGAAGGGGCCGTTCTTTCCGAGGGATTGGAAGACAAAGATCCCCTTGTCATCAGACTCGGCAGTTCTGGAAAAACTTTTGTCTTCGTTCTGGACTATCACGGTGACTCCGGAAAGCAGTTCACCTTGTTCGCTCTGCACGATTCCCCTCACGGCAGGCATTTTCTTTTGCGAAAAAGCAGTTCCGGTTGCCAGCAGCAGGAAACATAGAAATCCCCATAAATGTCGGCAGATTAGTTTTTTTGTCATTGGTTTATTAATTGATTATAAGCAATACATGGTCATGTCTTCTTACGAAGAATTTTTTTCAATAGAAATGTATGATGGGTTACCGTCCGGGCATTACCCGATAGACACTGTCCTTTTTCTCGACATGCAGCTCGTTCAACAGCGTGATTATTTTTAAAGCATCTTCCAGCGATTGATCTTTTTGAACGCTTCCCGTGAATCTTCTTTTATTCATTTCGGCATGGTCGAAGCGGATAGGTGTATGATAGAATCCGCTCAGCCTCGACAGCACCCCGGTCAGCGGTTCATTTTTGAATAGCATTTCGCTGTCATTCTCTTCCGCAATACCGTTGGCATGCAAACCCGATCCTGCTCCATTCATGTAAGAAGGAACTGCCGGATGAATGGCGAACATTCTGCTAAGACTATTCTTCGCATTATCGAAAGTACATTGCTCCCCGGCCAGCAGGAAGGCCGTCTGATCAGGATGTTCCAGGTTTCTGACTATCACTTTCCCGCTCAATAATTGCACGCAGGACGTAACGCTGTCGTCATAGGCCCTGATCCGGAATTCCGTACCCAGGACAGTCGTAGAAAACCCCTTGACGAATACCGTAAAGGGACGGGACTTGTCTTGTATGACCCTGAAGACCGCCTCACCCGATAAAACAACCGTCCGCTTATCCGGTTGAAAACCAGGACGAAAAGTAAGCCGGCTGGCCGGTGAAAGGTCTATCATCGAACCATCTTCCAATATCACCCGCTGCAACATAGTCTTCCCATTGATCAGGGTAGTATCCTTACGGGCACCGGTCAAAACAGCGGCCGTCTCCGCCGATAGTTCTTCTTTTTTCGTATAGTGCAGCCAGACAACGCCGCATCCTACCAGAACAGCGATCATGGCCGCCGCCATTTTCAAAACCGTCATCCGCCTAATCCTGCCCACCTGGGTGGATTTCGCCGCATCAATTTTTTCCAGAACATCCTGTGACCATTCTTCCGGCATATCCTCCGTATACCGGAAATTCTCCCATTCATCTTCGTTGAACCACATACTGATCCATTCCGGGTTTTCCTGTAAGTACCGGTATATTTCATCCGCCTCTTCCGCGGAACAACGATTCTTGAAAAAATTGATAATCCTCTCCTTTGTGATGATCATTCGTGTGGGTTCAATAGTATATACGCTGGAGGCAGTCGTTTTGACCTAGTCTTAACAATCTGTTAATCCAGGAAAAAAAACAGGACAATCAGAAAAATGGGTAGTTCCATGTGTTTCTTTAACTGATGGAATGCCTTGTTGAGATGGTTGGCCACCGTTTTGGGAGAGATAGAAAGATTGGATGCGATCTCCGGATTCGAAAATCCTTCCAGCTTTTGCTCGATGACTTTTCTTCGGACTGGCGGTAAAATGGAAAGGCTGCTTCTGATTTTTACGATAGCTTGCGATACTTCAGGGACAGGCGACTCGATGACACTATCCGACAATTCGATGATGTGTGCTGTGGGAAAGGACTCCATTCTGTTCCGCGCATTTGCCCTCAACGAGTCTATAGCGACCGTCCGGGCTATCCGAAATAATTGAAGGGAAACGGACAGATCCGTTTTCAGTGTCAGCCTGTACCGCCAAAGCTTTATAAACGTCTCCTGTATGAGGTCCTGGCTGAGACTAGGCGACTCGGTCTTTTTAAGAAAATAAAAATAAAGCTTCTTGTGATAGCCAAGGTATATGTTCTTAAAGCTCTCTTCAGAGCCATTTTGCAAACTAATGATCAGAGCAGTATCCATCTTATCCAGAGATATAATGAGTGTTCGAAATTAGGTCCTACATATGACCAACATTCATTAAATGATTGTTACCTGGTCTTATAACATAGGCTCTTCAAGGCGTACAGCATTAAACAGGGCATACTAAAAATAAACTTAGCAGATCAATGTTTATGTTTTATCAGATGAATGACTGTATTATTAATAGTCCGCCGGAGATTAATTAACTGTTACTCCTGAAAAGCTAAATGAAAAAACATCGATCTTAACAGCATGAAGAATTTATTATTGGCATCACTACTCCTGGGATGTTCTTATGCGCAGGCGCAGATCCAAACCTCCACGATCACGCCCGGGCCGACAGCACAGACCGGTCAGACTTTATTACCCAATGGGTGGAAGTTAAGCCCGGCAGGCCGGACATTACCTCTTGGCGCCATGAGCGATCTGCCTCTCAATCTGCAAATCAGTCAATCAGGGCGCCTGATGGCCATTACCAATAATGGGCAAAGCACTCAGTCGGTGCAGCTGATCGATCCCAAAAACGAGAAGATCCTCGATGAGAAGGAAGTAAAGAGATCCTGGTATGGGATCGCTTTCAGCCACGATGAGAAACATTTATATGCCTCGGGGGGCTATGATAATTACATATTGGATTTCCCTATCCGGGATAACAAATTAGGCACACCCGATACGATCCGGCTAAGCGATCCATACCCCAGGGCCCGCACCTGCCCCACCGGGATGGTGACCGACAAGTCCGGGAAACGGCTATTCGTGGTGTCCAAGGGAGATAGCACCTTGTTCGAGATCAATACGCAGACGCGGACCATTACAAAAAAAGTTCCGTTGCCCGGTATGGGATATAGCTGTCTGTTGTCTCCCGATGAAAAGACGCTATACATTTCCTTATGGACTTCGGCTGTCCTTGCTGTCTATGATGTCGCCGGCGGAGTGTTGGGATCCCCAATCGAAACCGGCCAGCATCCCAATGAATTGCTGATGAATAAAAAGGGGACCAGGCTTTTTGTAGCCAATTCCAATGACAACACAGTTTCCATCATCGACACAAAGTCGGGGAAGACGACGGAGACGATTGCGACCACCCTCTATCCGACAAGACTGGCAGGCTCCACCACCAATGGGCTGGCTTTGTCGGCCGACGAGAAGACATTGTATATAGCCAATGCCGATAATAACTATCTCGCCGTATTCGATGTATCGGCCGATGGCAATAGCAAGAGCCTGGGGTTTATCCCCGTAGGCTGGTATCCCACTAATGTAAAGACCTTGCGCGACAAGATCATCGTCTCCAACGGCAAGGGGGCAAGCTCTTTTGCCAATCCCGGGGGACCTCAGCCCTTTCAAAAAGAAAACGCAGTGGGAGAGCATGTAGGGCCGAAGGCCAACAGCCGGGAACAGTATATCGGCGGAATGTTCAAGGGCGTGCTGTGCTTTATCGACAAGCCCAATGCGGCGCAGTTAAAGACCTACACTCAGCAGGTGTATGCGAATACGCCCTTTACCGACAAAAAGCTCCAGCTGGCCGATGGAGAAGATGGTAATCCTGTACCGAGAAAAGTGGGCCATCCGTCGCCGATCAAGCATGTTTTTTATATCATTAAAGAAAATCGTACTTATGACCAGGTGCTGGGCGATATGACGGAAGGCAATGGAGACACATCCCTGTGTCTCTTCCCCGAGAAGATAACGCCCAACCAGCATTTTTTGGCCCGGAATTTTGTACTGCTGGATAATTTCTATGTCGACGCCGAAGTCAGCGAAGACGGGCATAACTGGAGCATGGGCGCCTATGCGACCGACGTGATCGAAAAGACCTGGCCTACCAACTACAGCTCCCGTGGGCCAAGCTATGGGGATTATATAGGCGCTCCGAATGATGGCTATATATGGGACGACGCCAAACGGACAGGCATTACCTATCGCACCTATGGAGAAGCCGGTGCATATGGGAAGGCGATGCTTGACTGCCTCAAAGGACATACGGCCCCTTCTCCCGGCTTTGATTTGAAGATCCAGGATCAGGTGCGGGCCGACACCTGGGCAAGGGATTTCGATTCGCTGGCGGCGCTCAATGCCGTTCCCGCATTGAATACGATCCGGGTATCCGATGACCATACCAGCGGGCTGCAGAAAGGCCAGTACTCGCCCATCGCGGCTGTCGCCGACAATGACCTGGCGGTAGGACGAATCATCGAACACCTGTCGCAGAGCCCGCTGTGGGCATCGTCGGTGGTCTTTATTTTGGAAGATGATGCGCAGTCAGGACCCGATCATATCGATGCGCACCGGAGTCCTGTCTATGTTGTGGGGCCATTTGTAAAGAGAAATACGGTTAATCATACGATGTATTCGACCTCGGGCGTCCTGCGGACGATTGAGCTGATCCTGGGAATGCCGCCGATGAGTCAGTATGACGCGGCCGCGACGCCACTGTACGACTGCTTTACTTCCACGCCGGATAACACGGCCTATGCGGCGATTCCCGCGAAGGTAGATATCAACGAACGGAATGTAGCCGATAATGAGAGCTCCCGGCGGTCGGCTAAATTCGATCTCGCAAAAGAAGATGCGGTGCCGGACAAGGAGATGAATGAGGTGATCTGGAAGGCGGTGAAAGGAGAGAGCGCGGTGATGCCCGCCCCTAAGCGCAGCGCATTTGTACTATTAGAAAAGAAAAAGGACAACGACTAGACTTGATGCAAACTAAAACGCACTTTCAATTTTTCTCTTTCTAAAAAATTTTTACATGAAGGCGATCTACCGCATTGTTTTTTTTGGTAGCATACTATTATTTGTTTCTTGTTCGAAAAATCATCAGCAGGTATCCATTTCCAGTCAGGAATTCAGTACCGGCAGCTTTATCAATAACGGCGATACATTAAATTCAAAGAACGGCAGCAACGGCAGGGCGATAGAAGGCACGCTGAAAGCGGGCCAGACCTATTATTTATGCAGCCTGTACGCCGATGCTACGATCAATGCAGGCGATACCCTGGTCGTGCAGAGCGGAGTGCAGGTGCTGATCGTAGGTCCGACTTCCGGCGCAGGAGCTATCGGCACCCAGGATCATGCGCCCGGCATTGTCGTCAACGGCACTTTCCTTTGTCTCGGTACCAAGACAAGCCCCAATCTTTTCACGGTGGCCGATGCTTCGCTGAAGTCGAATCCGGCCAATGATCCACAGGACCCGAACACCGATCCTGCATTCAAGGGTTATTGGGGCGGCATCCAGGGAGGTGCTGGTTCCGGGGATATCATCATCAAATGGACCCGTTTTGAATACATGGGTGGGCTGGCGCCGCTTTCGTCGCCTACACGGGCCGGTGAAGAACGTTACGGCATCTTCCTGACGAACCCGGAGGCGCACTTTGTGCTGGAAGACTGCTGGCTGTACGGCTCTGCCAACGATATGATCCGGCCGGCTGGATGTATGTATGAGATCTATCGCAATACCTTCGAGAAGGTCGGCTTCAGTGCAGGTGAGTGCGTCAATGTAAAAAGCGGCAGCACCGGCGATATTGCGTATAATGTGGTCGTCGGTGGCACGGGCAATGCTTTCAAAACCGACAATGCAGGCGGGTTATCGCCGCAGGCCAATATGAACACGTATAACAATACGGTGCTGACGACGGGTTTTCGCCAGGCCAAGGCTGGTGAGGGCGGTTCGATCGACTTCCAGGACGACGGCAGGGGCGATGCCTACAACAATCTGCTGGTCGACTGCGCTTATGGCATGGGCGTGCTGGGCGGCGGCGGTTCAACGCCTGCGGCGGATACGGCCAATGTCCATTACGGGTATACCTACAACTACGGTGACAGTCTCGGGATAACGACCCAGTTCCTGCCTGCGGGTTTCATTACCGTAGCGAAAGCCTCCGATATCAATGGGGGTAACGGGACGACGCCGGGCGCCAATAATCCTCAATTCGTCAACTATCCCTTGCCGGCGTCGTCGACTACCAATTTTAATGAAGCGGATTATGTCGGCAGCTATAATTTCCATTTGCAAAGCAACTCGCCGGCTATTGGCAAAGGATACACTTCGTTCCAGCCATTTGCCGTCGTAAAGGTAGATCCCACCTTCGGGGTGACGGAGCTAACCGCTCCGGGAGTTGATATGGGTGCATACCAAACCAATGGCACCGGAAACCAGCATTGATCATGAAAGGCGTTACGGTTTTCCTATTCCTGTTGCAGGCTGCAGCAGCGGTTGCTCAACAGCGGAAAGACAGTCTGCCGGAAGTGACTATCCACGGCTATTCCGATCCGGGTTCCATCCGGACCGCAGTTCGTCTACAGCAGGCGGCAGGCCCGATCGTCGACATTATCTCTGAAGAAGCCATCCAGCGGTCTACGGATCTGAACGTAGCAGATGTTACCCGGCGTATCAATGGTCTTTCCGTGACGAGGGACAATTCCGGCGAGTCTGACCATACCATCATCCGGGGCATGGATCCGAAATACAACTATACACTGGTGAACGGTGTCAAAATCCCCAGTCCGGGTGACCGCAGCCGCTACGTGCCGTTGTCGATCTTCCCGGCAGACATGGTGCAGCGGGTAGAGGTATACAAAAATCTTACACCGGATATGGAAGGCGATGCCATCGGCGGGGTGGTGAACATGGTCATGCGGGATGCGCCGGCCGAGCCGCTGTTAAAGATTCGGTTGATGACAGGTTATAACCAGACTTTCTTCGATCAGTCCTTTCTGACTTTCGATGATCATGTCGTGCAGAAGAAATCTCCTTACGAGTTGTATGGGCCATCCTACCAGGCAACCGGCGGCGATTTTTCCAGGGCCAACCTTTCCTTTCATTCTGTCGAGCCTTCGCCCGACGAATTGGGCAGCGTGACATGGGGGCGGCGCTTCTTCGGGCAGAAAGCCGGGCTGCTGCTGGCTGCCGATTATCAGAATATAAAAAGAGGCTCTCCCGATTTCTTCATTCCGCAAAACAATGAGCCCCAGGTGAACAATGCACCGGGTCTCACTGATTTCTATCTCAATCAATATTCCGCCAACCTGATCAGGGAAGGGCTGCACTCCAGGCTGGACTATCATTTCGACCCCCGCAACGCTATCAACCTTTCTGCATTCTATGCCGGCCAGCAGGATATAGAGAGCCGTCATCGTGTCGATACCAGCCTGGCGGAAGGACGCAGCATCCCCGGTACCGGGCGGATCACGATTTCGGACCGCAGCCGGCTGCATCTGCAGCATATCTCCAATGCCACTCTTCACGGGGATCACCAGATCGACCCGCACTTTACGATCAAATGGACGGCGGTCTATTCGGTCGCGACCGGTCTATATCCCGACTGGGCGGAGTTATCCGCCGGTACTGCCCGGATCGAACAGCCGAACGGGTCCATCACCCAGGATCCGCTGTTGCTGCAACCGCTGACCCGAATCTGGCTTCACAATCGGGAGCAGGATTTTGCCGGCTATCTCTACCTGGACTACCGGCTGACGGTAAAAGGGCATGAACTCTCCTTCGGGGCCGGCGGTCTCTACCGGGCAAAAGACCGGAATGATTTTTACAACAGCTATTTCTTCCAGCCGGCCATCACCACTACGGACGGACAGCCTTTTACGAATATCTACCAGGCGCAATGGACCAACGACAACGGACCGCAGAATCCGCTGGGGTCGGTGTCCAATTCCAATACGTATACCGCGCATGAATATATCGGCGCTGGATATATAATGGCTGGCTTGAAAGGCAAGCGATCCGACTGGCTGGCCGGCGTCCGGTATGAGCATACGGATCAGCAGTTTTTCTCGGCTGTAGACCCGACAACAACCTACGGGAAAGTGGGATCAATTCGTTATTCCGACTATCTGCCTTCCGTACAATGGAAGTACCGGCTGACAGACCGGCAATTGTTGCGGGCTTCCTGGTTCGAGAGCCTTTCCCGGCCGGCATTATATGATGTGACCTTTTATTCCATACAGTATGAGGATTATCTGGAAGCAGGCAACCCTTTTCTGCAAAGGTCGCGTGCCGATAACATGGATCTGCGGTACGAGTGGTATCCTGGCGGGTTGGACATGATACAGGCCGGGGTGTTCTACAAGCATATTGCCGATCCTTATGAAAGAACCCTGCTGGACGCCGGGGATGAGCTGTACCCCATTACGTACCAGGGGCTGTCCTATACGCCCGCTACCCAACTGACCGAGCAGATGAGGAATGCCCCTGTTGCCGATGATTATGGAGCGGAGCTATCCGCCAGCCGGTATTTCGGGCGGTTGGGCATCCAGGCACAGTATACCTATACGTATTCGCATATCGTTCAGCCCACTAAGTTCAATACCCGCCAGGTACCGGGCGACACGGCCAGCAACATCATTACCATCACGCGCAATGAAAGCCGGCCTTTACAGGGGCAGTCTCCTCATCTGGCCAGCCTCAGCCTGCTTTACCAGGATAACCACAGTGGATGGAACGCCCGGATCTCAGCCATCTATACAGGGAGGCGCATCTATTCGGTGTCCGGATGGTACGGGCTCGATTACTGGCAGCGAGCGTATACGGTGCTGGATGCCGCCGTGGAAAAAAAGATAGGCCGGCGGATACGTGTCTTTGCCAAGGCCGACAACCTCTTCAATACCGTCACTACCGTCGACCTTCTGCAAACCAATCCGTCTTTTGCTGCCCGGCTGATTCCAGATCAGCAAAGCTCCAACCGGATAACCGTCATGCGGCAGACAGACAGGGCCGTCTATTATTTGGGCGGTCAGTGGAGTTTGTAGTTCAAATACTTGGCTATTACCTGTAAATTTGAGCATGACGAAGTTCTACATCAATCTTTTCCGACTGCTGGCTTTTGTTCTTGCCGGCATGGCCCTTATCCGGCCGATGATGGACCTTGCAGCGTTGCCTTCGGTCATAAGTCTTCCCAGGGACGATTATGCAGCGGTACAATATGCCAACCAGTCGTGGGCCTGGCTCCAGTTCATACAACTTGCCTCCTTCCTTTCAATTGTCGGCCTGCTCTTCTTTGAACGGGAGCACAACCGGGAATTCTGGCCCATACGCAGCGCGTTCATCGCGCAATTGGTCATACTCATACTATACGTCCTTACGATTCCGATTAGTATCGCTACGTTTAACTGGACCTTTTTCCCGGACAGCAACTGGTCATGGCTCCGTACCCAGTGGGAATATACGCATGCCATGAGCGCAATCATCGGGGCGATCTCTTTCCTCCTGTTGCTCCTCGACCTGGTTTGGGCAAAATGGCGTTGAAGGCCTGATATCTATAACATCCGCCAAATAATCCGCAGATGAAATTTTCTTTCAAAGCAATATTCACCTTACCCTTTCTTATCATTTGCTCATTATTACAGGCACAACTAAAAGATAACAGTCATTTGCGCATAAGTCTGGTGACCTGCGGTCCTGCTGATGAACTTTACTCCATATGGGGACATACTGCCATAAGGGTGATAGATAGCTCAGCTGAAACAGATATAGTATTTAACTATGGTACATTTGATAATTCAGACCCCTATTTCTATACAAAATTCGTACGAGGCATTATGCGGTATTCGCTTTCCGGCAGTAATTACAATGATTTTTTACAAGAATACAAAGAAGATCATCGCAGTGTAATAGAGCAAGTAATTATGCTGGATGGAGAACAAAAAGAAAGACTTTTTAATTTACTCAAAATAAATGCAGCGGAAGCTAACCGCTATTACAATTATCAATTTTATGAAGACAATTGTACCACCCGTGCAAAAAAGATCATTACTGAAAGCACAAAGAATACTATAATCTTCAAAAATATTTTACCCACCACGGCACCCACCTATCGCGAACTGATCCATCAAAATCTGACCAGTCAGCACAAAGATTGGAGCAAATTTGCCATCGACCTCCTGCTGGGAAGCAATCTTGACAAACCAACTACCAACGAACAGTCCATGTTCTTGCCTGACTATTTGATGAAAGGATTTGACAGTGCTGCACTTCAACAATGCCCTTTGGTAAGTGAAAAGAAAATCATTTTAAAAGAAAGCAAAAGCAGCCATAACAGGTCATTTATTACACCATTCGTTTTATTTTCCTTCCTTGCGCTGAGCTTTATTTTTTTATCCTTTAGCAAAAATGCAGAAACACAGAAGGTATTAAGAATGGCAGATACCCTATTCTTTTTTTCACTTGGATTGTTGGGAATATTGATCACATTTGTTTGGCTTGGCAGGGTAGATATTGTATGCAGGAACAACCTGAATATTTTATGGGTTTGGCCCACACATGCATTTGTTGCTTTTTTCCCAAATAGAAATCAAGTTTGGAGAACGACGTATTTCCGCATTGCTGCGATCGTCGCACTTTTAATCCTATTAAGCTGGGTTTGGCTTCCTCAGCAACTGAACTACGCATTTGCTCCTTTGCTGATCATTATTATGGTACGAGGTTATTTGATGAGCGGGGCCCGCTGATGCGGGCAGGGCCGAAAAAAAATATCTTTCAAGGCTGTAACCTCCGCCCCGATCCCCGCGTCCAAGCCCCCAAAACATCCCCATGCTCGGCAACTATCTGAAGGTAGGATTCAGGAACATCCTGAAACACAAAACCTTTTCCCTGATCAATATCTTCGGCCTGGCTGCCGCCATGTCGGTCTGTATGCTCATCATCATGATCATTGCCGATCAACGGGGCTATGATCAGTTCCATGTCAACAAAGACAGGATCTATCGCATTCAAACCACCGGCAAGAACGGTAATGAGCTGCATACCGCATCTTCTGCCCTGCCCCTGGCAGAGCTTTTGAGAAAGAACTATTCCGGGATCGAGGCATCCGCGGCGCTAATGAGGCAGATAGGCGGCGACCTTAATTATAATGACAAGATCGCGTCGGGCGCCGGCTATTTTGCAGATGGAAATCTCTTTCGGGTCATGGATTTCAGGCTGGAAGAAGGGGATGCAGGTACCGCTCTGATGAATCCTTTTTCGTTGGTCATCTCCAAAGCGCTGGCAGACCAGTTATTTCCCAGGGAAGATCCAATCGGTAAGACCGTGAAATTCGATGATACGGGGATGATGCCGGGCGTACCCATTACCGGCAATAAGGAAACACCCTATGGTCAGTTCATGATCACCGGTGTCCTCAAGCCCAACCCGGGAAGGACGAGCCTGCCCTTCGAGCTTCTCGCCTCGCTCAGCACATTGGATCATCTCGCCAAAGATTCGATCCTCGCCTATACACCCGACAACTGGAGCAGTATATGGCGCAATTATACTTTTGTGCTGATGGAAAAAGGAAGGTCAAAAGCTGATCTTCAACATATTCTGGATCAGGTTTCCGCTAAGGAATATCCCAAAGGAAAAAACAACCAATACGCCTTCCAGGCGATGCCATTGACAGATATCATGCCCGCGGAGCTGATCAGCAACCCAACCTGCATGTCGATGCCGAAGATCATCCTGATTATCTTAAGCGTACTATGCCTGGTGGTAATGCTGTCCGCCTGTTTGAATTACACCAATCTTTCTATCGCACGACTTTTGGCAAGGACAAAGGAGGTGGGCATCCGCAAGGTGTCCGGCGCTACACGGCAGCAGATCTTCGTGCAATTCATCACTGAAGCCATACTCGTCAGCCTGTTGTCGCTGCTTTTCTCCTTCGTTTTGTTAATAGGCTTTCAGCATTTGTTTACAGCTCTTTGGCTGAACAAAGTATTGGGCATCACTTTCCGGTACACCCCGCAGATCTTGCTGACATTTCTCGGCTTTAGTGCCCTCGTCGGCTTTATTGCCGGACTGCTGCCTTCCATCTATATCTCCTTGTTTAACCCTGTAAATATGTTAAAGGGTGCAGCCTCCTTCCGGATCATGAAGCGGCTGACGATCCGGAAAGTGCTATTGGTCGTTCAACTCTGTGTCTCGCTGATCTTTATCATCTCGACGAGCCTGATCTATCTTCAGGGGAATCGGGTAATGAATTTCGACTATGGTTTTAATAAGGAGAACGTCGTGGATATAAAGCTGGTTAAGACAGAGAACTATAGCCGTTTTGTCCAGGCAATATCGACCAATAAGAATATCAGGGCCGTTGCCGCATGTACCTTTCCGCCTGCGACCGGCACCAATAATCAGGAACGGATCCATAAGGCAGACAATACGCAGGATAGTCTTCAGGCCAATTATATCGATATCGATGCGGCGTGTCTGGATGTATGGGGGTTGCAGTTGGTCGCAGGTACGAATCTCCCGCCCATCCCGGATGACTCCGTCGATCACTATGTCCTGATCAACGAAAAGATGGCGGCCGATCTGCACTATCCTTCGCCACGACAGGCGGTGGGCCGGCATCTGATCCTGGCTGATAGGAAAGACGCCGAGATCATCGGGGTTGTACGAAATTTTCAGTTCCTCGACGTAAGCCGGGCAATGGAGCCGCTCATGCTCCGAAACCGAAAGAGCGAATTCGGTTACATCACGGTACGGCTGCAAGGGAAAAATCCCATGGGAACCGTGGCCTTTCTGCAGGACACCTGGAAGAAAGTGAATCCGGCCTCCAAATTCGAATATGAGTTTTTCGATCAGGAATTGTTGATCACCCATGTGGTGATGAGCGATATTGCGGGAATTCTTGGCGTGCTGGCCCTCCTCGCCGTGATCATTTCCTGTCTCGGACTGCTGGGTATGGCGACATACACTGCCGAAACAAGAAGAAAAGAGATCAGCCTGCGAAAAGTCCTCGGCTCTACCGTACCACAGGTGATCCTGTTACTATCCAAAAGCTTTATCATCCTGCAGGCTATCGCTGTGATCATAGCCATACCCATAGCTTATATGCTCAATAATATCTGGCTGCGATTCTTCGTATCGAGAGTGTCCATTACGCCCTGGATACTATTGACGAATGTCCTCATCCTAACCGCGATCTGTTTCCTGATCGTTTTCTCCCAGGCTTGGAGGGTCTCTACAGCCAGCCCGGCAAAAAGCCTGAGGGCGGAATGATCATTTAGTCACCAACCTATCGCGAACTGATCCATCAAAATTTAGGCGGTATACTTTACAGTTAATCGTCTCCATCCGCCTTTTGATTGGCTTTTACAAATGCAGCATGCACAGGGGCAGGCACTTTAGCATTTTCACCTTTGACACTTTTCCATAGCATAGCGTTCATGATCTCGTCGGGCACACGGTCAACTTCCGAGAAATTCAGTCCTTTGGCCATGGCGGCCAGCTTGGTCCCACCGGGGTTAACATCATTCAGATTGATGTTCGAAGGCAGGCTATTGAACGGTGTGCTATCGGATGTTTTGCTAAAGCAACGCCACATGGGGGTCGCCGCAGCGTCATACTGGGTCATTGGAGGAAGGCCAAGGATCAGCTCGATAGTGCGAACCATGGAAGAACCGGAATATAGGGTATGGTCAACATAATGGCGCTTCACATAGCCGCCGGCAAGATAGGCGGTCGTGCGGTGCGCGTCCACATGGTCAGGGCCGTTTTGTGCATCATCTTCTACAATAAATATCACACTGTTATTCCATACGGGGCTTTTGCTAATATGCTCTACCAGCCTGCCGACGGCAAGATCGTTATCGGCCACATGGGCAAATGGAGTAGGCCTGCCGGCAGTCGTTCCCTCGGTATGGTCACTCAACATACGGAAAGTCA
The DNA here is from genome assembly GCA_026225275.1 of Puia dinghuensis. Taxonomy (GTDB): domain Bacteria; phylum Bacteroidota; class Bacteroidia; order Chitinophagales; family Chitinophagaceae; genus Puia; species Puia dinghuensis_B. The sequence continues at coordinate 18,558 of JAMFSL010000019.1, forward strand.
TCAATCGGGGCAGGGCATTTTGCTGCACCAGGGAATCGAAATCCTTTTCCCATATCCGGTAACGCATCGTATCCGGGTCTTTCAGATCCCGGATCGGGTATTCCGGCGTAAAATGGCCTATCAACGCGGGTATCCTGGCGGTATTATCTGCGTTGACAAATTCACCGTAAGTCCGGTAAGAGACATTGCTTCGTTTGGCCTGGTCCCAAATGTAGACCTTGTTCAGGCCAGTCTCGCCAACTGCTCCTTTTCCCCTGCCGCCGTAACTTGTGGGCCAGTTCTTTTCCATATAATCCGTTGCATAGGCGCCCATACACCAATTGTGCCCGTCGGCGCTCACCTCGCCATCTACATAAAAATTATCCAGCAGCACAAAATTCTCCGCAAGAGAATGATGGTTGGGGGTGATATGCCTTCCGAACAAAAGCAGACTGGTATCGCCATTGCCTTGCGGCAGGTCTGATAATACCTGATCATAGGTCCGGTTCTCCTGCAGGATATAGAACACATATTTAACAGGAGAGGGATCGCCCGCTTTACGTGGGATGGGGTTATCCGCCTCACCTTCAGCATTTACTTCCTGCTCTTTATGATAGGGCGTATTGTGATATACAGCCTGTGAGTAAACAGACAATTCTTTCCCTGTGGGGATAGGGAGTATACTCAAAGTTCCCATCAGCAATCCGCCACCGATATACTGGACTTGCTGTGGCTTTGAGGGATCGCCCCCATGCAGAAGAACCGTCTCCTTATACCCTGTAGGATTGGGGCCGTGCGGGTTGGGGAGTGATGAAAGTCCCTTGGCATTGGCTACATATAATTTGTTATCGATTACCCTCACTACACTCGGATACCATCCCGTAGGAACGAATCCGAGGGAGGAACTTGAGCCCGGATGACTTACGTCAAATACAGCAAGGCAGTTATTGTCGGCATCAGCAATATACAAAGTCTTATCGTCTTTGGTCAAGGCAACAGAGTTGCTGGTGGTACCGCTTAAGGAGGTCGGATAGACTGCCGTATTCAGTGTTTCCAGGACTGTAGCCTTTTTCAGGTCAACGACGGAGACGGTATTGTCATTTGCGTTGGAAACATACAGGTATCGCCCATCATGGGAAATACACAGGTCATTGGGGTTGTCTCCCACAGCGACCGAATCGACGAACTGGTTGACCTTCGTATCATAGGCCACCACCTTGTCCCGGCCCCAAAGGCTGATGTACAATTTTGACCGGTCCGGCGATAAGAGGCAGGTGTATGCCTCGGTGCCTAATTCTATTCTATGCTGAATGGCTTTTGTTTTCAGATCGATGAGGTAGAGGCTGTTATCCTGTTTAGTGACCACATATAATATGCCTTTTCTGTCGTCGATCGCCAGCCCCGTCGGGGATATGGCGGCTGCATTTTTTTTCTTGCTCCACGGCTCACCCAATCGGATTGTATCGCTCGCCACCAGCCGGTTATTGATGATGGAATACCGGACGATCCAGTTGTCATCGCCCCCGGATGCATAGAGATACCGCTCGTCGGCACCGAACACCAATCCTCCCCAGGCCTTGCCGATAGTTACTTTGTCTAATTCCAGGTCGTTCTTTGCATCCAGCAATTGGATGGTTTGGGTGCTTTGCCCGTTGTTGGTGACGGCTGCGTAACGATGGCTCCTGCTTACTGCAATGTTTAATGGAAGATCGCCCAGGGGAAGGCTTTTCCCGATGGGAGTTAACGACCATCCATTAGGTAGTATTACTCTGTTGTGCTCAATGGAATCAAGGTCTTGCGCCTGTACACAACTGACCGCCAAAACTAAGGGAACGATACGAAAAAAGAATTTCAGTGACATGGTTTTGCGTGTATTAGATCGGGACAAACACTTAAATTATTTAAGAAATGGCTGGTTTCGCGCATCTTAAAATTATTTTTTCATCAACTTTCGTGGAGGAGGCGGTGTTACCACCCGGTCCGGTAGGTCCGTTTGATATATTGATTGGCCTCGTCGAAGTTGGTAATTTTCATTTGCTCCCCATCCCATAACAAGGTCCTGTACCTGCCCGGATAATCGAACCCCTTGGCCTTCGGCGTGCGGATGTCGAAGCTCCGAATGGCCAGGTTCCCCATCAGGACTGTTTCCGTCAGCGGGCCGGCAATGTCGAAAGGAGAGCTGAGCAGTGCCGCTTCAGCGCTTCCCGGCCCCGCCTTTGCGGCCTCGACCCATTGCGCATAATGTCCGCCTTCTCCTCCCTTCACCCTTGGCAGGGTCTGGGCGACATGGGTATTCTGCATCAGCGACAGCGGCAGCAACCTGGGCTCCCGCCCGTAGGTGGAGCACATCATCTTCCCTTTCGTGCCCGTCAGTATCACCCCATTCCCGCCATCACCCATTTTTTCATTTGGCCCCAACTCATCGGGCCTTTCCGGCTGTATGCCGCCGTCCATCCAGTGGAACCGGATATCGGGCTTGCCAGGCTTGCCCTTGAACCTCAGCACCACATGCGAGGAGGGTGGAGGCCCGTCCGGCAGCCAGGCGCGCTGCGATTTACCCAAATAGACGGACCCTATACTACATTCGGCTTCTGTAGGATAACCCAGACCCATCACCCTGAAAGGAGCTTCGATCAGGTGGCACCCCATATCCCCGAGCGCGCCTGTCCCATAGTCCCACCATCCCCGCCAGTTGAAGGGAATGAGATTGTCGACATAGTCCTTCCGCGGCGCCGTGCCCAGCCATAAGTTAAAAAGCCGAAGAAATACAGCAATTGATCGATAAAGCCAGACCGGGCGATACCGTCTTTATCAAAGAAGGTATTTATAAAATAAATGACCGGCCGGTTCAACCTGCGGTTTCCGGAAGAAAGAATGCATGGATCACCATTATGCCGGCGGATGGAAAACGGGTCATTATCGACGGCAGCGATTATTTAAGCAGCTACGATCCGGATAAAGAGCTTCCCCGGACAGGATCTGTCACCTTCAAAAACTGCCGTTATATTCGTATGGAAGGTATAGAGACACGGCAATCACATAACGCCGGCATCATCATTGAAGGCGCCTCTACAGATCATATTGAAGTCATCAATTGCAGGTCGGAAGGGTCATATAATTCAGGCATCGCCATCTGGTATGCCGATTCATGTAAAATCCTGCATTGTGAGGTGATCGGCGCCAATAACAAAGAATTAAAGCCGCAGGGAGTTATTTTCAGGGGTGAGGCTCCCCATGAGGCGATCAGCCTTGCCGGCGCTTCCCATTTCGAGGTTGCCTTTAATTCAGTGCATGATTGCTTCAAAGAGGGTATCGATTGCAAAGAAGTCAGCAACCACGGTATTATTCATCACAATACCGTTTACAGTATGCCAAGGCAGGGATTATATGCCGATTGCTGGTTCGGTCGGTTAAGCAACGTGGAATTTCATCACAACATCGTTCACCATTGCGAATGGGGGTTTGGTGTCAGTGGCGAAGGTAAAGATGCCAGTATGGACAGCGTGTACTTTCATCACAATTTGCTTTACGACAACAGAGCATCCGGCATTTTTTTCAGCATTTGGGGTTCGGATGAACGGCGTAGCAATATCTTTATTTATAATAATACCCTGTTCAATAACGGAACAGCAAGGCATTGGTCCGGGCTTACCGGAGGGATCGACATCATGTCATCCAATCTTAATAACATCTTTATATACAATAATATCATTTCAAATAATTACGGATACGCCATCGGGGCATTTGCCAGTAGCGGTGAAAAAGATACCGCTTTTATCAACCGGAATATAAAGATCCTGCATAACCTGGAATGGCAGGTAAATATCCCCGATAAAGAATCGCCGAAACCTCATTTCAGAACCGTCTATCCTATTGAAGGAGAAGCGGCTATCAAAGCGGACCCCTCCACTATATTTAAAAGCCTACTATTTTGGTAGATTAATATTGTTGGTTTATTTTCGCCCCTATGACTCCAACTGAAACTAAACCCGTAGACGCAAACCAACCCTCCGGCTGGCAGGAATTCTGGTTGAAAGAAGACTGGTGGGCAGTTTGGCTTGGACTGGGCATTGTATTGCTGGCCTACGTCTTTTATCTTTCCGGATCCAGCATTTCCTGGATTGCGGTGTCGCCGGCTAAATGGTCAACCTTGTCGCAACTTGGCGCTCAATTGTCAACGACCGGCATCAGATATCTCGCTTTATTGGGAGCATTCCTCATCCTTTTCACCGTCGTCATTTCATTCATCGGGCAAAAGCCCAAAGCATTTATTCCAGCTTTTATTTTTGTCTTTATACTTTCGACCGTCATTTACATTGCAGGCAGTTGGGACCAAGCGAATCGCTACAACCTGGAACCACCGCTGGTAGCTCTCCTGCTCGGACTGTTTCTTTCAAATGTGGTCGGATTGCCCCGTTGGCTCGATGCCGGTTTCCGGGTCGAGTTTTATATTAAGCTCGGCATTGTCCTGCTGGGAGCCACTTTGCCTTTCACGTTAATTATCTGGGCCGGGCCGGTAGCCATTTTACAGGCTTCCATCGTTTCCATCGTTACCTTTCTGACGATCTTCTTTACTGCCCGAAAGTTGGGGCTCGACCATAGGCTGGCGGCTGTCCTGGGAGCAGGTGGCGCAGTCTGCGGCGTTTCAGCATCGATCGCAGTGGCCGGCGCCGTAAGGGCCAAAAAGGAGCATCCGCCAATTGCCATCAGCCTGGTCGTTTTTTGGGCTATTATTCTCATTATCGCATTACCCCTGGTTTCCCGCACGATTCACCTGCCGACGGGAGTAGGCGGCGCCTGGATCGGAACATCGGAATTTGCAGACGCCGCCGGCCTGGCCGCTGCCCAATCTTATGGTGGATATGCCGGCAAAGGCTTAGGCATTTCAGGAACCGCAGACCAGGCATTGGCCTCCTATACCCTGATTAAAGTGATCGGCCGGGACATTTGGATCGGTATCTGGACATTTGTACTGGCGCTCATTGCCGTCACCGTTTGGGAAAAATCGGAGACGAATTCAAAAGTTCAGGTCGGCCAGATCTGGTGGCGTTTTCCCAAATTCGTCATTGGATTCCTTATCGCTTCGGTATTAACGACGCTGATTGTACATGGAAATACGCTGGGGGATTACAATAAACTGGTGAAACCCGCCCTTATCGCACCCATCACCTCGTTGCGGACCTGGGCATTCACCTTTAGCTTCTTGAGTATCGGGCTTACAACGCGCTTCCGCGAGTTAGCAGCAGCCGGTATCAAACCTTTTATCGCATTCACTGCAGGAGTTATTGTGAACGTCATTCTGGGCTATATCCTGTCAGTCGTTGTTTTCGGTCATTACTGGTCTTCCGTCGTAACGCATTAACGCATGAAAAGTATGGACACATGAAAAGTAAGGACGCATGAAAATTCTCGATTCCATTCAACTGCGTATTTCCGGGCCGATCTGCCAACAGTGCGCCCATTTCCAAAACGAGCCAGCCCACGTTGAAGAGGCTTATCGGGGACTCACAGTCTTTAGTTCCGGATTTGCCTCGGTGCGTGATCAGGACGGCTTCTGCGAGTATAACCAACTTTACCTTTCAGCCCGCGACAGCTGTCCCCACTTTGCGCCGCGGCACACCCCTCCCAAGCCTATTATTTAAACTGTTCATCCACCATACGGTCGAATTCCGCCGAAAAACTGTCTGACACCCTATTTTACTCCATTATCAGCTGGTGATCACCCGGGGTAAGCGGGTAGACCTTTCCTTTCCAGATCAACGTGCCCGATGTTTTTGCCGGCAGGCTAATGCTGATATTCCATTTACCCGGGCCGCCCCGACTACTTTGGCCGCCTTGACCGAGCCGGTAACCGACCGCGATCTTTCCATCAGGATGAGGGATTTCGCCACTGACATCCGTCAGTGCCCCCAGATGCGGCTCGATCCTGACTTTATGGAATCCCGGCGCATCACTATCGATACCCAACACGGTCCGGAAAAATTCGATATTGGGACTGCTTCCCCAGGCATGGCAATCGGACCGGGTAAAGTCGATATTAGAGTCTTCCGTCCAGGTGGTCAGCCCCGCCGCTATATTCTTCCGCCATATGCCGAGCCAGTCGGCATAGCCATCACCGAGGCCGGCTCGCGTCAGAGCCTGGTGCAAATAATACTTAAAATAGATCGTGCATTGCGTCAGCGTACTATCGGTCAGCATCCGCATGCCTACCGCTTTCATGTCGGCTTTGGGAACCACGCCGGTCAACACAGCCAGTGCATTCGCATGTTGTGAATACCCATTCTTTTCCTTAGTATCAGCATACAGTTTTTTAACCGGGTCCCAGTACTTACGCCTTATGGTCGCTACAAGTTGCGCAGCTTTCTGACTGTCAATAACCGCATAGTCATGCAGCCCAAGCTTTGCCTCCATTTCCGCCGCCCACTGGTACGCCCACAGCAATTGCAGGTCATATATAGCGGCACAGCCATCGCTGCCCTTCACGCCTCCGGCCAAATTGCCCGCCCAGTCGACAAAAGCCCAGTAGGGCATGTCTTTTACAGATCCGTCGGGTTGCTGGTATTTGCTGAAAAAGTCCAGTACGCCCCGCACACCCGGCAGCTTATCTTTAATAAATTCGTCATCACCGCGATACATCCAATAATCATGCAGCATACAGATATACCACAGCGAAAACGTGGATATCACCTGTGTGCCTTTTGAAGGAAAACAGCTTCTGGTTATGCCTTCGGGTAAGCGCGAATGGTCCATCTCATTAAGGGCATTACGTGCCAGACGGTCATCACTGGAATTAAAGTAAGATATCATCGCCTGTATGCGCGTATCGCCGATATATTGCAGCTGCTCATAATAAGGACAGTCGGTATAGCTTTCCCAGGCGTTAAGCCTTGCCGTGCGCCAGCCAATATCCAGGATCTTCGTTAGGTCGGTATCACTCGTGACGAATACCGACGCCCGTTTAAAAGGATAGCCGGTAAAAGTGCCATAAATATCGTCGATGACAAGAGGATCATTTTGGGTATGCACCAATAGTTTGATATACCGGAAAGTACGAAAGTTCAGCGTGGTATACGATCGGCCCTGGCCACCGTCGGCTATTAGGCTGTCTATACGGCCTATAAATATCTTGCCTTCTACGTCGTCCCGGTTTCCTTTAGGCCTACCTTTGCCTGTTCCGTATAACGATTCGGCATAGCCCAAAGATATTCCTGCATCTTTCCCCCCGCTGAAATTCAAGGTGACATACGCGTTTGTCTCATAGGTCTGATCGAGCAACAAAGTGACCGTAGTATTCGCAGGGATCGTCAGCGCAACCTTTTCTTTCGGGAACCCTACAGGAACGCTGATGCCATTAGCGAGGCGTACTGTATCGATACGCTGATACGTCATTTCTCTTGGCGGCAGCGTTGATGGCACCAGGGCCCAGTCTGTACCCCATGCCGTGCCCTTCAGCCTTCCGTCCCCGACCTTGGCTGCACTCGGCCACGCGCTGTCGTCATAGGCGACAGCTGTCCAATCGCCTGTGACCGTCTGGTTCATATTGACCATCTCACCTTTGCTGGCAGCAAAAAAATAACCCGGGATCGGTTGACGCCCTTTATCAGGGACGCACTTCCAGCTCTCATCGGTATTCAATATTTCTTCCGCGGTGGAATGGCCCTGCACAATAAAACCGGTTCGGAAGCTGATCTGTGCTTCGGGACGAAATTGGGCCTCATTCCAAACGAGCGCAGCCACCATATTTTTCCCGGCAACAAGATACGGCGCCAGATCAACCGTTTCGTAATTCCAGTAATAGAAGTCGCCACGGGCAGGCCCAAGCGAAATCAAGGTGCCGTTGACATATAATTTATAGCGGTTATCGGCAGATATATGAATTACAAAAGACGTTGGCTTACTCGGAAGATCGAGACCTTTCCGGTAATAATAAACGCCGTATTCCGAGCCACTGATTCCCGGAGCGCTTATCCAGGAGGCATTCCATCGCGTCACCGGAACCCCCGCAGACCCCGCAATCCCCGCAGACCCCGCAACCCCTACAATCCCCGCACGTCCCGCCCCCCGTACGCCGTCAAAAGGATGGGCATGACCGGCTTGGCCGGAAAATAGAAGTAACGATGCAACAGCTAATGC
>JAMFSL010000162.1 GCA_026225275.1 Puia dinghuensis
CATCACTTCTCCCTTGCTTCCTATAGTAATAAGGCTGCTGATAGGATCTATGATAATCGTATGCGGTTTAAATTCCCGGATGTGTTTGTGCAAGGATAAGAGATGCATTTCAAGACCATGCAGGGAAGGGCGCGAAGCATGAATTAAAAGCAGTTTTGACTTTATATAAGGTCCGAGATGTATACCGACGGATGACACATTTCTTACTAACTGATCGGGGGATTCTTCGAAGGAAAAATAAAGCACCCTCTCATTTCGCTTGCAGCTGTTTAATGCGAAATATGCCGCAAGGATAGTTTTTGCCGTACCGGCGCAGCCGGTTACCAGCGTGCTGTTTCCTCTAAAGTACCCGCCTCCGTTGAACAATTTATCGAGCCCGGGAACCCCGGTAGAAATAATTTCAGTGGATATCTTGTGTTCAAGCTTTAATGAAGTGATAGGAAGAACGGAAACCCCGTCTTCGTCAATTAAGAACGGGTATTCATTTGTCCCGTGCGTAGAACCTCTGTATTTGACGATCCTTAACCGCCTGGTGGCGATTTGTTCGATTACGCGGAAGTCCAATAAGATAACGCAATCGGACACATATTCCTCCAGACCTTGCCGTGTCAGGGTCTTGTCGCCCCGTTCGCCGGTAATAATCGTTGTGACTCCCTTTTCTCTCAGCCATTGGAAAAGTCTTCGGATCTCAGAACGAAGGATTCCGGTATTATTCAGGCCTGAAAAGAGAGATTCTATGGTGTCGAGCACAACCCTTTTGGCGCCGATCGAATCGATGGCATGATTCAGCCTGATAAATAATCCTTCAAGGTCGTATTCACCCGTCTCCTGGATTTCCGATCTTTCGACCCGTACGTGATCGATCTTGAGCTTTTTTTGCGCAATTAATTTTTCCAGATCGAACCCGAGAGATTTTACATTTTGAGTTAGGTCTTTGGCGGATTCCTCAAAACTCATGAATACACCCGGCTCGTCGTATTCCGTGATGCCTTTGATGAGAAATTGAATGGCCAAAATCGTTTTACCTGATCCGGCGCTTCCGCAGATCAGTGTAGGCCGGCCTTTGGGAAATCCGCCACCGGTTATTTCATCAAGCCCGGCTATACCGGTCGGAGTTTTGGGGAAGACATTATTGTCCTGTTTCATGAATATGCTGGATCCAGCTGAGGGATTAAGTGTAAATGCGCAAGGTAATATGATCCCATTGCCAAACATTATACAATCCCTTGAGAATCTTACATAATTCACACCTCTTAACCGGGCGGAGCCCGATAGTGATGGAATATCATGGAAAAGAGGGCCTCAGGGCGCAGATCTGGTTGTCAGCCGGCTCTTCCGGTACCCATAAATGAAATAGATGACCAGCCCGATGCCCATCCAAACGAAAAACCAATTCCAGGCAATGGCGGGGATCTCGATCAGCAGATAGGCGCAGAACAAGACGCCCAGTACCGGTATCAGTGATAGCTTGCGAATGATGGTCGCGATGGAAAGAACGGTCACCAGCAGCGCAAAGACAAGAAAGAGCACTTCCTCCAGGCTTTCCCCGGCAAGATGTTGCAAATCCGCTGCGATCCGACCCCAGAAAAGGAACAGGAAACCGATATAAAGGAATGGCATGATCAGCCGTCCGTTCCAATAAGGCAATTTGAATCCTTTCTTGCCAACATTGCTGATGCGGGGCAGGATCAGCACCCCGCCTGACACCAGCACGAAGGCGAACAAGGTGCCGATGCTGGTCAGTTGCGTCATCAGGTTGCTGCCCATGAACAAGGTGGGAACGGCGACGATAATACCGGTGACGATCGTAGAGAACCAGGGCGTTTGATATTTGGGATGGATCTTCCCGAAGGCTTTCGGCAGGAGTCCGTCGCGGCTCATGCTCATCCAGATGCGGGGCTGCCCCAACTGGAAGACCAGCAGAACGCTGGTCGTGGCGACGACAGCACTGACTGAGATAAAGTACCCGATCCATTTCTGATGAACTTCGTTGAAAACAAAAGCCAGCGGATCGGCCAGGTTCAATTTTGTAAAGGGCACCATGCCCGTCAGCACCAGCGCAATCAGTATATACAGCACTGTACAGATCAGGAGCGAGTAGATCATCCCCTTGGGAAGATCCCGCTGCGCATTAGTGCATTCTTCCGCCGTAGTTGAGATGGCATCGAAGCCGATATAGGCATAGAATACCGCCGACACCCCTTTCAGCACGCCGCCGAAACCATTGGGCAGGAAAGGGCTCCAGTTAGCCGTGTTGACAAAGAAGAAACCCAGGATGATGACCAGAATGACGACAGCCAGTTTGAAGATGACCATGGCATTGGTCGCCTTTTTACTTTCCCGGATACCAATATAAGTGATATAAGAGATGATGCAAACGATGAAAAAGGCGGGCAGGTTCAGGACGACATGCATTCCCCCGATCATCGGCGCCGAGGTCCAGGTGTGGATCGCTTCCAGCAACGGTGCTTTGGCCTCGGCAGTAAGGTTGGGCGTATTCGTCAACGTCTGTTGAGCCGCAAGGAAGGCATCCTTAGCCGAGCCAGGGTCGGTGATCAACCAGCCAGAAGATGGATATGAAATCCCACTAACAGGTTGTTGAAATAGCTGCTCCACGAAATGGCGACAACGATATTGCCGATAGCGTATTCCAGGATCAGCGCCCAGCCGATGATCCAGGCGACGATCTCCCCGAAGGAAACGTAGGCGTAGGTATAGGCGCTGCCGGCGATGGGTACACGGCTTGCAAATTCGGCATAGCACAGGGCGGAAAAGCCGCAGGTCACAGCCGTCAGAACGAACAACAGGGATATACCCGGGCCGCCGTCAAAGGATGCCGTACCAATAGTGGAGAAAATGCCCGCGCCGACGATGGCCGCAATGCCCATAAATGTCAGGTCTTTGACATTCAGTACCTTATTGAGTCCCCCTCCATGGCCGTCGGCAAGTCCGTCTTTGGCATCCTGCACGATCTTGTCTAACGATTTCTTACGGAATAGTGAGTTGGACATCAACGATATGATTTTAGCTATGATCCAGTAAATTAGGGAAAAATGCTTAAAAAAGGACAAAGAGCCTAAAGACATGGCGCGTTTAATACTCCCTCTGCAACAGCAAGTCAATCAACTCCCTTAACGGTTCTTTCCGTACCGACAACACAGCAATATCTTCCAGGCTCTGCACCGCAGCCTCCCGGTATTTGTCCTTCAGCTCCCGCACCCAGGCATCCACCCCGCAATCGTGGAAGAGTTGTAGCATACCCGCAATTTTCTCGTCAGGAGATGCCGTCGTCAATTCTTTGATCTGCTGCCGCTGGATATCTGTAGCTACTTCAAGGGTTTTGATGAGCAGGAAAGTCTTTTTGTTGGCAACGATGTCCCCCCCAACCTTTTTCCCGAACTTATCGGCATCACCATAGCAGTCCAGGTAATCATCCTGGATCTGGAAGGCCAGTCCCAGGTTCTTTCCGAATTGATAGATCTTATCCTGGTTACCCAGCCCGGCGCCGCCCAGGATAGAGCCTAACTGCAGGCTGGCAGCCAGCAGCACAGAGGTCTTGAGCCCGATCATGTGCAGATATTCCTCCATCGTCACCTCCTCCCGGGCTTCGAAGTCCATGTCGAGCTGCTGCCCCTCGCAGACCTCTGCAGCCGTCTGGTTAAAGAGATGAAGGATACGGCGAATATGGGGGGAAGCGATTTTTGCTATATACTCATACGCTACGACCATCATCACATCCCCGGTAAGGATGGCGGTTGAAGACCCGTATTTATCATGCACCGTCGGCTTGCCCCGCCGAAGGGGCGCCCTGTCCATGATATCGTCATGGATCAACGTGAAATTGTGAAAGAGTTCTATGGCCGTAGCCAGTTGCCAGGCATCCGCCTCAATCGGTCCAAATAACTCGTTACCCATGAGGCAAAGAACGGGACGGATCCGCTTGCCACCTAAACCGAGGAAATAGTGGGCCGGGTCATACAAAGTGGACGGATCGGTGGGAAAATGCCGGTGATCGAACCTGGCGGCGAAGGCAGCGGATAATGTGTCGAAGCTTTGCATAGTTGAGCGGCTGTTGTCTTTTGCCTTATCTCTTTTTTTTGCTGGCTGATTTGTTGCGGCCGGCGTCCGTTTTACGATGCGAATCCCCGGAACGCTGATTGCCGCCGGAATGCGGTCGGCCGCCGGAACGTGATGCCCCGGGCTTCCTGGCGCCATCGCCGGCTATTCCCAGCTCAGGTCGGGGCCCCGCCGGAAAGTCGGCCTTTTCGGCAGCCGTGATCACCCATTCGTAATCCAGCTGGCGCTTGGTCAGGTTGGCCGCCACTACCTTGATGGTCAATTTATCGCCCATCCGGAACGTCCGCCCGCTGCGACGACCTACCAGACAATAATCGGTTTCAATATGCCGGAAGTCGTCGTATTCCAATAGGCTGTTGATACTGACGAGCCCTTCGCATTTATGTTCGATGGTCTCCACCCAAAACCCGAACGCAGCAACGCCGCTGATGACCCCCTCGAACTCGTCACCCAGAAACCCCTGCATGTACTCCACCTGCTTGTATTTATTGGATGCCCGCTCGCTGTCCATGGCGGCCCGCTCCCGCTCACTACTATGACGACACTTGGCCTCTAATTCCTTGTCTATCTTAATTTTTTTATCAAGACATTCTTGTAATATTCTGTGAACCAGCACGTCCGGATATCTTCTGATAGGGGAAGTAAAGTGACAGTAGTGTTCGAAACCCAGTCCGTAATGGCCAATATTTTCTGTGGTATAGATCGCTTTGGCCATGGTACGGATGCCGAGCTGTTCCAGCACATGCTGCTCCGGCTTGCCCTTGACATCCTGCAACATCTTATTGAAGGAACTGGCAATAGACTGGGGTGTCTTCAAATCGAACGTATGACCGTATTTCTTGGCGAAGTCGATGAAGGGGAGCAGTTTCTCTTTGTCCGGCGTATCGTGTACACGATAAGGGAATGGAATAGGCTTTTTGTCTATCTCGATCTTGCCGACGGTTTCGGCAACGGTACGGTTGGCCAGCAGCATGAATTCCTCAACCAGTTGTGAGATTCCTTGCTTTCCTTGACCATGATACCAATGGGTTTGCCCTTCGAGTCGAGCTTAAATCGTACTTCTGTCGAAGAGAAATTGATCGCCCCTTTCTTAAACCTTTGTTTCCGGAAACGCTGAGCCAGTTCATTCAGCGTAGCTATCTCGGCCTGGTAAAGACCGGTTTGCTGTTCGATGATCTCCTGCACTTCCTCATAGGTGAACCGGTGGTCCGAATGGATCACGGTCCGGCCCAGCCACGCATCCTTGATTTCACCTTTAGCGTTCATCCGGAAGATGGCGGAAAAGGTGAGCTTGTCTTCATGCGGCCGAAGGGAGCAAAGCTCGTTGGAAATCCTTTCCGGCAGCATGGGATTGACCCTATCCGGCAGGTAAACGGAAGTGGCGCGGGTGTAGGCTTCCTTATCCAGGGCAGTCTCCGGCTCGACATAATAGCTGACGTCGGCGATATGTATGCCGATCTCCAGCTGACCATTGTCCAGCGTGCGAATAGAGATCGCATCGTCGAAATCTTTGGCATCGACGGGGTCGATGGTGAAGGTCAGAATATCGCGGATATCCTTCCGTTTGGCAATTTCCGCGGCGGGAATGAGGTCAGGCAGCCGCCCGGAATCTTCCAGGACATTTTCCGGAAAAAAGAGCGGGAAGCCATTTTCCAGCAGGATTCCCCTCATCGCCTGGTCGTTTTCGTCGGACTGGTCCATGACCTGTACCACGGTACCTTGAGGCTTCTTATTTTTCTCCCACTCCACGATCCTGACAATGACCTTATCGTTATTCACGGCTCCGTTCAACTGGGTCAACGGAACATATATATCCGGCATGGGCTTGTCCGTTCCGGCGATGAAAAAGGCGAAGGACTGGCTGATCTCGATATGACCGAGAAATTCCATCTGTTTCCGGTCAACGACTTCGGTTACCTCGCCCTGTGACCGCCCGCTGCGGCCCCCACTACTGAGTATTCGCACCTGTACGGTATCGCCATGCAGCGCCGTGTTAAAATCAGCAGGGCGAACGAGGACGTCCTGGTCACGGCCCTCAACGATCACGAAACCCATACCGGAGCGGGTGACATCCAGCCGGCCTTTATATAAGTTGGGGGTGTCGGTGTTATTTTTGCTTTTTTTCTTTTTCTTACTACTTTTCATTCATTAATTGTGAGATTGATTATTGGCCAGAAATGGCGCCCGGTTGAACGCCGGGATCTGCAGGAGCTTTGAATTCGGTGATAAATTTAACGATTAAATCTGTAAAGCGGCCTTCTTCGCCGAATAAAAAGCTGGGATCGATGGGCAGCACATAAAAAGGCCACGCTACCAACTCCTCCCTGAATTTGATCAGCCGTACCGCATCCTTTTCAGTGGTCAGGATGATCTTGCGGGTGCCTGCCATACCCGTAAACCGACGGAAGATCGCTTGCAGGTCATCGATGGAAAAAATATGGTGATCGCCGTACGCCATTTCATCATAGGTGCCCGCACGATCGCCGAGCCAGCGTTTGAGAGGGGCTGGATTGGCAATACCGGTCACCAGCAGGACTTCGGTCTGGTCATCGATGACGGTATTTTCCAGTTGGGTAATATGATAAGGATCTCCATACCGAATGGAGGTAAAGAAGAGCTTCTGTCCGGATGTGGGTGCGATCTCCATCGCAATCGACCTCCGGTCGTCCTCACTAAGGTCCTCCCTGCATTTGGTGACGACAATGACGTCTGCCCGCCGGCTGCTGGACCGCCCGTCACGAAGGTCGCCGCTGGGCAACCACCAGTCACGGGTGAAGAGATTGGAAAAGTCGGTCAGCAGGATGTTAAGCCCGGCACTGACGGCACGATGCTGAAAGGCGTCGTCCAGGATGATGACCCCGGTGTCGGGCCGGTCATGCAGCAACTGCGGGATGGCCTCGATACGCTGTTCCCCCACCGCTACGGCAACATCGGGAAACTTGAGGTGAAATTGCATGGGCTCGTCCCCGATATCCAGCGCGGAAGTCGACTCCCCTGCCAACGCATAACCCTCTGTCTTGCGTTTATACCCACGGCTCAATACTGCTATGGTAAACCGGTCCTGCAATACCCGGATCAGCCATTCCACCATCGGGGATTTACCAGTGCCACCGACGGCCAGGTTGCCTACACAGATAATGGGCAGGTTAAAGGAAGAGGATGGGAAAATACGTTTGTCATAGCACCAGTTGCGTACCCTGACGGCAAGGGCATAGATCAGAGAGAAAGGAAAAAGGAGTATTCGTATAGGCTTGAGAAATGGAAAATTAAAGTTCATGATGATTCTATGTCAGTGGCATGCCCGGCTCAAAGGTACGACTATCCGGGCAGACCCAGCGCGTACAGCAGGGCCGGACGGACGATGGCGGCCTGCGCCTGCACGAATGCCCTGTCCGGATGATCAGTATAGGGAATGGAGGCAATGGACGGCAATCCGGTCCACTTTTCTATCTCGTGCTCGTATTGTCCATACTGGTCGTTGAAGATCCAGCCGGCGACCCGCAGCTCATGAACACGACAGGCTGCGGCGGTCAACAGGGAATGATTGATGCTGCCAAGATAATTACGACTGACAAGGATCACGGTAGCGTCCAGTCGCCGGATCAGATCGATCACGAACTCCTGGTCATTCAGCGGGACGAACAGCCCACCGGCGCCTTCGATGACGATGGGGGTTTCGGGGCGGCCGGATGCGAGGCTTAGGGCCTCGAACTGACCAACGATTGTATCGAGGCTGATGACGATGCCTTCCTGGCGGGCAGCGATATGCGGTGAAGCGGGCATGGCCAGCCGATAGGCCTCGGGCGACAGCCGTCCCTCTGGCCGGCTGATACGTTCGCTGACCCAGCCTGTATCTGTACCATCGTCAAAGCC
>JAMFSL010000020.1 GCA_026225275.1 Puia dinghuensis
TCCACTTCATCCACCATCGCGTAGTGGTGCTTACGTTGCACCATCTCGTCAGGGGAATGCACCATGTTATCACGGAGATAGTCAAAGCCAAATTCGTTATTCGTGCCGTAGATGATATCAGCCATATAAGCCTTGCGGCGCGATTCGCTGTTCGGTTCGTGCTTGTCGATACAGTCTACCGTCAGACCCAGCCATTCGAATATCGGCCCGTTCCACTCCGAGTCACGACGCGCCAGGTAATCATTCACCGTGACGATATGTACTCCTTCGCCGGCCAGCGCATTCAGGTAGGCTGGTAATGTCGATACCAGCGTCTTACCTTCACCCGTCGCCATTTCCGCGATCTTTCCCTCGTGCAGTACAGTGCCGCCGATTAGCTGCACATCATAATGCACCATATTCCAGGTAATGGGACTGCCCGCAGCCATCCATGAATTATTATAAACGACCTGGCTGCCGTCTATGCGGATATGCTCTTTCTTGACACTGAGCGTCCGGTCCAGTTCCGTCGCGGTCGATACTACTTCCGAATTTTCCTTGAAACGACGGGCCGTCTCCTTGACGACGGCAAACGCCTCCGGCAATAATGCCTCCAACACCTCTTCGATATGCTCGTCCCGCTCCTTCTTCAACTCGTCGATCTGTTGGTAGATGACATCTTTTCCGTTGATATCACTGAAAGGCAGTTCTTCGGCGCTTTTATTGAGCGCTGTCACCTCCGTGTCAATTTTGCTTAAATGCTCCCGGATCCGGGCTTTGAATTCATCGGTTTTGGCCCGCAATTGATCGTTACTCAGGGATTGGTAAGTCGAAAAGTGTTGATTGACCTGTTCCACAATGGGTTGTATGGTCTTGATATCCTTTTCAGACTTGTTTCCGCCGAATATTTTCGCTAGAATACCTAACATAATGCCTTAAGTATTAATGATTTTTATGGTTTTCTCTGGAATAGCCAGTCAAATATGATGCTATCCTTCCCGGAAAGTCAAATTGACAGGGGAAGCAAATGTACGAAATTGCCCCCATCCGACCCCCCGCATTTCCTCCGCAGGCCAACCCCCTCAAGGAGCTCGCGCTTCTAGTATCGGCCGCGCCCTCGCGCGTCCTCTTCCCGTTCATTTGCCGATCCGTTTTCCTCAGCCTTCCCCGCTATTTCCCCGCGCCAGCCTGCGTTTTTTTGGCGTGCCCTATCCACTTTTATCCCTCACGCACTCCGGGAAAAAATTATTTTTGTATCTGATAAAGAAGTTAGTATCTTAGTGCTAAATATATTAGCCATGTCAATAGCCGGACAAAATCTGAAATATCTCCGCAAACTTCGCGGATGGACACAAGAAGAATTCGCCGCCAAATTAGGGATCAAAAGATCCCTTCTCGGTGCCTATGAAGAAGAACGGGCCGAGCCCAGGCTGGAAGTCCTCGAGACGGTGGCGGATATGTTCAAACTAACCCTGGACGAATTGCTGCGCAAAGAATTGAGCGATACCAAAGGCGGCAGTTATCTCAGTAAAAGAAGGGCGCAGAAGCTGGTCGCCGCTTCCAATGAGATTCAACTGGTGCCCGTGAAGGCGGCGGCAGGTTACCTGGCCGGTTATGCCGACCCGGAATTTCTCGATGAATTGAATACGTTCACGCTGCCCATGCTGGCCCCCGGCAACTATCGCGCCTTTGAGATTGTCGGTGATTCGATGCTGCCCACACCCAGCGGTTCGGTCATCGTAGGCGAAAAAGTGGATGACATCGAAGAAGTGAAGACTAATCACACGTATATCGTCGTGTCCCGCAATGAAGGCATCGTCTATAAGCGGGTGATGAAAAACAACAAATTGAAGAACAAGTATACCCTCGTCAGTGACAATACGGCATATCAGCCCTATAACGTCAACTCGGAAGATGTACTGGAAGTCTGGAAAGCGCAGATGATCATCAGTAAGGCCAACACCCAGCAAAGATGGGATGTCAATCAACTGGCCAGCCTGGTCAATAACCTGCAGGACCAGGTCAGTACGCTCAAAAAGAAGATGAATTAGCCCGCCATCGCCCGGCCCGAAACCTTGATCGCGCTTCGCCCGCGGTCCTTCAAAAAAGGCCGCGGTACTCAATGCGTTATATGCGCGGTATTCAATGCGCTATATAACTGCTGGCCTTCAGCCCGGTGGTGACTTTTTGGGCCATACTCCGGTTCAAGCCCTTCTCTGATCCGTATCTCTTCCCCTTGCCTCCTACTTCAGCGGTCCAGATAGGCATAATGAGGGACCTGGTATCGAACAGATAACAGACAAAATTGCCGTTTACCGTGTTATATTTGTCCGTATAGCCCGGTGATGTCCTGTTTCCCGGGACATACTGGACATGCTCGATGTGCGAATAGCTGCGAAGACCCGTCACCAGAATGCCATCGATGGCCAAACTATCGATACATCTTTTGAAATAAGTATAGCTGTTATTGACGGTATCGAACAGGCTACTGGCTTTTACCACCGATGCATGGGGAGTGGCGAGATTCTCTGCAAGAATGGTTTCAACATGCCTCCGCAGATCCACCGTAGCAGAATTGAGAAAACAGCTTCTTAGACAAATAGCATATAAATTCGAATCCAACAGGGAAAGATCGCAGCCCTCATCCAGGTAGACGACCATAATCTTTGAGGCAGGCCTCGTAGGAGCTTTTCTACTGAGTACATTAATGGAAGTTACGTTGCAGCCTGAGCATAGAAGAAGTATGCCAAGGGACAAGGGCAGGAGTTTTTTCATTTCCGCACAAAATACTTTCTTTTATTGAATCTGGAAAATGCTGCCGGCGCCAAATGGCCCCCTGTTCCCTCGCTTTCCATGGGAAGTGCCATGCTCTTCCCGATTCACTCCGCCCGGACCGGCCTGCTGGTCCGATCCCGCATGCTGCCTTCCACGGACCGGCCATCCCCGCTCTCCGGCGCCAGACCGAAAACCCTCTCCACCCGAAGGCGGCAGAATAGCAAAAACATTGGAATCAGGCGGCGGATCAATAGACACCGTTCCGGTAAACTTTCCAAACGCAGGCAATACCGCATATTGCCCACCGAAATAAAAGCACGGGAATTGCAGACTCTGCTTCCCCATCCCCCTGATCCTTATCCCCGGATGAAGATGCCCCGAAAAAAAATAGGGCGCCTCCGGCGACGGCGCCCATTCCGTAATATCATGGATAAAAGCAAATTCCCCCATCCGCAGTACCTGCTGGCTCACGGTTATCCCTGCCGCCTCATACCAACCCTCATGTAAAATATCGTGATTGCCCAGGATTAACCTGATCGCCAGATCCGGAAAATCGTCCCGCCACCGCCGGAACAAATCCAGTTCCTTATTCTCCCGGCTGTGAAACAAATCCCCCACAACCAATAATTGCCGCGGCTGAAAATACTGGATTAAGGAGAGTAGACGCAGCAAATCCTCCCTATAGACGGATTGCGGGACAGCTATCCCCGCCTTACGAAAATGCCCCGTCTTGCCAAAATGCAAGTCGGACAAGATCAGACTTCTTTCTTCCTCCCAGAAAAGACAACGGTGCGGGGATAACCATAACTGCTGACCCCTGATGCGGTGTGGAAATGCCGGCTGCATAATTGATGTTGAGCTCCCAGTGCATGAAGATATTTAATATTTAGTTGCCTCCCATTGCCATTCCTGAAAATTGTTCTTACATTTAGAACACCTAAAACAACTTCGACCATGGCGGATCTTAACCAACCCTCCAATACTGCAAATTGGCTGGAAGAACCCAAGAAACTTCCCTCCCTGCTGAACGTACTCACGATCCTCACCTTCATCGGTTGCGGCATCGGCCTCATATTCTCCGTCATCGGCTATGTCAACGCCGCCTCTAATTACGACAAAGTAGTCCAGGCACAGGATAAAATGGACCAGATGCCTGACTTTGTAAAGAAAATGATGGGTCCCGATCCTGTAGGCGCCGCACGACTGGCCATGGAAAACAAGCTCCCCGTCTTACTCATCGGCCTCATCGGCTACGCCCTTTGCCTCTATGGTGCCCTACAAATGCGCCAGCTGAAAAAAGCGGGATATTGGATCTATTTGATCGGAGACATCGTTCCTTTCACCGCCATCATCTTTGTGGGAACAGGCATGATGACCGGATTTTCCGGCTTAATCGGTCTGATCATCATCATCGCCTTCCTGATCATGTATGGTACCCAGTTGAAATATATGAAATAGCCCGTAGTCTACCGCAACTGGGCCTGCATCCGCCTGACCCTGTCCTCCAGTTTCTCCGACGACAGGTCCTCTCGCATACTGTCCACCTTCAATGGAAAGCAGAATGGCGTCAATTTGCTGGGCCATCTCAGCACGATCTTGCCCTGTCGGATCCGCTCCAGCATATTCCGCAACCGCCTCTCCTCCATCTGCTGATCCATGACTTCATTGTAGGCCTGTCGGATCAACAGGTTATGTGGATCATACTCACTGAACACATTAAACAACAACGAAGCCGAAGATTGAAGATGCCGCGCCTTGGTATGCTCTCCCGGAAATCCCTGGAAGATCAATCCCCCTATCACTGCAATATCCCTGAACTTTCGCCGGGCCATCTCCGCACTATTCACACTGCGCTGGATATCCGCAGTCAGATCCTCCGGACTGAACAACTCATAAACATTCGTGTCGTCTACCGGAATGGGCTGATCGCTCAATAGCTCGAAACCATAGTCATTCATCGCAAAGGAAAAACTGATCGGTGTCGTCCGGCTGATCCGGTACGCCAGCAACGCCGCCATCGCCTCATGAACCAGCCGCCCCTCGAAAGGATAGACAAATAAATGCCAGCCATCCTTCGTCTCAATCTGCTCGATCAATAATTCGTTCTCCCGCGGCATATAAGATAGCGCCGCCTGTAATTCAAACAACGGCCGTAATACCCGTAACTCAATATCCGTCTCCACCGGACTCTCCTGCGCCCGACTCCGATCCGCTCCCGCCCCGCCGCCCTCGGGCGCCAAAGCCCTCGGCGACGGCGCCACCATCTCCGATGCCTCATCCAGCTTTCGCCGTAGCATCATCCCCAGATTCGCCGACAACGGCATCCTGCCCCCATTCCAACTCGGCACCCTCGCCTTCTTCGCCGTCGACTTCCGTACCAGCGCCGTCATATCCTTGATCATCACAAACTCCAGATTCCTGCCCGCCAGTGTAAAAACATCCCCCGGCTCCAGCCGCGAAATAAAATATTCTTCGATCATCCCGACATACCCTCCGCTCGTAAAACGCACCTTCAGCATCGCGTCACTCACGATCGTCCCGATATGCATCCGGTGCCGCATAGCCACCCGCCGGCTATTGATCTTATACAACCCATCCGCCATGACCTCCACCTTCCGGAATTCATCATACTGCTGCAATGCCGACCCGCCTTCCGTGATGAAATGCAGGATCTCCCGCCATTCGTCCCTCGTCATCTCACTGTAACAATACGTATGCTGCAATTCCCGGAAAATGTCCTCGGGATAGAAACCATCGGAGATCGCCAGCGTCCCCAGATACTGGATCAACACATCATAACACAGCAGCATCGGTTCCCTGCTCTCGATCAACCCTTCGTGCATCGCCGCTTTCAACGCCGCCGCTTCCACCAGCTCCAGCGAATGCGTCGGCAGGAAATAGATGGTACTGACCTGCCCGGGTTGGTGACCGCTTCGCCCTGCGCGTTGAAGAAACCGCGCCACTCCCTTCGGACTCCCTACCTGGATCACCCTCTCCACCGGCCGGAAATCTACCCCAAGGTCCAGGCTGGCCGTACAGACCACAGCTTTCAGCTTGCCGTCGTGCAACGCCTCTTCCACCCAGTTGCGTAAGGCCATATCGATGGATCCGTGATGCAAGGCAATGACCCCCGCCAGATCCGGACTTACATTCAAGAGCGACTGATACCACGTCTCGCTCATACCCCTCGTATTGATAAAGATCAGTGTCGTCCTGCTCTTCTCGAGAATAGGGATTACCTTATGGATGAGCTTTAACCCAAGATGACCCGCCCAGGGATATTTTTCAATTTCATCCGGTAAGATCGACTCTACATGGATGGGCTTATCCAACATCGCCCGCACGATAAACCCTTCGGTCGCCGAAGCTTCACGCGTAGGTGCACCCGCCGTCGTCCCGCCGCTATCAGCCGCATCCGCTTGGCCTCCGTCGGACCGACCGCGCCCCTCTGTCTTTGGCGCGCGTCCGACTATCAACACTTCCTTCGCCTGCTCCAGATTCCCAATCGTCGCACTGATCCCAATGATCGAACAGCCCCCCTTCTTTACCCCCATGATCCGCGACAGCGCCAGCTCCACCTGCACCCCCCGCTTACTCCCCAGTAACTCATGCCATTCGTCCACCGCGATCACCTTCAGCGGAGCAAAAACTTCCGCATACCCTTTCTGCGCCAATAGCAAATGAAGGCTCTCCGGCGTGATGATCAACACCTCCGGCATCCGCCTTTTCTGCTTCTGTCGCTCACTCATCTCCGTGTCTCCATTACGGCTGCCTACCTGCCAGCGCATTCCCAATCCCACTATCACCTCCTCCATCGCCCGGCCGATATCTTTGGCCAGCGCCCGCAGCGGGGAGACCCATAATAATTGCAGGGTATTCTTATCCCGCGTCTGATAGTCATCGGGATGCCGGTTGATAAAATCGATCAACACCCCCAGAAATACGGAAAAAGTTTTCCCGCACCCCGTCGGCGCATTCACTAATCCGGATTCCCCGTCGAGGATATGCTGCCATGTCTCCTCCTGGAACGCAAAAGGCTGCCGCCTCTGCGTCTCCATCCATTCCCGGATCACCCGATATCCTATCGTCTCTTTTAATTCCATATTGCGATTAACGCTGCCTTAACAACAACAGGCTGCCGCTCTCCACGCAGCGCCACCGTTCCGCGCCATTATTTACCATATACTTCCAGCATCCTCTTCAGATCCTCGATCGTATCGATCTCCGCCGGCGTCTTATCCTTCCTCCATCGGTTGATCCGGGGAAACCGCAGCGCCACGCCAGACTTATGCCTCGCCGAAGCGGCAATACCCTCAAAAGCGATCTCGAACACCAGTTCCGGCTTCACAGTCCGAACGGGACCGAATTTCTCCAATGAATTCTTCCGCACAAAAGCATCGACCTCCGCCAGCTCCTTATCGGTCAGCCCGGAATATGCTTTCGTGAAGGTCACCAGCTGATCGCCCCCTCTCACCGCAAAAGTATAATCCGTATAAAGGTTACTGCGTCGGCCATGCCCCTTCTGCGCATAGACCATCACAGCATCGATCACCAAGGGATCGATCTTCCATTTCCACCAGTCACCCCGTTTGCGCCCCACCTGATAAACCGAAGACTTTTTCTTCAACATGACCCCCTCGCTCCCCACCTCCCGCGACGACTGCCGGATCACCGCCAGCTGCTCCCAATCTCGAAAGCGTATCACTGGCGAAAGCTGTAACAACGGATGATTGACCGACCCGATAATCGTCTCCAACTGCGCCCGTCTCTCGGTCAAAGACCTGTTCCGCCAATCCTGACCTTCATATTCCAAAAGGTCATAGGCAATGAACCCCACCGGTACCTCCTGTAAATTTTTCTTGGTGACATTCTTCCGCCCGATCCGCGTCTGCAACGCCGCAAAAGGCAACGGCACAAAATCCAACCCAACCGTCTCATCACTCTCCGTCACCCCAGCATTCCCGTCCTGCCCGACCACAACGTTGGCCCCCTCTCCACTCTCCGCCGCCCCCGGTCCGGCCCGTAGCCCGATGATCTCCCCATCCAGCACCACCCCCTCAGGCAACAACTCCCTCCACGCCTGGTATTCCGGAAACTTCTCCGTCATCAACTCTTCCCCCCGACTCCACACAAACAACTGACCGCCCCGGCATATCAACTCCCCGCGTATCCCATCCCACTTCCATTCCGCCTGCCATTCCGCAGGATCCCCCAGCGCCGCCGGTTCTTCCTCCAATGCATAAGCCAGATAGAAAGGATAAGGCTTGGACAGATCGCCGCCGCCCCCCTCTTCGCTCAACAACGTGGAAAAAGTAGTGGTCGCCGGATCCCAATCACCAGTGATCCGATGCGCAATAATCGCCGCATCCACACCCGCCGACCGCCCCAGCGCATTGACAATCATTTTCTGGGAAATGCCGATCCTGAAACCACCCGTGATCAGTTTATTAAAAACAAAACGCTCCTCTTTATTCATCTGCCGCCAGCACCGCAGCACCAACTCCTTCTTCACGGCCTCCTCCTCTTTTCCGATCTGCACCAGTTGTCGCAGATAATCCGCCAGCGAATAACCCGTCTCGGCCTCATCTCCATTTTGAGGCAGCAACAACGCAATCGTCTCCGCCAGATCCCCAACCGTATGATAACACTCCTCGAACAACCACGCCGGCAACCCCGTCGCCTCTCTGCACCATTCCTGTAACTGCGTGGCATTCACCGTCCGCTTAGGCTTCCGCCCGCTAAACAACGCAATCACCCACACCTTATCCGCATCACCCGCACTGGCAAAATAAGTGGCCAGCGCATCGAGCTTGTCATTAGTCTTCGTACTCGTACCCAGCAGAACCACCAACTCCGCAAAAAGCCGCATCCCGCCACGATAATTGTTATTCATGCGCAGCCTCCTTCTCTTCTTTATCTGTCGGCTCCCCACCTTCCTCATCCTCCCCATACGCCGTCTTCACCTCCGCCGCCGCGATTCCCCGCTCATTCAGATACCTCGCCAACGTCGCCTGAAACCCATGCGTAACAAACACCTTCTCTGCCCCCGTCGCCTCTATCGCCCCCAGCAGCCCCTTCCAATCCGCGTGATCGGACAGGGCAAAACCCGCATCGGCATTCCGCCGCCGGACATTACCCCGCACCTGCATCCAGCCACTGCACACCCCCACGGCGAAAGGCTGAAATCTTCTGATCCACGGCGACCCCTCCGCACTCGACGGCGCAATCACCACCTGACCCTTGAATAACTCCCGCGGCATCTCCGGCATCACCCGCTCGACGGGCGGTAAGGCCACTCCCGCATTCACCAGGGCCTGGTGGATGTTCCACACTGCGCCGTGAACGTATATCTTCTCCGTCACCGGCTCCAGACAGGACAACAACCGCTGCGCCTTGCCCAGACTATAGGCAATCAGCACTGATGCCTTTCCCTGCTCCCTATTGCCCACAACCCAATCCTGGATGTTCCCGAAAATGACCGGTTGCGGCTTCCAATCATATATAGGCAGGCCAAAAGTCGATTCCGTGACAAAAACCTGGCATTTGATCGGCTCGAAAGCCCCGCTGATCCCATCGTCTTCCGTCTTATAATCTCCGCTGACGACCCACACCTCTCCCTGGTATTCCACCCGCACCTGGGAAGACCCGATAATGTGCCCCGCCGGATGCAGACTGACCCGCACCCCATTCATAAAGACCGGCTCACCCCATTCAACCCCTTGAACCGCCTCAGCCGCCACCCCCAACCGCCACTCCAGCAACGGCACGGTCAGCCGATGACACAGATACGCCCCACTTCCCGCCCGCGCATGATCACTGTGCGCATGGGTAATGATAGCTCTGTCAACCGGCCGCCACGGGTCGATATAAAATCCCCCTTGCGGGCAGTATAGCCCCTTATCGGTAAATTCTATTAATGGCATAATGTAATGGTGGAAACTACCTCAAATAACAAGCCTAAACCCTAAAAGTTTCGGCCCCCGGCCCCCCTAATTAACCGTCGTAATACTCCCGTCCATCTTCCGGACGAAATACAGCTTCTTATTCTCGAAGTAATCCAGCGTCATCGTCTGCCGGTTGAGGAATACCGGCTCTATATTGAAGTCATCAAATACCTTGAATTTTTTCTCGCCAATACTACCTTGCAGCTGAGAACCACGCAGATTCAGCAGGCTCGCAAACCGAAAAACACACTCATACCCCCGAAAAACCATATCACTCGGCCGCGAATAAAATTTCGCCTTGAAGGACTGTTGGATGGAAGAGACCAGACTGTCTGTCATATTAATATAGAACGGAGTGCTGTACAATATCTCCTCCCCCGCAAACTCGGGCTTTGTAAAGTCCATATTATCCCACGTCGGCATGCCGATCAGCATCGTACGATACGTCTTTCCGAGGAATGCCAGCATCGAAGCCAGCCGGTTGCCAAAGGCCTCATCCAGGCTGCCGGCAATACAGATCGTCTGGGTCGTGCTGTCAAGGGAAGCCATCACCGCGCCGCCATCAAAATTGTCGTCCAGCGTCACGTATTGTATGTTGAGCGGTACCCCGGCCGTCGTATGCCCGATATCCATAAAGTAGCCCTTCAGCCTGTCCTCCTGTGCCCCCTTCCTCCGGAAACAAACCAGCGGTTTGGTCGGATAATTTCGTTGGATGAACCGGTAAATTCCTTCGCAATGCGTTCGCAGCGTGGAGTTAAGGATCACCAGGCTGGGATTGTTCGTGATCCCGCCGTCATTGGGGAAATTGACATTGATAAAAGGAACGTGTAGGCGTTGGGCGGCAGCGGCCAATTGTTGAAGCTCCCCGCTCACCACCTGCCCCAAGATCAGCCCCGTTCGCTGAAAATCAGGACTGGCCAGCACCTGCGGCAGCGGCTGACTCGTCGACCGGGTATCATAGATGCGTACATCCAGCTTGACATTCTCTTTCGCCAGGGAATCCAGCGCCAGCTTCGCCCCTTCATAAAACTCAAGACCGGGATTGATATACTTGGGAAAAGTTTTGTCAAAACGATAGCTGCCCGAAACATCATAGGCAGAATCCAGGAACAGAGGCAGAAAAATAGCCAGCTGCGGCCGACTCGTCGTGTCCGCGTGACCCACGGAATCCAGCCGTCTCGCAGCACTGTCCAGTTGCGCCCGGCCAACAAAACCATGCGCCACCAGCACTAACAAAAAAGAATATCGGAAAATTCGGTTCATCATATTAATTGACTTCCCAGCCTCCAACTTCGCAGCCCCCGCCTATTCCCACTCAATCGTCGCCGGCGGCTTGCTGCTGATATCATACACCACCCGGTTGATCCCCTTCACATTATTAATGATATCATTAGAGACATCCGCCAGAAAAGTATAAGGCAAATGCGCCCAATCGGCCGTCATCCCATCGACAGAAGTCACCGCCCGCAAGGCAACTGTGAATTCGTAGGTCCTTTCATCCCCCATCACCCCGACACTCTTGACAGGCAGCAGGATTGCCCCCGCCTGCCAGATGGAAGAATATAAATTTTGAGCCTTCAGGCTCCTGATATATACATCATCGGCGTCCTGAAGTAATTGCACCTTCTCGGCAGTCACTTCGCCCAATATCCTGATAGCCAGACCGGGGCCTGGAAAAGGATGCCGTTGCAAAAGATCGTCGGGAATGCCCAGCTCGGCGCCTACCCTCCTCACCTCATCCTTGAAAAGATACCGCAAAGGCTCTACGAGTCCCAGGTGCATAGTGTCAGGCAGGCCGCCGACATTATGGTGCGATTTGATGGTCTGCGAAGGACCGTGTACAGATACGCTTTCTATCACATCCGGATAGATAGTACCCTGCCCCAGCAATTCCACCCCTTCTACCAGGGAAGCTTCCTGCTGGAAGATGTCGATGAACAGTCGCCCGATGGTTTTTCGCTTGGCCTCAGGATCGGTTTTGCCTGCCAGCTCGCGATAAAACAGGGCGGAAGCATCAACCCCCTTCACATTCAGCCCAATCTGCTGATAGGTATCCAGCACTTGCTTGTACTCATTTTTCCGCAGCACCCCGTTGTCCACAAAGATCCCCACCAGCCGGTCTCCGATTGCCCGATGGATCAGCGTCGCCGCTACCGTGGAATCTACCCCGCCACTCAGCGCCATGATTACCTTGCGGTCGCCGATCTGCTGCTTCAGAGATGCCACAGTGTCGGTGACAAAATGCGCCGGCGTCCAATTCTGCGAACAACCGCAGATATTCACCAGGAAATTCCGGATGATCTTCTTTCCTTCAATGGAATGATAGACTTCCGGATGAAATTGAAGACAGTACAAAGGCTTTTCGCCCCCCGCCCCGGCCGCCACAGCCTCATCGCGCCCCACCTTCCTGAACGCCGCATAAGGAATATTCTCCGTATTGGCCAGCACTTCGAATCCTTCGGGTAATTCCAATATCGTGTCGGCATGGCTCATCCATACCTGTGAAAGCTCAACAACGTCGTTTAACAGTACGTTTTCTTTTTGTTTGTGCATCAGCGCCCTTCCATACTCCCGCTTATTGCTTTTGGCGACGCTTCCGCCGAATAATTTGGCCGTCAGCTGAGCCCCATAACAGATCCCCAGCACCGGCAGCCGGCTATGCAGCGCCGGAATATCCACCATAGGCGCGTCCTTGTCATTCACCGAGGCGGGACTGCCGGAAAGAATGATGCCCTTCAGGCCGGCATCGAATTCAACGGTTTGATGATAGGGAATGATCTCGCAATACACATTAGCCTCACGTACAGCCCTGGCGATCAATTGAGTATATTGGGAGCCAAAGTCGAGGATTAGAATCTTTTCCGTCATGGTGACGCGAAGGTAGAAAAAATCCCGCAGCCCCCCGCACCCCCCGCCAAAGAACAATTTCCAAATCCCACAGAAAAGTTTAACTTTCGTGGGCGACCAAAACCAAACTTACGACATGAATAACACACACCCGCCTTCCTATCGGTTACGTCAGTTTACCCTCCTTTTACTCATTTTCCCCTTCTTCCTTACCGCGTGCCATCATTTCATGGGCAAAAGACTCAGAGGCAACGGCAACATCAAAACCGAAGAGCATAATGTCAGCGGCTTCAAAAACGTTGATTGTAGTGCCTCGGCTGACGTGTATATCATCCAGGGCGAACCGGCCGGCGTAAAAGTGGAAGGCGATGATAACCTTCTGCCTTATATAGAGATCGACCAGGAAGGCGACCGCCTCATCATCCGCGATCGGTCCCATGTTAATCTCGATCCCTCCGGTGATCTCAAAATTTATGTGACATCGCCTGACTTCAATTCCATCGATGCGTCAGGTGCCGGTGATATTGTCGGGCAGACGAAAGTCACCAATTCCGATGAGTTGAGACTCAGCCTCAGCGGTGCAGGCAATATCCGGATGGAAGTGAACGCGCCGTCGGTGGTTTGCACGTTGAGCGGCGCCGGTTCGGCTTATCTGAAAGGACAGGCCAAAAATGTCGATATCGAACTGTCGGGTGTCGGCTCCACCCATTGCTATGACCTGCAATCGGAAAATACAAAGGTCGATGTATCCGGCGTCGGTTCGGCTGATGTGTTCGCCAGCGTAAAGCTGGAAGCCGAGGTCAATGGCGTGGGCAGCATTCACTATAAAGGAAATGCTACCAATGTCAGCCAGCATGCCAACGGTATCGGCAGCATCCATAAAGAGGATTGATGGTATCTCCCGCCCGGGCGGCGTTTTAGCTTCCCCTTAACGTTCTTTTCCCGATCATTGTAACATGCTCAACAGGCTTCTTTCCCTGTTCCTTGTTCTCATGAATGGTGCAGGGGCCCGCGCCCAGGAGAAAATCCCATCCCCCGAAGAATTCGTCAATGCCATCTGTCACACCGTAGTCGACAGTTCTCAATCCTCCTATTACCTTTTAGGAGGCACCGACACATGCCGGTTCGTCCGTTACGATTACGACGAATGGGCTCAATATCACCTGCTCGAACCGGTGCCGATCAGCATCCTCAACGAACTGTCAGAAAAAGTATACTTGTCCCGGTATCCCTATTTTTGGAAGCAGCATGCAATGCCAACCGCCACGCTCATCAACCACCTCCAAGCCGATTCTATTCTTTCGCTAAACCCGCCCGACGGCGGCAATCCACCAAAGCATCTCGTCTTCAGCTTCTCCCTGCCCCAATTCACCGACGATGGCCAGTACGCCGTCATCGACCTCAACATGGTCTGCGGCGGCCGCTGTGGCCTCGGCTCGACCTATATCTTTCATCTCACGTCGAAAGGCTGGAAAATGATCGGTGTCTATCGCAACTGGTCCGCCTGATCCCCCTACAAATCCACATACCTCACCCTGATCCTTATATTCGTATTCCTCCCCTTATCATCCGTACACGAAATCTTCACCGGCCCCTCCGACGGCACAAAAAACTGCATCCCCCCCGCATCCCCCGCCTTATAAAATTGATCATTAATATACCAGTACACCTTCCCCACATCATTAGCCACATGACACCGCAGCTGCAAAGGCTCAGGATCTTTCCGGTTGATCAGATACTCACTCCCGTTCGCAGGTGAAATGACCATCGGCCCCTCTTCCGCAAAGACCTTTTCACACCGGGGATTATGAGGCGGGATCAGCGCATAGGAAATCTTATTGACATCATAATAATCCTTCATCTCCGGCGGGATCACCTTATACCACTTCTTCTTATAACCTCCCTCCGGCAGGCAGGTGCGGCAGTAAGACATCTTCTCATCCGCCGAAATGTACACTTCCTGCATATTGTCGCATTTTTTGGTCGGCGACACCAGCGGGATAAAATAATCCATCACGACGTGCGTGCAGAAATCGGCCGGCGGTAACCCCGTCTCCGTGCAGACCATGCGGATATCGCAATCATCCGGTTGGCTGAACCAGGAGTCGTCATCATCGTAATCTATCGTATTGAAGACCGTAAACAGTAGGGGAGTGGCGACATTCGCTCCCGACAGCTCCGGAATGCCCAGCCCCGAAAAATTCCCTACCCAGATCCCCACCGTATAGCGCTTGTTATAGCCGATACTCCAGGCGTCTTTCCGGCCATAAGAAGTCCCGGTCTTCCAGGCGATCTTCGGCAGATGCTCCGTACTCTCCCATTGCAACGGAAAGTCCGGCCGGCTCACCTTCGACAAGACCTCATTGATCATAAAAGTAGCCGCCGGACTTAGAATTCGCTCGCCCTGTAAAGTTGTCCCCTTCCCAGCGGCGCGGCTCCAGGCATTGCGCATCAAAACCCCCGCGGTATCATCCGTCGTATACATCGGCCTCACATACCTCCCCTCATTAGCGAAAATCGAATACATCCCCGTCATCTCCTCCAGCGTAGCCCCACACCCCCCCAGGATCATCGACAGGCCCAGCTTGTTGCGGTCCCGGGCCACCTGGCGAAAATCACACAGCGACAATTGACGGATCAGCACATCCTTACCCAAAGCCTTCAGGCTCTTAACAGCCGGGATATTCAACGAATGTTCCAAAGCGTATTCCATCGACACCCACCCATTGAACTTCCGATCATAATTCTCCGGCGCAAAACCATCATAATTGATCGGCACATCCGAGATCGTCATCTTCGGCGTCAGCAACCCCGCATCGATACACAGACCATACAATAATGGCTTCAGCGTACTGCCCGGTTCCCGGACCGCCATGGCCCCATTCACCTGCCCGCCATCCAGCGAGTCATGGAAATCGGCACTCCCCACATAGCTCACGACCCGGTGCGTCTGGTTGTCGATCACGATCACCGCCGCATTGCGGATATTCTTCAAGGCCAGCGTCCGGGAATAGTCTTTGACCAGCTTCTCGATCTTGAGCTGGGTATTCATCTCGATGGTAGTATGGATAATGTCCCCCCCCTTTTTCTTCAGCTTCAAAGCCAGCTGTGGAATATACCCCGGCACGGTCCCCCGCGTCGCCGTCAGCGGCTCGGCCAGCGCATCCTCGATCTCTCTGGCGGAAAAGACCTTCTCCCGGGCCCAGCGCCGGAGCCACTTATTACGCTCAGCGACGATCTTGTCATTGTTCTTCCCCATCACCAGCGAAGAAGGCCGGTTAGGAATGATAGACAAGGCAGTGATCTCCGCCAGTGAGAGGTGATCGGGATTCTTCTTAAAATAAAGGATGGAAGCCGACTTTACCCCCTCGATATTCCCCCCATACGGCACCTTATTGAGATACAGTTGCAGAATTTCGCTCTTACTATATTTGTATTCCAATTGAAATGCCCGGAAGATCTCCACCAGCTTATTCCAGTAAGTCCGCCGCTTAGGTTCCAGCGACCGCGCCACCTGCATGGTAATCGTGCTGGCGCCCGATGTCCGCCGCATATGGATGATATTCCCCGCCAGCGCCCGCATCATCGCCAAAGCATTAACCCCCGGATGATAATAAAAATACTTGTCCTCTTTTTGAACAATCGTATTCCTCAATAAGGGAGAGATCTCACTCAATTCCGTCTTCATCCGCCATTGCTGATCCTTCGTGAGAAAAGCATGCACCACCTCACCTTTGTCATCGGTCACAATGGTCGAATATTCGATCCGGTCGGGTAGGGGAAAGACAAGGTTAAGTAACAGGAACAATAAAAAACTGCACGAGACCGTTACCGCAATCCGTATGGCCCACCGTGTTAAGGATTTCTTATATCCGTGCCCCATTATGCTAATTTCGTATATTAACGTCGTTATTAAATAAACCTCAATTGGACCTCTTTATGCCTAACCGATCCGGCATGCTCGCCATCCTAATGCCCCTCACCATCGCCCTCCTCGTTTTTTCCGCGTGTAACCGCAGCACCGTCAGCCTCGACTACACCAATGCCAAAGAAGAAGTACCCGTCTTGGGCAACCTGACCTTCCGTTTCAACCAGCCGCTGGTCAAAGACTCGATGCTCGATCAGTGGGACTCTACCCAGTATGTCGAATTCGAACCAAAGATACCCGGCCGCTTTCGCTGGGAACATCCCGATGAACTCGTCTTTTCTCCTTCCCAGCCCCTGGCTCCGGCCACTAGCTTCAAGGCAACCCTCAAAAACGACATTCTCCAGCACAGTTCATTCGGCCGCCTCAAAAAGCCCGATGATCTTGTCTTCCATACACCCGACCTGCAGCTGGATAACGCTAACGCTACCTGGGTATTGCAGGAAGAGAACAGCAATACCGCCCTGCCCCAGATCGAACTCCAGTTCAACTACCCCGTCAATCCCAATTCGCTCAAGGACAAGTTGACGATTCAGGTAGGCGGTCAGCCGGTGAATTATACCCTCCAGACACTGTCGGCTTCCGACCATATCGCCCTTCGCCTGCTCAACCTGAAAATGGAAGATAAGACCCTCGACGCAAAGATCGCCGTCGACAAAGGGCTTTTACCCGAAGGTGGTACCAACGGCCTCAAGGAAAAGATCGAACTCTCTTCCTCCATCCCTTCTCCTTTCGTCCTTACGGTAGGTGAAATCACCACCGAACATGACGGCGAGACCGGCTCTATCCATGTCCAGCTCAGCCAGCAGGTCATACCCTCGGGCCTGATGGCCGCCATCTCCTTTAGCCCCGCCGTCAAATTCACCGCCGAAGCCTCGGACAACGGATTTGTCATCCACAGTGACGGCTTCGATCAGTCCAAAAGCTATACCCTGAGTCTCAGCAAAGGATTGCGGGGCCGCATCGGCGGCGTCCTGCACGAGGAATACTCCACCAATGTCACCTTTGGCGAGCTCCAGCCGAGTATCAGCTTTGCCAATAGTAAAGGCGTCTACCTCTCCGGCAAAGGTGCCCAGAACATCGAAGTTAAAATTATCAATGTACCCAAGGTCAAAATTATCATCTCGAAGATCTATGAGAATAACCTGCTCCAGGCCGGACAAGGCAACTACGAGCCAAGAGAAACCTTCGCCGGCTCGGACGATAACAGCGGAACAGAAAACGAAGAAGAAAACCCCGTCAACTCGAACAGTACCGACGCCACATTAGGCGACGTCATTTACGAACAGGTAGTAGATACCCGCACCCTGCCGAAAAGCGCCAACAACAGCACCAACCGCCTCCTCAATCTCAATATCACCGATAAACTGCCCGAATTCAAAGGCATTTATCATGTCGCCATCCGGTCGATGAAGGATTACTGGGTCCGCGACAGCCGGTTTGTCTCGATGTCCGATATCGGCCTCATCGCCCGGGAAGGGAAAGACAAGATCCTCGTTTTCGCCAACTCTATCAAGACCGCTGCCGCTGTGGCTGGCGCCACGGTCCAGGCTTACGGAGCGAATAACCAGCTACTGGGTATGGGCACCACTGGCGCCGATGGCGTAGCCGAAATCGCCTATACCCGCAAGGAATTCGCAGGCTTTCGCCCGGCGATGGTCATTGCCCGGACGGCCGATGACTTTAACTATCTGCCCTTCAATACCACGCGCATCAATACCTCCCGATTCGAAGTGGGTGGCCGTCGTAGCAACCCCTCGGGACTGGATGCCTTCGTGTATCCCGAACGGGATATCTACCGACCGGGAGAGCGGGTCAACTTTGCGGTGATCGTCCGCGACCGCCAGTGGAAATCGCCCGGCGAACTGCCTGTACTCCTGAAATTCCTCCTGCCCAATGGAAAGGAACTGAAAAGCTTCCGCAAGACACTCAACGCACAGGGCTCGATCGATGGCAGTGTCGATATCGCCGAATCGGCGATCACCGGCAGCTATTCCCTGGAAGTCTATACTTCTAATGATGTACTGCTCGCCACCCAGCCTTTCCGGATTGAAGACTTCGTTCCCGATAGGATCAAAGTGACAGTCCAGCTGGATAAGCCGCTCCTCGAGGCAGGAGATATAGCGCAGTTGAACATTCATGCGGTCAACTTCTTCGGGCCACCGGCGGCCAATCGCAACTACGAATGCGAGATTCAGGTTCACCAGCATCAGTTCAATCCGAAGAACTATAACAACTATGATTTCAGCCTGTCAGACCAAAGCAATCTTTTCGACAAGACAGTCAGACAGGGCAAAACCGACGAACAGGGCAATGCGACAGAAAAATATGAGGTTCCCGGGATCTTTAAGAATATAGGCGTGCTGAAGGCACTCTTCTTTTCGACCGTCTTTGACGAGACCGGCCGCCCCGTCAGTCGCAGTACGTCGGTGGATATCTATACCCAGCCTGTTTTCTTCGGTGTAGCCGATGACGGTTATTATTTTTACCCACTCAACCAGGCGGTAGAATTTCCGCTGATAGCGCTGGATCGCAATGAAAAAATATTGAACGGAGCGTCGGCACGCGTACAGGTCATCAAACATGAATACCATACGGTGCTGACGAAGAGCGGTGAGTTCTTCCGCTATGAGTCCCAAAAAGAAGACAAATTAATAAATTCAAGTATCGTACCCGTCAGCGGCGAGAGCACTAAATACAGCTTCGTCCCCCGGTCGCCCGGCGATTATGAGCTGCGGATTTCCATACCCGGTTCCAACAGCTATGTCAGCCGTGACTTCTATAGCTTTGGCGCGTGGGGTGGTGATAACAATTCGTTTGAAGTCAATAATGAAGGCCATATCGACATCGCCCTCGATAAGAGTGGCTACTATACAGGCGAAAACGTAAGCGCCCTCTTCAAAACACCGTTCGATGGACGCATGCTTGTGACCATGGAAACCGACAAAGTGGTGTCGTATCAATATGTAGAGGTAGATCATCGTACCGCGCACGTCACCCTGCCATTGACCGCCGACGATATCCCCAATGTATATATTACCGCGACCCTCGTCAAGCCGCATGAAGTGTCGGATATCCCGCTGACAGTCGCCCATGGTTTCCTGTCGGTGAAAGTCGAGGCAAAAGATAGAAAGATTCCCGTCGAGATCCGGGCCGAGGCCGCCGTCCGCTCTCATACCCATCAAAAGGTGACGGTAAAGGCTGCACCGGGCAGCATGGTGACGCTGGCCGCTGTGGACAATGGCGTATTGCAGGTGAGCGATTTCAGCACCCCCGATCCCTATGCGCATTTTTATGCCAAACGTGCATTGGAAGTGACACCCTATGACATCTATCCCTTATTGTTTCCCGAGGTGAGGGCCGCCTTGAGTACGACCGGTGGTGATGCCGATTGGGATATGAAAAAACGCGTCAACCCCATGCCGTCCAAGCGGGTGAAGCTGCTCTCTTATTGGAGTGGCATTGCTCAGGCCAACGGTAGCGGGGAGGCGGAATTTCAGTTCGATATTCCCCAGTTCTCCGGCCAGGTTCGCCTCATGGCGGTGGCCTATAAAGATGAAAGCTTCGGCTCGACATCGGCAAATATGACCGTGGCGGATCCCATCGTACTGAGCTCGGCCCTGCCACGATTTATGAGTCCGGGCGATACAGTCACGATGCCCGTGACGATCACTAATACGACCACCTCTGGTGGCTCTGCGGATGTCCGGCTAAAACTCACCGGTGCCTTACGCACGATCGGTGACCAGCAGCAATCCGTCGAAATCGCCGCCGGCAGCGAAGGTCGTGCCGTATTCAAACTCGCCGCCGCACCAACCATCGGCATAGGAAAAGTCTCCGTCGATGTCGCCGCCAAGGGCGAGCATTTCACCGACGAGACGGAAATCGGCATCCGGCCGGCAGCCTCCTTGCAGAAAGCGACCGGCAGCGGCTCGGTGGCGGGTGGTTCTTCGCAGTCGGTCAACTGGAACATCGGCGATTATATCCCTTCCAGTATCGACTATCAGCTGGTCCTTAGCAAATCCCCGGCGGCAGAGTTGGGGCCCTGGTTGAGCCGCCTGGTCGAATATCCTTATGGCTGTACCGAGCAGGTGGTTTCTGCTGCCTTCCCGCAGTTATACTTTGGCGATATAGCCGATCTGGTCCGCAGTCGCAATGTCGATGCCAGCCAGCGCGCCTTTGCCAATACCAATATCCAGGATGCCATCCGGAAAATAAAAATGCGGCAGTTGTATAATGGCGCCGTCACCTTATGGGATGATGAGGGGACAGAGAATTGGTGGGCGACGATTTATGCCGCACATTTCCTGTTGGAGGCGCAGAAGGCGGGCTTCGATGTCGAAAAGGGCCTGCTGTCGACCATGCTGGGCTATATCAACAATCGCCTTAAGAACCGCGAGCTGGTGACCTACTATTATAATCGGGATCAGAACCGACGGATCGCCCCTGAGGAAGTGGTCTATGGTCTGTATGTGCTGGCGTTGGCCGGGCAACCCAACATATCCGTCATGAATTATTATAAGGCCAATCCTTCCATGCTGGCCCTCGATTGTCGCTATATGTTATCGGCGGCATACGCTCTGGCTGGTGATAGACGCAGTTTCAGCGAATTCCTACCCGCCAGCTTTGCCGGCGAAGAGGCAGTGGCCCAATCGGGTGGCTGTTTTGCGTCCGACATCCGCGACGAATCTCTCGCCCTCGACGTCCTGGTCGATGCCGATCCCGGTAATGCCCAGATACCCGTCATGGCCCGGCATGTGATGGACAAGCTCAAACAACGGACCTGGTTCAGTACCCAAGAGCTGGCCTTCAGTGTGCTGGGGTTGGGCAAGATAGCGCGACAAGCTGCCGGCTCATCCGTAACCGCCGATGTAGAAGTCGATGGCCACAAGGTCGGCACCATGGATGGCAATCCGCTCAAACTAACAACCAAAGACCTCGACGGCGTATCCAATAGCGGCTCCACCCCCCATGTAACGATCAACACCCATGGCAACGGTAAGCTTTATTACTTCTGGGAGACGGAAGGGATCAGTGCGAGTGGCGCCGTCAAAGAAGAAGACAGCTACCTGAAAGTACGCAAGCGCTTCTACGATCGCTACGGCCGGATCATCAGTGGCACAACCTTCAAACAAAATGACCTCGTCATCGTACAGGTTACACTGGAAAGGACCTTCAGTACCGATGTCGATAATATCGTCGTCACCGATATGCTGCCGGCCGGCTTCGAGATTGAAAACCCTCGCACAAAAGACATTCCGGGGATGGACTGGGTAAAAGATGAAAGCAAGCCTACCGCTCTCGATGTCCGCGACGACCGGATCAATCTCTTCGTCAACCTTCATTCCATGCGCCAGGTCTACTACTATGCCGTTCGCGCCGTTTCACCCGGCACTTACCGCATGGGACCCGTCAGCGCCGACGCCATGTACAATGGAGAATATCATTCTTATAATGGAGCAGGTACCATCCATG
This sequence comes from Puia dinghuensis, assembly GCA_026225275.1. GTDB lineage: Bacteria > Bacteroidota > Bacteroidia > Chitinophagales > Chitinophagaceae > Puia > Puia dinghuensis_B. The sequence continues at coordinate 21,946 of JAMFSL010000020.1, forward strand.
TAGTCGAATAGACCCGATCAATCGAATAAACCCGATCACTCGAATAAACATGATCAATCGAATAAACATGATCACCATAAAATTTAAAACTCATCTGACAATGAATACTTTTAGCCGAAATCTCTCCTTCATCAGCATCATGCTGATGGCCGGATGCTCCTCTCCTCACCAGGAAAGCAAGACATATACAATGAAAGAGGTGGGTTGGACCATCACCGTGCCGCCGGAATTCAAGGTGGCGGATTCAGCTAAGATCGCAGCTCAAACCGAGGAGGGTGTAAAGGCCATTGAAAAATCCAATGATTTGAAAGTGGATGCTTCAACCACCAAAACATTGATCAATGCTTCCAAAGGTCACAATACCTTTAACGCGACCATTACACCGTTTGACACCACAAAAGATGGAGACTTTGCTACTGCCATTCAGGCGGCAAAGGAAATTATCTATAAAACATTTCTTGATCAAATGCCGACTGCTAAAGTAGACACTAATTCTAGTACCGGTACGGTTGGCGCGTTAGAGTTCGATCAATTTCATATTAACGTCAAGGTAGAAGACAAAACAGTATTCAACATGTATATGTTGTCGAAGTTGTACAAAGGGTATGACTTCGGCATTACCTACCTGTATATGGATGATACTACAAAAAGGCAAATAGACGGCATCCTCGACAGTAGCCAGTTTCAGTGAATCATTTTAAAATTTTCCTTAACTTAGTCCGGTGAAAAATCTAAGCTTACCCTCGATTGTCCTGGTCGCATCCTTTGCTCTGATGATGGTGGCCTGTTCGCAGGCCGGACCCATCGGCCCGACAGGCGCAGCGGGGGCAGCAGGCGCGGCCGGCGCTACCGGTCCTCAGGGGACAGACAGCATAATAGAATATTCGCCTTGGATGAGCCTCACAGCGACTCCCTATTTAGACCCCGTCAACTCCGCTGACACCGATTATGTCGATACGCTCAGCGCCCCCGCCCTCACCAACGCCGTTATCGATCAGGATCTGATCATTGGTTACATCCAGTTTTATGATGCTAATGGCGATACAACCATCGCCATCGCCGGCACCGTACTGCAAGAGAATTTTGGGGTGGGTTACATCGAGCTATCCTCACTCGCTCCAGCCGCTAGGGCTACCTCCGGATTCAATTTCACCGGCTACAATTACCGTTACGTCATTGCTCCGGCAAATATTACAGTGACAAGTACAACCGGGTCCGTAGTAACAACCTACACCAAAGCCCAGCTAAAAGCGATGGACTATCCCACTCTTAGCCGCGTGCTCCATTTGCCGGCAAAAGGCAGCCGCTTCATTTTCAATTAGTTAGGCTATATTTAAATCGATTTTATTTTATTTTGCTTCTATAAAGAGCAATTTATTCGTGTTTTTGCTCTTTGTAAAGAGCATTTTTGAATAGTTACTAAATAGTGATTTTCGGAAATATAGTAAATCAAAAAACAAACTATGCATTTACTAGGTTGTTTTTCTATCTTTGTAATATATTAACAAATAATTTATTGTGAAGATGATAACCCGGTTATTGCAGTTGGTTGTAGAAAAAACATTGACGAGGTCCCCAGCTATAGCCATCCTGGGACCGAGACAGGTAGGAAAGACTACCCTGGCCAAGACTATTGCCGGGCAGAAATCAGGCTATCACTACCTAGACCTCGAAAACCCTCTAGATTACCAAAAATTGACCGATGCATACACGTATCTTCAATCTTTCGAGGACACTTGCGTCATCCTGGATGAAGTACAGCGCATGCCGCAGCTATTCTCCATTTTGCGTCCTTTGATCGATGAACACAGAATTCCGGGACGGTTTATCTTATTGGGTTCCGCGTCGCCATTATTAATTAGAGGTGTTTCAGAATCCCTGGCGGGACGTATTGCCTACATGGAACTGACTGGTATTGGTTTGCTCGAATTACCTGAAGATATTGATTTTAGAATAAATTGGTTCCGGGGTAGCTTTCCGAATGCTTTAATTGCAGCAACAGACGAGGATAGCAAGAATTGGCTGAATGATTTCATTCGCAGTTATATAGAAAGGGATCTTGCCTATTTATTCGGGGTGGAGCTCTCTCCGGTTATCCTGCGCAATTTTTGGAGCATGCTGGCTCACGCTAATGGCAACATTTGGAATGCTGAAACTTTCGCCCGTTCCTTAGGAGTCACTGCTCCGACGGTCCTCCGGTATATTTCCTTTTTAGAAGGAGGCTACATTGTTCGTCGTTTGCCGCCTTGGTTCGTTAATGCAAAAAAGAGATTGATCAAATCCCCTAAAGTATATATACGTGATACCGGCCTGTTGCATCGATTATTGTACATACCTGATTTGGATTCCCTGTTCGGGCATCCGGGTGTGGGCGGTTCGTGGGAAGGTTATGTAATTGAGCAAATCTATCAGCAACGCTCATTCGATCTGGAACTTTTCTATTATCGGACACAAGCAGGCGCTGAGTGTGACCTATTACTGGTGAAGGGCATTACGCCGTTGGCTTGTATAGAGATCAAGCTCAGCAATACGCCCAATGTTTCCAGGGGGTTTATCAGTTGTACGGAAGACCTGCAGCCAAAGTATAAATATGTCATTACGCCCGGCAGCGATACTTTCACGACGCAGCATGGGGTTGTGATTACGAATCTGTATCATTTTATTACATTTTTATTGCCGGGATTGAGATAATGTGCATTCATGATTTAATGTTCTCATTTTGATAGGCCAGTTATAGTCTTTTTCAATTCCTCTATGGTACGATTACAGGACTTGGGGGCGTATACCTCGAGAAACCGGCTTTTATTTCAATTCCTCTACGGTGCGATTACAGCATGTACAACGGTTGGTACACCGGTGCGGTTGATACATTTCAATTCCTCTATGGTGCGATTACAGCAAGTTTAAAGCAAATCGAACAACTCCTGCATAAATAATTTCAATTCCTTTATGGTGCGATTACAGCTGCATGGGGAAATAACAAAGGAGGAGAGACATGGAAATTTCAATTCCTCTATGGTACGATTACAGGATTGCCACCGATGGCGGTCTTTACCCTTGATGAAAAATTTCAATTCCTCTACGGTACGATTATAGGGCAGCGCTCCGACGCCCGCAGCTGGCAATACATAATTTCAATTCCTCTATGGTACGATTACAGGCTACTGGCTGAATTCTCAACGGGATATGTATTTTCCATTTCAATTCCTCTATGGTACGATTACAGGCGCTATCATCGATGTAACCTCTTCTTAATCATTAAAATTTCAATTCCTCTATGGTACGATTACAGGAA